>JAILZB010000111.1 GCA_023512725.1 Chloroflexota bacterium | reverse complement strand
GACGACCAGGTAGCCCAGGTTCGTCAGCATCTCCCGCAGGTCCATCCGGATAATCGATTCGTCATCAGCAATCACTACTCGTGTCGCGGGCATGGTTGCTCTCCTTGCAGCCGTCGCCTAGCGTCCGCTAGCGACCCGCTGCCGCGCGGGCAGCCGGGGAACGATGACCCGTGCGGTGACACCGCTTCCGTTCGTGCTGGTCAGCGTGAACTCCCCCCGCAGGTCATCCCGCACCAGGGTACGAATGATCTGTAACCCAAGGTTACCATCCGTCTCCGCGGCCATCCCAGGAGGGAGCCCGACCCCATCGTCGCGGATCGTAATTGTCAGCTGCTGGGGCGTCTCCGCCAGCCGGATGGTGATCCGGCCCTCGCTTTTGGTGGGGTAGCCGTGCTTGACCGAGTTCTGGAGCAGCTCGTTTACCACCAGCGCGATCGACGTAGCTTGCTGGGCGGGAAGGTAGACGTTCTCCCCCTCCAGCTCGATCGTCAGCTGCTTCTCAGGGTCAAGGATGCCGTGGGTGACCTCCGAGACGATCCGAGCGCACACCTCGCGGATGTTGATGATGGCGTCCTCATCGTGGGAGAGGAATTCGTGCACCACTGCCACCGAGAGGATGCGTGCCACGCTATCCTGGAGCAGCCGGGCCACCTCCGGGTTCTCGCTCCGCCGCGCCTGGAGGCGGAGGAGCGCTGCGATGGTCTGGAGGTTGTTCTTGACCCGGTGATGGATCTCTTTGATCATCGCGGTCTTGATACGCAGGGCGAGCTCGCGCTGGCGCTCCTCGGTAACGTCCTGAATGATGACCAGGGCTCCCGCGAAGCGCTCAGGCTGGCCAGCGCGGGCAAGCCCGGGCTCCGCGAGAATCGGCACTGCCCGCCGGATCCAGACCAGCTCCTCCTGGCGGGCTTCGCGTTCGAGGCAGCGCCCAGCAGCAATCGCTTCCTCGGCCAGGGTTGGGCGTCCGTCCAGGTCAGCGAGCGGGATCGAGAGTAGGCTCCCAGTGTGCCCAAGCTTGCGGTAGAGGTTCTCGGCGATCCCGCTGATGTACTGGATCTCCCCTTTGCTGTCGACGACGAGGAGCCCATCGTGCTCGCCCAGGCGGCTCAGGGTGCGCGCGCTCGCCAGCTGGCCGTGGAGCAACATCTCCTGAATGCGCTCCAGCGCCTTGCGGAAGACCGGGCTCTTCTTGCGCATCCGCTCGTATTCCAGCAGGTGCGCCTCGACGCTCAGCGCGGCGATCACCCCGCTGCGAGGCGAACGGACGGGGTACACCTCCTGGGCCGTTGGAGCGTGGCTCTCGCCCCGGCTATTGAAGACCCGGGTCGAGCGCCCACGGGCGAGGGTCTGCAGGACAGCCGGCTCTTCCTTCTTGCTCTGGGTGGTACCGACCAGCTCGTCGGTGAACACCGGCGCCACCGGTGCCGGGCGGGCCTGGGCCCACACGACGGCCAGCCCCGGCTCGGCGCCGCGCACCCAGAGGAGGACGTCAGCGTGGCTGAGGTCCGCGAAGAGCGGGATCCCCGCCTCGATCCGGCGCAGCAGTTCCACATCGGCGCGAGCGAGCCCGGTCTCGATAATCGGCGGTGTTAGCACCCCTGACCTCTCCCGCTCGTCAGTGAACGAGGCGGCCGCTGGCTCCGAGCCCAAACGCGCTCCCCCCCCGCTCGGTACGCGCCAGCGGCCCAATGCGTGGTCCTGCAGCGATTATACCAGAGGGGGCTGCGTTGTCCTGGCTGGCAGGGGCCCTAGCGCTCCGCTTGCTCCCCGAGCAGCCATTCCAGCAGCCAGGTAGCCGCATGTTTATCCAGCGTGGCGTTGAGGTTGCCGCACTTGGGGCTCTGGATGCAGCTCGGGCAGCCATCCTGGCAGGGACAGTCGCGCAGCACCTGGAGGGTGGTCGTCCAGAGCGCTTCGAGTTCCGCGTAGCCACGCTCGGCGATCCCGACCCCACCCGGGTGGCCATCGTAGATGAAGATGGTAGGCAGGCCGGTATCAGGGTGGAGCGGGGTGGACACCCCGCCGATGTCACGGCGATCGCAGAGGGCAAAGAGCGGCAGCAGCCCGATACAGGCGTGCTCCGCAGCGTGGAGCCCCCCAGCGAACTCACCCCCCTGCCGCTCGAGCGGGGCCCGCAGCGTAGCGGGAAGGGTCCACCAGCACGCGGCCGTCGTGAACTGCTGGGGTGGGAGAGCGAGCGGCTCACGGCTGAGCACCTCTTCGCTGAAGATGCGCTTGCGCTTGAAGCCGACCACCTGGGAGCGGATCGCCACCTCCCCCAGGAACGCCGTCGTCCGCCCGGCTGGGCGCGTCTGGGAGACATGCTGGATGCGCAGGTCGGTCTGCTCGTCGGCCACTGTGTAGTAGGGAAGATCGACCGGCCGGGCGCGGGCCAGCCGAGCCGCGAGGTCGAGCGTTTCGACGAGATAGCTCTCTCCCTGGTGCAGGTAGACCGCGCCCGGGTGGAGCTGGAGCGGTGCCAGCGTGGCCTCGACCGTTTCGAGCGGTTGCCCGCCAACCAGCAGGGTCACCGGTTCCTCGCTCCCCGCCCGGATGTTCACCGCCCGGGCGGGCGCGCTGACGATAGCGGTCGGAAACCAGTAGTCGCCCTGCTGACGGAGGTACCCTGCCGCGGCGAGGCTTCCCAGCGCTCCGAGCAGGCCCTCGCCAAACAGCGCCAGGTCTTCTGCCCCCAGTGGCAGCTCGTGAGCAGCGCAGAGCAGGTGGCTCGCCAGGATGGTGGGGTTCTCGGGGTTGATCCACGCGTGCTCGCGCGGGGCAGTCAGCAGGTGGTCCGGGTGGCGCATCAGGTACTGGTCGAGGGGGTTGTCCAGCCCGATCAGGACGACGAGCGACTCGTCCTCTCCCCGCCCGGCCCGCCCAGCCTGCTGCCAGGTGCTGGCGACCGACCCCGGATAGCCGGTCAGCACCGCTGCCGTCAGGTCACCGACATCGATCCCAAGTTCCAGCGCAGTGGTCGCCACCACAGCGAGTAGCTCCCCGTTGAACAGGCGGCGTTCGATCTCGCGGCGCTCAGCGGGAAGGTACCCGGCCCGGTAGACGGCGATGCGGTCGGCGAGGTCGCCATCGCGACGGAGGCGCTCGCGGGCGTAGACCGCCACCAATTCAGCCAGCTTGCGCGTTCGGGTAAAGACGATCGTCCGCAGCCGAGCGCGGACGAGCGCGGCCAGCAGCGCTGCCGCCTCGGCGTTTGCGCTGCGGCAGCCGGCGAGCGCTTCCCCGAGCAGCGGCGGGTTCCAGAAGACGAGTTGCCGCGGGCCGTGGGGTGACCCATCGGCAGCGACCACCGTTGCTGGCTCACCGACCAGGCGTTCCAGGTGCTCGCCAGGGTTGCCGATCGTCGCGCTGGTAGCCAGGAAGACGGGTCGACTGCCGGCTGCCGCGCAGATCCGCCGCAGCCGGCGCAGCACGTTGGCGACGTGGCTGCCGAAGACTCCGCGGTAGCTATGCGCCTCATCGATTACGACAAAGCGAAGGTGGCGGAAGAAGGGGCCCCAGCTGGCGTGAGCGGGAAGGATCCCGAGGTGGAGCATGTCCGGGTTGGTGAGGATAATCTGGGCCCGTTCGCGCACCTGGCGGCGATCGGGGAGCGGAGTATCGCCGTCGAAGGTCGCGGCGCGGCACTCCGGCGCGAGGCGGCGCAGAGCGCGCAGCTGGTCCTGCGCCAGCGCCTTCGTAGGGAAGAGGTAGAGCGCCCGGGTGCTGGGGTCGGCAAGGAGCGCCTCGATGACCGGCAGGTGATAGCAGAGGCTTTTGCCACTGGCAGTGCTGGTGGCCACGATCACGTGCTCGCCCCGGCGCGCGGCGTCGACCGCTTCTGCCTGGTGCGACCAGAGCTGGGCGATCCCAAGCTGGTGCAGCCGCTCCTGGAGGAGTGCCGGCAGTGGAGAGGCGAGGGCGCGGTAGACGGCTGGCCGCGCGGGCAGCGTGACCTGATGGACGATCTGCTGGGCGTAGCCTGGCGCTGCGCGCAGAGCGGCCAGGAACTCCGACGGCGTCATCATCCGACCGTCAGGGTATCGCTGAGCACCTCGATCACCTCGATATCCAGCCGGCTCTCGGCGAGATACTCGCGAACGGCCCGCAGGAGGGCATCGGCATGCGCGTGGTCGGTGCTGGCGCAGACGATCCCAATGTCGGCCAGCTGCCACCGGCTCTGGTTGCCAACTTCTGCCGCCGCGACGTTAAAACGCCCCTTCACCCGCTCCAGGACCGAGCGGACGACCTGACGCTTGTCCTTCAGCGACTGGGCAGCGGGAAGGTGAAGGCGGAGCAAGGCGTACCCGACGATCATCCCACCTCGAATCGTTCCCCGAGGGCAGCGAAGCGGTTCCCGCCGAGATAGTGGAGAGGGCGGCGCTCGCTCGCGCCCCACCAGCCATCGAAGGCCCGCTCATCGGCCTCGGCGAGCAGGACTTCGCCAACGAAGAGGGTGTGGTCGCCGTACTCAGCCAGGCGGAGCACCGCGCATTCGAGATGGGCGAGCGCTTCGGCGACCATGGGCGCGCCGATCCGCTGGGCGGCCACGGCCCGCAGCCCGCACCCGGTGAACTTATCTTCCTGGACACGGCCGCTGATGACCCCGCACTGAAAGAGGGCAGCAGCTTCCTGCTCGCTCACAATCGAGAGGCCGAATTCGCCGCTGGCGACGATCAGCTCGTAGAGGAAGCGGTCCGGGCGTACGACCAGGCCGACCAGCGGCGGGCGGGCGCTGAGGGGGGTGGTCCAGCCGATGGGGGTGAGGGTGAAGCGCTCGCGGTGGGCCGCTGAGGCGAGCACGACCGGCCCCGGCGTGAGCAGGCGGAGTGATTGCTCGAGTGGAATCCGGACCCGCATGGCAACTACCGACGGGGAAGGATGACCGTGGCCATGCCGGTGACGCAGCGCTCGCCCTCGGCATCGACGACCAGCAGGTCGAGGTCGACGGCCGGGCCTTCCGGGCGTTCTTCCGTATCGACGACGACGCCGTGGAGGGTAAATGGCACTTCCTGCCAGACGTTGCGACGGAAGACTAGGTCGAGCTTGAGCAGGCGCCCCCGCGGCAGCCACTGGCGAAGGGTGCGAGCCAGCACGGCGGCAAGCAAGGGCCCCGGCACCAGCAAGCGTGGCAACCCGAGCCGGCGCGCTTCCTCCAGGTTGGTGAAGCGCCCCTCGTTCCGCTGGGGGCCGCGGACCGCCAGAAAGCGCCGGGCCCGCTCCTGACCGATGCAGTCCTCCTGCACGGGCAGCTCATCGCCGATCGCCACGTCCTCGAAGAAGCAGACGCTCATGCCTGGTGCACCATCGTGCGGCGACAGCGAGCGACAGGTTCCCCGCGGCCGTTCGTCAGCTCGGTCTCCCAGACGACGAAGACCAGATGGCCAGAGCGCCCCGTCTTCTCATAGACCTCGCGCAGGACGGTCGTCGTCGTCAGCTCGTCGCCCGCCCGGATCGGCTGCAGCGGCCAGTAGACCTGGGCGGCCATGAAGGAACGGCTGCCAAACTGCAGGCCGATGGGGGGCACCTCCCCGAGAAAAGCGATTCCGAAAAGGGGGGGTGCTTCCGGTGCGGCGGTGAGCGCCTCTTCCTCCCCGCTGGCGATGAGATAGTCGACGATCTGCTCCGGCCGCACGGTGTTCCGGCCGATGACGATCGGTTGGCCGAGGAGGCTGTGGTCGAACTCGATGGGACTCATGCGGCGACCCGCGTCTCTTCGAGGGTGGCCACCGTCACCCGCCCCGCGCGGATGGCAGCGACGAGGTCATCCATCGTGCGCACCGGCTGCTCGAAGCGGGTCAGGTAGCGAGCGATGGCGTTGACGAAGTGGGCATCGCTGCCCGCGATGCCCACATAGCCGCGCGCCTGCGCCAGGGCACGGGCGCGCGCGTTCTCCCAGTCGCGGCTCCCGCCGTTGAGCACTTCGATCGCGCGCACCAACGTGAAGTCGCGCGTTCCGGCCAGGTCGATGAAGCTGACCCGTTCGCGCCCTGGGTGGGCGGGGAGCGCGATTGCGCCAGTCTCCTCACAGGCGCGCACCAGTTCGACGGCATCGATCCGGACATCGCGGAAATCGAAGCGGCGGAGCAGCTCCGCGTTCACCCCGTAGACCAGGAAGTGGCCGGTGTCGGTATCGAGCTCGCTGGCCTTGAAGATCGCCAGGTCATAGGCATCTTCGAGGGCGCGGTAGTCGCTCGTCTGATCGAAGGTGCGGTGCTCGGTAAGGACGATCCCATCGACGCGATACCCTTTCCGGCGCAAGCCCGCGATCCACTTCGCGTACTGCTCGACGGTAGCACGGGCGTCGTCGGAGACCACCGAGTGGCAGTGGAGGTCAAGGAACATCGTGCTAAGGGTAGCATAGCGTCCGCGGGCTGGACGCTGTCAGCACCCTCGCGTAGAATCGGCGCGGCCATTCCGGCACCGCGCTCGCAACGATGCTCCCTGTCGCGTCTGTGGCCTCAGCGCCCCGCGGTCTGTGCCGCGTCCGTCGACTTCTGCAGGAGGATGAGCCACGCGTGGAGCAGTCACCTGCCCTTCCGACCCGGTTTCAGATCGATGTCGCTGCGATCGAGCGCACCGGTCGGTCGTTCGAAGCCATGCTGGAACAACGACTATGCGCCCAGGCGCGCCGCCGCCTGGGGAGTGCTCCGCTGCTGGAGCTGATCCGCCAGCACTGTGCGGAGGACTTCGAGTTCCTCCACCCGGACCTGCCGCTGCTCGAGGCCTGTTTCCGGGTGTTCCTGCTGAACGAGAATAAGCCGCTGACGGTCGCGGAATTGCGGCAAGAGCTGGACCACTGGCCGAGCTTCGCCGAGCGCCTCCGCCTGCTGGCCGATGAGCAGGTGGCCGCGCTGTTCCAGCGCGACCGGTACTACAGCATCCGGCCGCTCGCGGAGTAGCCGCGATGGCCGAGCCGGGCGAGCTCGTCGAACGTCTCGGCCTGCCAGCGCTCGACCCTGCGCTCCTCCGGCTCGCCCTGACCCATCGCTCCTACTACAACGAGCGCCCGCAGGCCGCCGAAGGCACCAACGAGCGGCTGGAGTTCCTCGGCGATGCCGTCCTGGGGCTGGTGATCGCCGAGGAGTTGTACCGTCGGCTGCCCACCCTGAGCGAAGGCGAGCTGACCAGTCTGCGGGCGGCATTGGTGCGGCGCGAGACCCTGGCCCAGGCGGCCCGGCGACTGGCCCTCGGGCGCGCGCTCCTCCTCGGCCGCGGAGAAGAGGCCGGTGGTGGGCGCGAGCGCGACCAGATCCTGGCGAGCGCCTTCGAAGCGCTCGTCGGCGCGGTCTACCTTGCCCGCGGGCTGGAGGAGTGCCGGCAGTTCATCCTCCGCCAGCTCGGGGAGGAGATCGCGAGCCAGGTGGCGGCTGGGCCCCAGAAAGATGAGAAGTCGCGCTTGCAGGAGCTGGCCCAGGCGCGCTGGCAGCTCACGCCGGTGTATTGCACCGTGGCAGCCACTGGCCCTGACCACGCCAAGGAGTTCCGCGTCCAGGTGCGGATCGGCAATCGCATCGCTGGCGAGGGGGTCGGCCGCACCAAGCAGGCGGCGGAACAGCTTGCCGCCCGCCAGGCGCTCACCACTTTGGAAGCGCTCCCCCTCACGGCGCCGCTCCCGGCAGAGTGGCCGGCTGCTCCCCCGAGTGAGCCGTGCTAGACTTCCCCTCCTGACCAGGGGCGGCGACTGTGCTGCGTGGCCTTGAACTGTCCGGCTTCAAGACCTTTGCCCAACGCACCCGCCTGGAGTTCCGCCCGGGCCTGACCGCGATCGTCGGGCCGAATGGGAGTGGCAAAAGCAACCTGGCCGATGCCCTCCGCTGGGTGCTGACTGAGCCAGCCGGCCGGGGCCTGCGGGTGCGACGGGCCGAGGAGTTGCTCTTCGCGGGGGGGGCAGGCCGCCCACCGGCAGGGTTCGCCGAGGTGAGCGTCATCCTCGATAACGCGGCCCGTCGCTTGCCTCTCGAAGCCGACGAGGTGGTGATCACGCGGCGGCTCTACCGTTCGGGCGAGAGCGAGTGCTGGGTGAACGGAAGCCGGGTTCGCCAGCGCGAGGTCGTGGACCTGCTCTCCCGCCTTGGGCTCGCCCAGAGCGCCTACGCCATCATCGGCCAGGGGCTGGTCGATGCTGCCCTCTCCCGACGGCCCGAGGAGCGCCGGGAGTTGATCGAAGAAGCGGCTGACCTCCGCCGCCATCAGGCTGCGCTCGCTGAGGCGCGCACGCGGTTGGAGGCAACCCGCCTCAACCTCCAGCGGCTGGATGACCTGCTGGCTGAACTCCGTCCGCGCCTCGAGCGGCTAGCCAGGCAAGCTGCTGAAGCCCAGGAACACCGGCGCCTGACCGAAGAGTTAGCCGCCCTGCTCGCTGCTGCCTACCGTGCCCGCTGGCAGGCGGCCCAGACGCGCCTCACCGCCGCGGAGCAGGCAGAAGAAGCCGCCGCAGCTGCCCTCGCTACTGCCCGCGCCGCCGCCCAGCAGATGAGCGAAGAACGCGCTGCCCTCCGTGCCGCGGCTGCTGCCAGCCGCCAGCACCACGAGACCATCCTGGCCGAACTACGGGCTGTCGAGGCGACCGCGGACCGTGCCCGCCACGAGGCGGCCTACGCCGCGCGCAACCGCGAGCGCTTGGCGGCGGAGGTAAGCCGGTTGGAACGCGAAGTCACCGACTGGGCGGCCCGGGTCGCGAGTGAGGCGGAAGCGCTCGCTGCTGCGGAGCAGGAGCTCGCCCACCTCCGAGCTGAACAGGCGACCCTCCCCCCAGCGAGCGACCCCCCTGAGTACCCGGCAGCGGAGCGGGCGCTCGGGGCAGCTCGCCAGCGGGTGCAGGAGGTCCGGCGCCGCCTCGCCGACTTGGAAGCGGAACTCCGCGCCACCGCCGCCCTGCGCGAGCGCCTCGCCACCGAACTCAACACCCTCAGCGAGCTACCGGCTGCCCCGCCGACCCCAGAAGGGGAAGATGCTCAGCTGGCCGCCCAGGCGACTGCGCTCGAGGAGCAGATCCATGCCCTGCAGCAGGAGCGCGAGGCAACCGAAGCGCGGCTGGCAGACCTCCGCGAGCAGGAGGCCGCGACCCGAGCGGCAGCCGCAGCGCTCGCCGAGCGGCGACGTGAGGCCGAGCGGCGACTGGCGCAGCTGGCGCGGGAAGAGGCAGCCGGAGACTTCTGGACGCCAGCGGTGCGGGCGGTGCTGGAGGAGGCTGGGCGGTTGCGGGTGGCGCCTGGCCGGGCGCCAGCCGCGCGGCTGAACGGGATTATCGGTGCAGTTGCCGACCTGATCCGGGTACCAACGGGCTACGAACTGGCATTCGAGGCGGCGCTGGGCGCGCGGGCGCAGGACGTGGTCGTCGCCTCCTGGCGGGATGCCGAAGCCGCGATCGCGTTCCTGCGGGCGAGCGGTGCTGGCCGCGCGACCTTCCTTCCCCTCGATACCATCCGCCCCGGCCGGCGGGCGGAGTGGCCACCGGAGCCGGGCGTCCACGGGGTCGCCGCTGCCCTCTGCCAGTACGACCCGGCCTACCAGGCAGTCATCGACCGTTTGCTGGGGATGGTGGTCGTCGTCGATGACCTCCCGGTGGCCCGGCGCTGCCTCGCCCGCAACGGGCGTGGCCACCAGTTCGTGACCTTGCAGGGGGAGATCGTCGGGAGCTGGGGTGCCATTAGCGGGGGCAGTCGTCCTTCGCAGCGGGAAGGGCTGATGCGGCGGCGGGCGGAGCTCGCGACCCTCACCCGTGAGCGGGATCAGCTCACCACCCGGGTCGCGGAAGTGGAGCGCAAGCTCGCTGCGATCGGCCAGGCGCTTGCCCGTGAGCGCGCGGCCCTCGCGGACCTGCGCACCCGGCGCGATGAGCTGGAACAGGCCCGGGCTGCCGTGCAGCGCCAGCTCGCCCGCCGCGAGGCTGAGCAAGAGCAGGCGCGCCTTGCCGCCGAGACGGCTACCCGTCAGCAGCAGCGCCGCCAGGCCCTTGAGGCCGAGGCGCAGGCGTTAGCAACGCGGGCTGCCCAGCTGGAAGAAGCGATTGCAGCAAGCCGCCTCGCCCTCCAGGAGGCCGACGCGGCGCAGAGCGCCGCCGAGCGAGCGCTCAGTGCAGTGCGGGAACGGGCGCAGGCGGCAGCAGCACGCCAGGCCCAGGTCCGCGCTCTGGAACAGGCCGCGCTGGCGACCCGCGCGCGCCTGGAAGCGGGCCTGGAGCGTGCCCGGGCCAGTGAACAGCGTGCCCGCGACCGCCTGGCGGAACTCTGCGCTCAGCAGGCCGAAGCCGAAGCGGAGCGCGCCCACCACCAGCAGCGAGCGGATGCTGCCCTCCAGCGGGCGGCTGCCCTCCAGCAGCAGGTGCGTCAGCTCGGCGAGCAGCGCCGCCAGCTGGAGGCAGCGCTCGAGCGGGCCCAGCAAGCGGAGCAGGCAGCGGGGGAAGCGGTGGTGAGTGCCAGCGAGCGCTTCGCCGAGGCGCGTCGAGAGCGCGAACTCGTCGCCGAAGCGCTGGAGACGTTGCAAGCCCGCATGCTGGCTGATGGCCTCGAGCCGACCGTGCTCGCCACCGCCAGCGGACCGACCGGCGACCCGGAAGAGCTGGAGCGCCGCGCGCTTCGCCTCCGCGCCCGCCTGCGTGCCCTGCCCCCGACCAGCTATCACGTGATCGCTGAGTACGCCCAGGAGCGCGAGCGGGTAGAGCATCAGCAGGCCCAGGCCGACGATCTTCGCCAGGCGGAGGCCAACCTCACCCGGACGATCGCCTCCCTGGAGACCTTGATCGCCGAACGGTTCGAGGAGACGGTGGCAGCAGTCAACCGCGAGTTCCGACGCGCCTTCCAGCAGCTTTTCGGGGGTGGCACCGCACGCCTCCACTTGACCGAGAGCGCTGGGGTCGAGATCGAGGCTCATCCGCCGGGGAAGCGCCCCCAGGGGCTGGCTATGCTTTCCGGCGGGGAGCGAGCGCTCACGGCAGCTGCCTTGCTGCTGGCGCTGCTGCGGGTACGGCCGGTTCCCTTCTGCGTTCTCGACGAAGTGGATGCCGCGCTCGACGAGCGCAACCTCGTGCGCTTCCTGGGGCAGCTCCGGGAGCTCAGCGCCCTGACCCAGGTGCTCGTCATCACCCACAACCGCTTGACGGTCGAGGCAGCGAGCAGTGTGTACGGCGTGGCGATCGGCGCGGATGGCTGCACGCGGGTGGTCTCGCTCGCGCTGGAAGAGGCTAGCTGGCCAGCGAGGCCAGGAGCCGGCTGAGCCGTTCGCTCTCCTCGCCGCGGGGGAACACGGCGAGGTAGCGCTGGAAGTCCTCGCTCGCCACCCCGTACTGGCCGAGGCGATAGGCGATGAGGCCGCGGTCGCGCCGGTCGAGCGGCGAGGCAGGCGCCAGGAGCAGGATCCAATCAAGGGCGCGATAAGCGAACTCCCAGGCCTCGCGCGCAAGGTAGATCGCCTTCAGGTTCTGGAGCATGCGCATCAGGATCGCCCGGTGGGCGGCCGGTCGTAGGAACGGCTCGATCGCCACCGGTCGGCCGGTGGCGCGGCTGGCGAGGACAGCCAGTTGAGGGGGGGTCAGCTCCGCTCCGCCAAAGGGGTCGAAGAAGAGCGGCCCGTCCAGCGTCGCCACCCCGATGACGAAGTGCCCGGGCACCGGGGCGCCGAAGGCCGGGATGCCGAGCTGGCGGGCGACCTCCAGGTAGAGCAGCGCGAGCGTGAGAGGAATACCGAGCCGTCGGCGGAGGACATCGGGCAGGAAACTGTTGCGCGGATCGTAGTAGTCGAGGGTGTTGCCGCGAAAGCGCTGCTCCTGGAACAGCCAGCGGGCGAGCTGGCGTGCGCGGCGCACCGGGCCACCGGGCTCCAGAGCGGCTGCGGCGGCCGTGGCGAGGGCATTCAGCTGCTGCCGCCAGGAGGAGCGGTCTAGCCGCGGGTGGTAGAGCGCTGCGATCAGGAGCGCTCCCTCCACCAGGTCGATCGACTCATCCCCCTGGGAGGCTAGGGCGCGGAACTCGCGCGCGAGCGGCTCAAGGAACACAGGGCCCGCCCTCGAAGAAGGGTAGGGGCTGGTGCCGCGAAGGGTCAAGCGCTCCGGTACAATCGGGGCACGCGCGTACGAAAGGGAAAGCCATGGCGGTCGATCTCCGTCTGTCGCTGGTTATTCGGCCCTACCCTCATGTCCAGCCGCTCCTCACCGGTGAGGTCAAACCGGCCGGCGTGGAGCTCGTCGCCCAGCCGTTCGAGTGGGAAGCGTTCAACCGGATGATCCGCGAGCAGGCGTTCGATGTCGCGGAACTCTCGTTCTCGCTCCACATTCAGAGCGTGGCGCTGGGTGGCTC
>JAILZB010000110.1 GCA_023512725.1 Chloroflexota bacterium | reverse complement strand
CGGCGGGGTAGGTTGCTTCGCAAAGCAGAAGGTCTGCTCCGGCGACAAAGCGGGCGACCTCCTCGCTCGGGCCAGTATCGGCGGTGTAGACCAGGCGAGCGGTGCCCGCTACTGCTATCGCAAAGCAGGGGACGTCGTGGCGGGTCCGCTGAAAGCGCAGGCGAAAGCCGGCCACCGCGAGGGTAGTGGCGGGGTCGTACTCGGCTAGCGCCAGGACCCCCTGAAAGAAGGCAGCCCGTCCGCGCAAGGCGCGCCCCAGCCGTTCAAGGAACGCCTTCCCGCCCGGGGGGAGAAATACGCGCGGGCCACGCCCAGCGTTGCCGTAGGCTACCGCGTAGCGGAGGGGAACAAGGTCCAGGTAGTGGTCCGGGTGGAGGTGGCTGATGATGATCGCGTGGAGCTGGGGAAGGTCGATCACTTCCAGCAGGGCCGCGAGGACGCCGCTCCCGCAGTCGAGCAGGATGGCCCCGTCGGCATGGCGGACGAGATGCCCAGCAGTCGCCTCGCCTGCGGCTGGCGCGGCCGCGCTCGTGCCAAGGGTGATCAGCTCCACGGCGCGCTCCCGCTGCCAGCACCGCCCGGCTTGACAGGAGCAGGGGCGCGGCGTAGGGTGGCGTTCGGCTGGCCTCCCACCGGAAGGAGGGAGAGAGAGGAGCGATGCAGCACAGTCGCGAGCGGATCCTGACCACTCATACCGGCAGCCTACCACGCCCACCAAGCTTGAACCGGCTGATCTTCGCCCGGGAACGCGGCGAGCCGGTCGACCCGGCGCTGTTCGCTGCCGAAGCGCGGGCCGCGGTAGCCGCCGTCGTCCGCCAGCAGGTGGAGATTGGGCTTGACATCATCAACGATGGCGAACAGGCGAAGCCAAGCTATGCGACCTACGTCCAGCATCGTCTCTCCGGCTTTGAGGGACCACTCACGGCACCAGCCCCGATCAGCGACCCGGACTTTCCCGAGTACTTCGCCCGGCTCGCGGCCCAGCGTCCTCCCGACGAGATCATCTACCGTCGTCCTTGCACTGGCCCGATCGCCTACCAGAACCTGGCCGAGCTCCAGCAGGAGCTGGACGACTTCCGAGCTGCCCTCGCGGAGGTGAAGCCGGTCGAAGCGTTTCTCACGGCCGCCTCACCGGGCATCGTCTCGCTCTTTATCCCCAACCGGTACTATCCGACCTATGAAGCGTACCTCTTTGCGCTGGCCGATGCCCTGAAGACCGAGTACGACGCCATCGTGGCCGCCGGGTTCATCCTCCAGGTCGATGCGCCCGACCTCGCGCTCAGCCGGGCGACCTACTATCGTGACCTCAGCCTGGAACAGTTCCGCGAGCGGATCCGCCTGCACCTGGAGGCGCTCAATCATGCCACGCGCGACGTGCCGCCCGACCAGCTGCGGATGCACCTCTGCTGGGGAAACTACGAAGGCCCCCACACCCGCGACGTTCCCCTGGCCGATATCATCGACATCGTCCTGCAGGCACGGGCGACAGCGATCTCCTTCGAGGCGGCCAACCCTCGCCACGCTCACGAGTGGACGCTCTGGGAAGAAGTCCGGCTCCCCGAGGAGAAAATCCTGATCCCCGGTGTCATCGATTCGACCACTAACTTCGTCGAGCACCCACAGCTCGTCTGCCAGCGGATCGTCCAGTTTGCCCGCCTGGTCGGTCGCGAACGGGTGATCGCGGGCGCGGACTGCGGGTTCTCGACCGGAGCGGGAACGACCCGCGTCGAGCCGCGGGTTGCCTGGGCCAAGCTGCGCGCGCTCGTCGAAGGGGCCGAGCTGGCCAGCCGCCAGCTCTGGTAGCAGCGTCTCACGGAGGCAAGGGTGACGGACTGGAGCGTGACCGACCTCGGGGGAGGAACGTATCTCTTCCACTGGCGCCCGGGCTTTTATGTCTCGCCCTTTCTCGTCACCCGCGAGGGCGTGCTCGCCATCGACCCCATCGCTCCTACGGCTGCCCGTGCCTACCGAGAGGCGATTGCCACCATCACCGACGCGCCGGTCACCTTGGTGATCTACAGCCACGAGCACCGCGATCACAGTAGTGGCGCAGCGGAGCTTGCCCCCAATGCGACCATCATCGCGCAGCGACGGGCAGCCGAGCGCTTCGCCCGCCGTCCGGACCCGTCCATCCTCCCGCCGACGCTACTGGTGGAGAACCACGCCAGCCTGCAGCTGGGGGGAAAGCAGGTCGAAGCGTACTACTTCGGACCGAATCACTCCCCCTCTAACCTGGCCCTGCTCCTGCCGACGGCGGAAGGCCCGCTCCTCTACTACTGCGATGTGGTCGAGCCTGGCTTTGCCCCCTACCGGAACTTGCCCGATACCGACGTAGTGGGGTTGCTGGAGAGCTTGGCGGCGGTCAGTGCGCTGCCGTTTCGGCGTTGTGCCGGTGGACACGGGGTACCCGGGCCAGCCGAGTGGGTGCCACTGACCCGCCAGTACCTGCTTGACCTGCTGGCCGCCACGGAACGGGAGTATCGGGGCCAGGGCGGGCAGGTGCCGCTCCCCGGCGAGGATGGCGTGGCGATGACCGAACGGGTCCGGCGGGGCGTCTGTCAGCGCGCGGCCGAAGCGCTCCGCTCTCAGTATGGCCACTGGAAGGGGTTCGAGGCGTGGGCACCGCTGACGGCCGACCGGCTCCTCTCCTATCTCATTACTGGGAACTAGCGCTCCGCTGCAGCCGGCCGCCGCCGCGCGGCGGAGCAACCGGAGGCCCCCATGCAGGCTATGGTGCTCGACCAACCCGGACAGCCGCTGACGCTCCGCACGCTCCCCGACCCCGTCCCCGGGCCGGGTGAACTGCTGCTGGCGGTGAGCGCGTGTGCCGTCTGCCGGACGGACCTCCAGATCTGTACCGGCGACCTCGCCCCGCGGCGGCTGCCGATCGTGCTCGGCCATCAGGCAGTCGGCCACGTGATCGCCTGTGGCGAGGGGGTGAGCGGTTGGCAGGTGGGCGACCGCGCCGGGGTCGGCTGGCTCGGGGCCGTCGATGGGACCTGTCGCTTCTGCCAGCAGGGGCGGGAGAACCTCTGCCCGCAGGCGCAGTTCACCGGCTGGGACCGCCCCGGGGGCTATGCCGACCGGCTGGTGGTGCGGGCGGACTTTGCTTTTCCTGTGCCAGCCGACTTCCCCGACCGCGCGGCTGCTCCCCTGCTCTGCGCGGGGGTGATCGGCTACCGCTCCCTCAAGGTCGCTGGCATCGAACCGGGTGAGCGGCTGGGGCTGTTTGGCTTCGGCGCCTCCGCCTCGCTCACGATCCAGCTAGCGCGCGCGTGGGGCTGCGAGGTGTTCGTCTTCACACGCAACCCGCAGGAGCAGGCCCGTGCTCGGGCGTTTGGGGCCAGCTGGGTCGGGAGCTACGACGACCGACCGCCGGCACCGCTCGCTGCCGCGATCACCTTCGCGCCCGCTGGGGCGGTGGTGGTCGCTGCCCTCAAGGCGGTCGACCGCGGCGGGACAGTCGCCATCAACGCGATCCACCTGGATGGCATCCCCGCCTTTCCCTATCAGCTGCTCTGGCTGGAGCGGAGCCTCAAGAGCGTGGCGAACTTCACGCGCCAGGATGCGCGCGAGTTCCTCGAGCTGGCGGCCAGGCTGCCCATTCGCACGGAAGTCGAGCTGTTTCCGCTGGCGGCAGCCAACGAGGCCCTGGAGCGGCTCGCGGCAGGGCAGTTGCGCGGCAGCGCCGTCCTGACGATCGCTTAGCCTTTCGGGCGTGGGAGGAGGCGCGGCCAGCGCCAGCCGCCTTCGCGGGGGATCTCACCGATCACCGGCAGCCCGAGCAGCGCTTCGGCCTCGTTCGTGTCGTGGACGCGCGTGTCTAGGTAGGCGAGGAGGAGCATGATGGCGAGCCCCGCGGCAAAGCCGAGGGCGGCGCGCACGAGGAGGTCGAGATTGCCCCGCACGCCAGCGACCTGGGCCGTCACCACAGGTGGGTCGACCACTTCGATCTTGGCGGGGCCCAGGGCAAGCTGCGCCAGGTAGCGGCTGCTGTGTTTATCGAGCACCGTCGCAATGGCGTTGCTGATCTTCTGGACCTGGGCGGCATCTGGCCCGATGACGGTTACCGAAAGCAAGCGATGGGTGCGGCGGGTCGCCTGCTGACCGCTGATCTGGGCCGCGGTGATGGTGGGGTCGTTCAGCTCGCGCGCGACGTCCTCAGCAAAGCGTTGGCTTTTGACCAGTTCCGCGAGGTCGTCCACCAGATATTCCGAGGCGACCCAGGCGTAATAGCCCTCGTAGGCGAAGGTGCCGGGAGTCCGTGGCTCTGGTGGTACTGAAACGACCGCTCGCACTGTCGCCGTGTAAGTCGTCTGGGGCTTCGGGGCGAGAATGAGGCTCAGCCCCCCGGCCAGGAGCGCGAGGCCAAGCGGGATCCAGAACCAGCGGCGCAAGATTGCCCAGTACTGTCTCAGCTCCATCTGCTCTCCTCACTTTGCGTACTCGACCAGCACGCCGCTGCCCCAGTCGACCGGCAGGAGCCGGTCGCCGACTTCTAAGGCAGCCGCTACCGCCAGATTCCCCAGCGCCTCGGTCAGCGGCAGCCGCAGCGCGGCCTGGGCGCCGGCCGCCCAGAGCGCAAGCAGCCACGATTTGCGCGCGTAGTCCCCCGCGTACAACTGGACCACGCGATTGACGTAGACCAGCATCTTGTAGGCACCTTCCTCGTGGATGGGGCGGAAACCATGGCGGCGAAAGCGCGCGAAGATCGCGCTCGGGCGCTCCATCCCGATGTGGCCTTCGGGAGCGATGAAATGCTGGTGGTAGAGCGCTGGCCAGCGTCGGGCGAAGCGCGTCAAGGGGTCCACCCCTTCCGCCTCGATGTAGTGGAGAGTACGGCCGCCAGGCTTGAGCACGCGGTAGATCTCGGTCAGCACCTGGTCTTTTTCGGCGAAGGGCACGTGCCCAAGCACATCCGAGGAGACCACGGTATCGAAGCTGTTGTCCGGGAAGGGCAGCCGGGCCCAGTGGGCAGCAACGACGCAGGGGTAGAGGCTGCGGGCCGCTTCGAGGGAGCGCTGGGCGATATCGACCCCGACCGCCTCCCGCCCCTGGGCGAAGAGCGCCCAGCCCCCGCCGCAGCCGAGGTCGAGCAAGGTGCCGCCCCGCCCCGCCAGCCGGCGGACGAAGAAGCGCTGTTTGCGGATCAGTAGGTTCCGCAGGCCACCGGTGGTAAGGTCCGGCTGCGCCCAGCGGTCTTCGTTCCGATAGAACGGGTCTTCCGGTTCGAAGCGAGGGACCCCGTTGACAATGGGGTACTGGCGCTGGCAGGGCGAACAGGCCAGGAACGCCTCGCTCGCGGCGAGGGGGCCCCGGCAGACGGGGCAGCAGAGCGCGACCACGCCGGAATTCTACCAGCCCGCTGGCACCGATCTGCCGCCCCGATCGCCCTCAGCCGACGGGCTCGAACTGGGTAGCTTCGGTGGAACCGCTGAGCGCTGCCGTGCTGGCGGCGCCGGCCGAGGCGGCGAGCATCACCAGGTCGAAGTAGCCTGTGCCCACCTCCCGCTGGTGGCGGACCGCGGTGTAGCCCTCGCGCTCGCGCTGGAACTCCTCCTCCTGGACAGCCACGTAGGCGCTCATCCCCTGCTCCTGGTACTGGCGGGCGAGGGTGAAGGTCCGCAGGTTCACCAGGTGCCAGCCGGCCAGGGTGATGAATTGGAAGCGATAGCCCAGGGCGGCCAATTCCTCCTGGAAGGTGGCAATCGTGCGGTCGTCGAGGTGACGCTTCCAGTTGAAGGAAGGCGAGCAGTTGTAGGCAAGCAGCTTCCCCGGGTAGCGAGCGTGGATCGCCTGAGCGAACTCGCGCGCCTCAGCCAGGTCGGGCGTGGAAGTCTCGAACCACAGCAGGTCCGCCAGCGGGGCGTAGGCCAGCGCGCGGGCGACCGCTGCCTCGAGGCCGCCCCGCACCCGGAAGTAGCCTTCGCTCGTCCGCTCACCGGTCAGGAAGGGGTGGTCGCGCGGGTCGATGTCGGAGGTGAGGAAGCTCGCGTTCAGGCTATCGGTCCGCGCGATCACTACGGTTGGCACGTTGAGGACGTCGGCGGCCAGCCGGGCGGCAGCCAGGGTACGGAGGAACTGGCCGGTGGGCACCAGCACCTTGCCCCCGAGATGACCACACTTCTTCTCGCTCGCGAGCTGGTCCTCGAAGTGCACGGCGGCTGCTCCCGCTTCGATGAGGCTCCGCGTCAGCTCGAAAGCGTGCACCGGCCCACCGAACCCGGCCTCGGCATCGGCGATGATCGGCACGAGCCAGGAGCGCCCCACCGCACGCCGCTCGCTCCATTCCACCTGGTCGGCGCGGAGCAGCGCGTTGGCGATCCGTCGGACGAGTGCCGGCACACTGTTGACGGGGTAGAGGCTGAGGTCAGGGTAGGTCTGGCTGGCCGTGTTGGCATCCGCCGCCACCTGCCAGCCGGAGACGTAGATCGCCTCCAATCCCGCCTTGACCATCTGGACGGCTTGGGCACCGCTCAGGGCACCAAAGGTGCGGACCAACCGCCCCTGCTGGAGCTGCTCCCAGAAGCGGGTGGCGCCGAGCCGGGCCAGGGTGTAGTCCGGGCGAATACTCCCGCGTAGCTGGACCACCATCTCAGCGCGGTAGGGGCGCTCAATCCCGCGCCAGCGGGGGTCGGTGGCCCAGGTCTGCTCCAGGGCGTGCACTTCCTGCGCGAACTCGGTCGTCATCGTGCCCTCCAGCATCCTATTCCTGAGTGAGGAGAAGACGATAGGCAGGGAGAGTCAGGAACTCGCAGAACTGCTCGCTCAGCACCAGCTCATCCAGGAGGGTGCTGGCGGCCTCCAGGTTGGGCACGGCACCAAGCGCAGCGCGTTCTTCCTGGTGGATCGCGCGATAGCGCTCGGCCGTCAGCGGGGTTCCATCCGCCAGGCGGGCACCGCGGTGGATCCACTGCCAGAGCTGGGCACGGCAGATCTCGGCAGTGGCGGTATCTTCCATCAGGTTGTTGATCGCCACTGCCCCGGTGCCTCCAAGCCAGGAACTCAGGTACTGCAGTGCCACCGAGATGTTCATGCGCGCGCCTGCCGCGGTGACCTGGCCTCCCGGCACGGTGAAGGTGCGGAGCTCTTCAGGGCTGACATCCCGGGTGGTAGCATGGCGGTGCTTCTGGTGCGGAGCCTCGCCGAGTACGCGGTCGAACGCCTCGCGCGCGATCGCGACCAGGTCAGGGTGAGCGACCCAGGTGCCATCGAACCCATCGCTCGCCTCGCGGTCCTTGTCTTCTCGCACCCGGGTGAAGGCGAGGGCGTTCACGGAGGGGTCGCGCCGGCTGGGCACAAAGGCCGCCATGCCACCGATGGCATGGGCCCCCCGGCGGTGGCAGGTCTGGACCAGGAGGCGGGTGTAGGCCCGCATGAAGGGCACCGTCATCGTGAGCTGAGCGCGGTCGGGCAGCACCAGCGGCCGGGCCCGGTGGGTTTTGATCACCGAGAAGAGGTAGTCCCATCGTCCCGCATTCAGCCCCACCACGTGCTCGCGCAATTCGTAGAGGATCTCCTCCATCTCGAACGCAGCGGGGAAGGTCTCGATCAGGACTGTCGCCCGGATGGCCCCCCGGCTCAGCCCGAGCGCATCCTCGGCCGCCGAGAAGACGTCGCTCCACAAGCGGGCCTCGCGGTGGCTTTCGAGCTTGGGGAGGTAGAAATACGGTCCCAGCCCGCGCTCCAATTGCGCCATCGCGTTGTGGAAGAAGGCAAGGCCAAAATCGAAGAGGCTCGCGCTGATCGGGGTGCCATCGATCTGGAGATGGTGCTCATCGAGGTGCCAACCGCGTGGGCGGACCATCAGCACAGCAACCTGGGGTTCCAGGCGGTAGCGCTTGCCAGACGGGTCATCGTAGGCCAGCGTTCCCCGCACGGCTTCCTGCAGATTGACCTGACCGGCCACCACGTTCTGCCAGGTCGGTGAGAGCGCATCCTCGAAGTCGGCCATGAAGACGTTCGCGCCCGAGTTCAAGGCGTTGATCATCATTTTGCGCTCGGCCGGTCCAGTGATCTCGACCCGGCGGTTCTGCAGCGGCGGCGGCGGCGGTGCGACCTGCCAGTCGCCTTCGCGGATCGCACGCGTCTCTGGGAGGAAATCAAATTGCTCGCCCGCATCGATACGCTGCTGGCGTTCCCGACGTGCAGCGAGCAGCTCCTGACGCCGCGCTTCGAAGCGGTGATGGAGAAAACTCAGGAAGTCCAGGGCATCGGCCGACAGCACGCCCTCACTGCCGGCAACGGTCGAGGGAGCAACAGAGAGTGAGCGAGGGTGCACCATTGTCCCGCCTCCCGAACAAGCATGTCGCTCTTGCGGCCCCGACGGGCCAAGTATAGCCATTCGGCGCTTATGTGATCATAAAAAGTGCCAATGCTTTGAGAATGTAAGAGAAATGTAAACACACCCGCTGGGCGCCGCACTCCGGGCCAACGGCACGGGGAACGCCAGCTGCGCCCTTCGTGCCGGCAGTGCTACGATGAGAGACTGGAGGGAATAATGGCAGGAGCAATCCGCCGCGGCTTTCTTGACCTTACTACTGGCCAGCTTCACTATCGCGAGCTTGGCTCCGGCCCTCCCCTCGTGCTCCTCCACGAGGTGGCGCGCTCCTCGGATAGCTTCTCCGAAGTGCTGCCCTGCCTGGCGACCCGCCTCCGTTGCCTCGCCCTTGACCTGCCGGGTTACGGCGATTCCACGCCTCCGTCGGAGTATCCTGGCATCGCGGGGTACGCCCGGGCGGTGCTCGCCGCCTACGAGGCCCTCGGACTGGAGGCACCGTTCCTGCTCGGCTTTCATACCGGAGCAGCGGTGGCACTCGAAGTGGCTGCCCTCGCGCCAGAACGGGTGAGCAAGCTTGTTCTCTGCGGCCTCCCGGACTTCTCGGAGGAGGAGCGTCAGCGGCGGCTCGCCGCCCTGCAGCCTAGCCCGCCGGACCCGGAGTTCCGCTACCTGACCCGGCTCGCGCGCGAGCTGGCCCCCTTTGCCGAGCGCTACTGGGGCCTCGACTATGCCCACCGGTACGGGATCGATTTTCTCAAGGCGATGCCCAATCCCCACTGGGGGCACCAGGCAGTCTACGAGCAGCAGGCACGCGAGCGGATCCCGCTGGTGCAGGCGCCGACCCTGCTGTTCTGCTCGCGGAACGATGCCTTCGCGGGGGTCCAGTCCGAACTCGCCGCCCTCTTTCGGGAGGTACAGACGGCTGTCATTGCCGAAAGCGAGAAGTTCCCGCTCGTCAACCAGCCGGCCCGCTGCTGCGCCCTGGTGCTGGACTTTCTGCTTGGCGCTACGCCCAGCGGATGAGGCGCATCTCGTAGCTATCGTGGAGGTCGGGGTGGCGCGGCACGACGCGGACGCCGTAGCCGAGCATGCCAGCCTCATGGAGGGGGATCTCGCCGCTGAACAGGTAGCTGCCATCGCCGTTGGCCTGCACCGGCTCCAGCCGGACGGTCTTTCCCTCCGTCACCTGGCGCCGGCCGTCGATCGGCCCGTAGAACGCCTCGACGGCAACCTCCTCGGGGCTGACCCGCCCGAGGTGGACCTGCGCCCGGACGGCCAAGCTTGACCCGACCTCGGCTTCGGCGAGTTCGTCCGCCTCGACGCGCTCGATCCGGACGTCGGCCCAGCGGCTGAGGAGCGAGCGCTTCCAGGCCGCCAGCTCGCGGGCACGCCGCTGCTGATCGGCATCGAGGGTAAGGACGCGCCGGGCCGCGGGCAGATAGGCGAGTTCGAGGTACTGCTCCACCATCCGGTCGGTATTGAAGAAGGGGGTAAGCTCACCCAGCGCGTTCTTCATCAGTTGGACCCAGCGGCGGGGAACGCCACGCTGGCGGTCGTAGAAGGTCGGGATGATCTCTTGTTCGAGCAGGTCATAGAGCAGTTCGCTCTCGACTGCGTTCTGGGCCTCGATCGAGGGGTAGACCTCCTGCCCACCGATCGCCCAGCCGAGACCGGGTCGGTAGGCCTCTGCCCACCAGCCGTCCAGTACTGAGACGTGGAGCACCCCGTTGCAGGCAGCTTTCATCCCGCTCGTTCCGCTCGCTTCCTGGGGGCGGAGCGGCGTGTTCAGCCAGATATCGCAGCCGCGCACCATCCGCATCGCCACACCGATGTCGTAGTTCTCGATGAAGGCGACGCGACCGCGGAAGTCCGGTCGGCGGAAGAGGTGGATGATTTCGCGGATCAGCGCCTTGGCGGGCTCGTCCTGGGGGTGGGCCTTGCCGGAGATGATGATCTGGACCGGCCGCTCGGGGTGGTTGAGGATCCGAGCCAGGCGGTCGGGGTCGCGGAAGAGCAGGGTGGCCCGCTTATAGAGCGCGAAGCGGCGGGCGAAGCCGATCGTCAACGCCCGCGGGTCGAGCGCCTGGGCCGCTTCTTCGATAGCCGCAGGGAGTGCGCCGGTCGCACGGAGCTGCTGGACGAGCCGCTGACGCGTGAAGGCGACAAGCTCTTCGCGCGCGCGCTCGTGGGTCCGCCAGAGTTCGTCATCCGGCAGGCGGGCCGCCCCGGCCCAGTTCGTGCGGTCGGCTGGTCGTTCCCACCACCCGACGCCGAGGTAGCGGGTGAGCATGGTGGCCAGCTCCGGGTTCGTCCAGCTTCGATGATGAACACCATTGGTAATGGCCTGGATCGGGACATCGCTGTCGGGGACATCAGGCCAGAGGCCGCGCCACATCGTCCGGGCAACCGCCCCATGGAGCTTGGAGACGCCGTTGACCGTGGCCGAGAGGCGGATGCCGAGCACCGCCATCGAGAACAACTCGTTCGGGTCATTCGGGTTCTGGCGCCCAAGGCCAAGGAACCGCTCGCGGTCGAGGCCCAGCTGCGGCCAGTAGTGCTGGAAGTAGCGGTCCATCAGCTCGGCGGGAAAGAGGTCGATCCCCGCCGGCACTGGGGTGTGGGTGGTGAAGACGTGGCCGGCCGCGGCAACCTCCCGCGCCTCGTCAAAGCTGAGGCCATGCTCTTGCATCATCACCCGGATCCGCTCCAGGGCGAGGAAGGCGGAGTGCCCTTCGTTCATGTGACAGATCGGGCGGTGAACACCGAGCGTTTCGAGCAGGCGGATCCCCCCGATCCCAAGCACAATCTCCTGCTGGATACGGTGCTCGAGGTCGCCACCGTAGAGCCGGTCGGTGATGCCCCGGTCCTCGGGGGTGTTCTCAGGCACGTTGGTATCGAGAAAGTAGCAGGGCACCCGCCCGACCTGGACCTTCCAGACGCGGGCGACCACCGGGCGATCCGCTATCTCGATCGTGATCGTCAGTAGGGAGCCATCGGGCTGCCGGACCGGGACGATCGGCAGACGGGCGTAGTCGATGTCGGCGAACTCCTGCTGCTGCCAGCCTTCGGCGTTCAGGTACTGCCGGAAGTAGCCCCGACTGTAGTGCAGCCCCACTCCCATGACGGGCAAGGCGAGGTCACTCGACGACTTCAGGTAGTCGCCGGAGAGGATGCCCAGGCCGCCCGAGTAAATGGGGAGGCATTCCGCCAGCCCGAACTCGAAGCAGAAGAAGACGATTGTATGGCCGCCCAGTTCCGCGGCGAGCGGGTGGGGTGGCCGGCTCAGATGCTGCCGGAGGTTCTCCAACGCGCGTTCCAGCTGGGCAAGGAAGCCCGGGTCGCTCGCGGCCCGCTGGAGGCGCTCCTGGCCGACTTCCGCCAGCAGCCGGCTCAGGTCGCGACACAGCGGGTCGGCAAACGACACGTGCGCGACGATCCCCCGGCCGAAGAACGTGCTGATACGGCCGTACGTGCGATCAATGAACTGATCGGGAATGACGATATCCCCCGGGGCGATGTCCTTTTTGAGACTCCCGACCGCGCTCACGGCGATTAGGCGCTCTACGCCCAGCTTCTTCATGCCGTAAATATTGGCACGGAAGTTCAGCTCGGAAGGGAGCAGGCGATGTCCGCGCCCGTGGCGCGGCAAAAAGACCATCCGCACTCCCCCGAACTCCCCGACGAAATAGTCGTCCGACGGAGGGCCGAAAGGGGTCTCCACCGTCACCCACTCGCCTGTGTTCATCCCGCCCATCTGGTAGAGCCCACTGCCGCCGATGACACCCAGTGTGATCACGATACTCACTCTCCTGTGCCCGCTCGTCGTCCGTTTGCGCCGGCCTCACGGCGTGGCGAGGGCGCTTTCCAGAGCCTGGAACTGCGCGAGGTCCCAGCCCGCAGGTCGGGCGGCCAGTTGACCGCAGGCCGCTTGCACGTCCTGCCCGCGGCTCTCCCGGATGCTGGCATGCACGCCCTTGTCTAAGAGCACCTGCCGGAACCGCTCGACCTGCGGCCGGGGAGAGGGGAGGAAGGG
>JAILZB010000109.1 GCA_023512725.1 Chloroflexota bacterium | reverse complement strand
GGTGCAGACAAAGACGTGACGCATCTTCCCTCCCGCGACGGCAACTGCTAGGCGCTAAGCTGGCTGGACAGCGGCGACGGGATAGTCCTCCTCAGCAAGCACCTCCTTGATCCGCACCAGGGAAAGCTGGTGTTCGTCGAAGGTGAGGGTGACCTGCTTGCGCGGGATATCCACCTGCACCGTGCTCACCCCTGGCTGGGCCGTGAGGGCCTGCGTAATCGCACGCTCGCAGTGCTCACAGGAGATCCCCGGTACGGAGAGTATGACCGTCGACATCGCGCTCGCCTCCTTCTGGGCTGATGGTACTTTCAATACTAGCAGCTCTCGCCGCAAAAGGAAAAGAGAGATCCCCACCGGGAGGGGTTGCTAAAGTCGTCCCAGGAACGTACTATTCTCTTATCCCCCCGGGAGGGGGAGGGGGTAAGTATGAAAGCTGAGCTGCGAAGCAATGTCACGCGCCGGCTGACCACGATCGAAGGGCATCTGGCCGCGGTGCGGCGCATGATCGAGCAAGACGCCTACTGCATCGACATCCTCAAGCAGACCTACGCCATTCGGCGCGCGATCGAGAAGCTGGAGGCCCAGCTGCTCGAGAACCACCTCCAGACCTGCCTGGTCAACGGCATTCAGGAAGGACGCGCTCCTGAGGTGGTGGCAGAGCTGGTCGAACTCTACGCCTTGAACGCCAAGTGAGGCCCGATGACCCTGCAACGTGATCCTGCGGTCCGCGACGTGCAGCTGGCGGTGACCGGCATGACCTGTGCCGCCTGCGTCAACCGGATCGAAAAGGCCCTCAAGCGGCTGGACGGCGTGACCGACGCCAGCGTCAACCTGGCGACCGAGCGCGCGACTGTGAGCTACGACCCAAGCCAGGTCTCGCTCGCCCAGCTGAAAGAAGCGGTCGAGAAAGCCGGCTATGGGGTGCGTGAGGAGCGCGCCGAGCTGACGCTGCGCGTGCGTGGGATGACCTGCGCGGCGTGCGTCAACCGGATTGAGAAGGCGCTCCGCAAGGTCGAGGGGGTGGAAACGGCCACCGTGAACCTAGCGACCGAGCAGGCAACGGTGCGTTTCGACCCCAGCCGGGTCGGACGTGAGACGCTGGTGGCCGCCATTGAGAACGCCGGCTACCAGGTGGTCGCCAGTGCGCCGGCTGGTGCTGAGGAGCCCCTGGACCGCGAGAGCGCGCAACGGGCTGCTGAGCTGCGAGTGATGCTGGTGCAGTTCGGCGTCTCCTTTGCAGTGGCCCTCCTGTTGATGGGGATCATGTTCCTCCCCCACTGGTTCTACCTGCCCTGGTGGCGCTGGTCGATGGAAGAAACGTTCCTCTTCCAGTTCTTTCTGGCGACACCCGTCCAGTTCTGGGCGGGGAGCCGCTTTTATCTGAGCGCCCTCCGTGCGGCGCGTCACCGTGAAGTGAACATGAACACCCTGGTGACGATCGGCACCCTGGTGGCCTGGGGTTGGAGCACCGTCGTGACCTTCTTCCCCGACGTGATCCACGAGGCGGGGCTGATGGGTGAGGTCTACTTCGATAGTGCCGTCACGATCGTCTCGCTCATCCTGCTGGGGAAGTACTTGGAGACCCGGGCCAAGGGACAGACGGCTGGCGCCATCAAGCGCCTGCTTGGCCTGCAGGCAAAGACGGCGCGGGTCTTCCGGGATGGCCAGGAACAGGATATCCCGGTGAGCGAAGTCCGAGTGGGCGATCTGGTCCGAGTGCGGCCAGGTGAGAAGGTCCCCGTCGACGGCGTCATCATCGAGGGGCGCAGTGCGGTTGATGAGTCGATGTTGACGGGCGAGAGCATCCCGGTCGAGAAGACGGTTGGGGACCCGGTCATCGGGGGCACCCTCAACACGACCGGCACCTTCACCTTCCGAGCCACCCGGGTCGGGGAGGACACCACCCTCGCCCAGATCGTCAAGCTGGTAGAGCAGGCGCAGGGGTCGAAGGCGTCGATCCAGCGCCTGGCCGATGCGTTCGTTGGCGTGTTCGTGCCGGTCGTGCTGGCGGTGGCAGCGCTCGTCTTCTTGGTCTGGCTGGTGGTCGGACCGGAACCGCCCCTGACTCACGCCCTCGTTGCCACGGTCGCGGTGCTGATCATCGCCTGCCCCTGTGCGATGGGCCTCGCAACGCCAACCGCGATCATGGTCGCGACCGGCAAGGGAGCAGAGCACGGTGTCCTCATCCGCAGCGGGGAAGCGCTGGAGACAGCGCAGCGGGTCCAGGCAGTGATGCTCGATAAGACGGGGACGCTCACGCGCGGCAAGCCCGTGCTGACCGATGTGGCACCGGCGGCCGGCTGGACGGAGGCGGAGGTGCTGCGACTGGCCGCGATCGCGGAACTGGGTAGCGAGCACCCGCTCGCCCAGGCGATCGTCGAAGCGGCGCGCCAGCGCGACCTCAACCTGTTCGCTGAGGTGACAGACTTCCAGGCGCTCCCTGGCCGCGGGGTGAGCGCCCGGGTTGAGGGGCAGGACATCCTACTCGGGACGCCCATGCTCCTCGCTGAGCGTGGGCTGGCTTTGGGAGCGTTGGAGGAGCAATGGCAGGCGTTGGCGGCGGCAGGCAAAACGCCAATCGCCCTGGCCGTGGGGGGGCAGCTAGCCGGCGTGCTCGCGGTCGCTGATACGGTCAAGCCCGAGGCGGCCGAAGCGGTGGCGGAACTTCAGGCGCTCGGTCTCGAGGTCTGGATGATCACCGGCGATAACCGGCGGACGGCGGAGGCGGTTGCAGCGGCAGTGGGTATCCGCAACGTGATGGCAGAAGTGCTACCGGAGCAGAAGGCGGCCAAGGTGAGCGAACTGCAGCAGGCGGGCAAGGTGGTCGCGATGGTCGGTGACGGGGTCAACGATGCCCCTGCCCTGGCGCAAGCTGACCTGGGCATTGCCATTGGTGCAGGGGCCGACGTCGCGATCGAAGCGAGCGATATCACCCTGGTCGGCGGCGACCTGCGCGGGGTGGTCACTGCGATCGCCCTCAGCCGCAAGACGATCAGCGTGATCAAGAGCAATCTGTTCTGGGCGTTTGCCTACAACGTGCTGCTCATTCCGGTCGCAGCCGGCGCACTCTACCCCCTGACCGGCGTGATGCTCAACCCGGGCCTGGCAGCCGCCGCCATGGCGCTCTCAAGCGTCTCGGTAGTGACCAACTCGCTACGCTTGCGCTCCTTCCGGCGGCCAGCCAGCCCCCACGAGATCGTGCGACCATCGTTAGGCACGCGGGTACGCGAGTATGGCTACCTCGTGGGGGTAGCCCTCCTGGCGGTCACGCTGGCGAGCGTTGGTGTGCTCTGGACGCGCAGCGTCGAGGCCTCGGCGCGCGAGGTCGTGATCGAAGCGCGCCGGACGGATGACCCTTCCCGCCCCTACGCCTTCGGCCCGGCAGGTCGGATCACCATCCAAGCGAACGAAGGTGAGTTGGTGCGGGTGGTCTTCCGCAACACCGACCGCCAGTTTCACGACTGGCACCTGCACGATGTCGTCAACGCGCACGTCGGGGCGCGCGGCGGCCAGACGACCACGATCACCTTCCGGGCGCCCCGGCCAGGACGGTATCTCGCCGAGTGCGAGGTGCCGCTCCATGCTCAGCTGGGGATGATCCAGACCGTGCAGTTTGTGCCTGTCTCGACGTCATAACTGGGGCAGCACCCCAGGGGAGAAACCATCATGGAACGGGATCCCGCTTGCGGGATGCTGGTTGACCCCCGCCAGGCGGCTGCTACTGCCGAGTACGCGGGAAAGACGTACTCCTTCTGCGCTCCTGACTGCAAGAAAGCCTTTCAGCAGGACCCGAAGCGCTACCTGCAGCAGCCACGCTAGCTGTGCGGCGGGTAGCCCTGCTGCCGTCAGGCTAGGCCGCCGGGGGTAGCCCGCTCCCGGCGAGCCGCCGAGCTTCCGCCTCGCGGCGGTCAAGCTCGGCCAACGCATCCGCAGCGAACTAGGCGGCAGGGGCGCGTAGTCGCGGCGGAGCAGCTGGCACTCCGCGAGCAGCCGTGCGTACTCGGCAGGAAAGCGCTCGTTGACTGGCTGGAATCCAGCAGCCGTGAGCGCGGAGTCATCTTCCCAAGCGTGAGGTAGAGGTGGTTCCCGGATCGGAAGGCGAAACGCAGCTCGGCCCGGCCGTCGCTATCAAAGTCCTGGATGCTGAGCTGGGCGTTGCGTCCGCTCAGGTAGAGATCCTGGCGGTTGCCGGCCGAGTGCCAGCGGTAGCCAAAGAGGTCGGTGGTGCAGCCACCGCCCCCGCAGGTCGCAGCACGACTACCTCTTCAGGCTCGCCATCCTGGTCGAAGTCCAGTACCAGCACCTCGGGCGCAAGGTCGCTTCGGAAGGCCTCACCGCGCTGTTCTCTGCCTATCCAGCGCAAGGGCTGGCTGGTCGTGCCGCGCTGGACGGTCAGGCGGTAGAAGGGGCCTGCTTCGCTCTGCTCCCCCACGACGACTGGAATGCCAGCGCTCGTCTGGCCAGAAGGGATGATATCCTCGGGGCTGGGGGTAGAAGGCGCTTCAGCGCCTGGCGTAGCGCTGAGCTGAGGGGGAGCAACGCAGGCCAGCGTCGCCAGCATCGTACCCCCCAGGAGGGCAAGGGTCGCTCTCCGCATGACAGCTCCCTCATCGGTCTAGCTTCAGAGGGGTTAACGCCCGGCCAGCCGCGCAAGTTCGCCTGCCAGTGTGGTACTGCGTACAGTTCAGGCAGGCGGGTCAGCAGGCGGCAGAAGGCCAGCGAAGTACTGCTGGTAGAGTGCCGCCCAGCGGCCGCTGGACTTCAGCCGTGCGAGGGTCGCATTGACGGCGGCGAGGAGCTCGGGCTGGTCAGGTGCTACCCCGATCACGAACAGTTCGCTTGTCAGCAGGGTGGGAAGAATGCGCGTTGCCGGCGCCTGCCGGGCCAACCCGACGAGCAGGGGAAGGTCAGCGACGGCGGCAGAAGCCTGCCCGTTTTCGAGGGCAATGAGGCAATCGGTCAGGGCCTCCACCAGGAGGGTGGTAGCGGTTGGTCGGACGCTCCGCAGCGTGTCGAGGGCAGCGGTCCGCTTGCCAACACAGAACGGCCCACTCCCCACCTCCTCGAAGGTGGTGGCAGCGCTCCTGGCCGGGACTAGCACCCCCACGCCGGAGCGGAAGTAGGGCCCTGAGACGGCCACCTCAGCAGCCGCCTCGGGCCGGAGTTGAGCGATCACGACATCGGCCGAGCCATCCCGCAGAAAGGGGAGCCGCTGGGTGGCCGTCACGCGCACGAGCTCGACCCGGCTGGGATCCCCGAATAGGTCAGCCGCGATTTCGCGCCCAAGGGCGACCTCAAAGCCATCCCACGCGTTGGTAGCCGGTTCGAGATAGGCGAACTGGGGCACATCCTGCCGGACGCCGACCCGGAGAACCCCCCGCTGCCGAAGCGTTTCGCTCGCCGGACCAGGGGAGCGGGCGGGCAGGCCTGCGCCCTGGCAACCCACCAGCAGCCAGATCAGGAGAAAGAGGGAAAGCCAGCGCATGGTGGGAGTCTACCGGGTGGCGACGGACAGCGGCTGGCGGTGGCGCTTCATAAAGCAAGGAAGCAGACAGAAGAAGGCGTTGTCGGGGGGGCGAGGGCTCTGATACAGTCTGGCCGACGATCCTGGTGCTCCGTAGGGTGTCGCCCTGGTGGAGCGGTACGAGGAGCGAAGACGCGTGATGTCCGCTACTCCCACGATTGCGGTCGGCTCGGAACTGTACCATCGCCGGCTGGCCGCGGGGCTCCCGCTCAGCCAGCTTGCCCAGCGGCTGGGCATTTCAGCCTCGTTCCTGAGCGCGATCGAGCGGAATGAGCAGCTGCCTCCCCCGCGGCTGGTGGAGGAGATTCGACAGGCGATCCTGGAGCTTTCCGGGGGGTACTGGGATCCGTTCTGCGACGAGTACCTCGCCCCTGCAGAGCGGCATTGACGTCCGCGCGCCCGAGCGGCTACGCTTGAAGAGGATAACCTGTTCGCCAACAAGAAAGGGGTAGTAACTCGTTGGAGGTCCGTCTTCTCGAGAACGAAGGGTTCGAGCAGCTGCTGAAGCGCTTTCGCGCCAGCGTTGCGAAAAACGGTATCCTGACCGACCTCAAGCGCCATCAGGAGTACCGGAGTAAGGGCGAGCGGCTGCGCGCCAAGATGCGTAAGGCGATCCGGCGCCGGCTCAAGCAGAGCGCGCGTCGCGCCCAGTAGGCATCACTGCTCCGCCCGGCGGCACTACCCGCCGGGCGAGCAGATCTAGGTCCCATTCACCCGCAGACGCGTCGTCGAAACCACCCGGTCGCTCGGGTCGAGGTGCATGACCCGGACTCCCTGCGCGGCGCGGCCCAGCAGGGAGACAGTGTTGGCCGCCATCCGGATGACGACCCCCTCGGCAGAGATGACCATCACCTCGTCTTCCGGCCGAACAAGGCAGGTGGCTGCCACGAGCCCGGTCTTGGTCGTAGTGGTGAGGGCGATGACCCCTTGGGTACCTCGGCCTTTGGGGGGGAACTGGTCGAGCTTGGTGCGCTTGCCGTAGCCGTGCTCAGTCACTAGCAGGATCGCCGCCTCCGGTTCGACTACCTCGGCACCGACAAGCACGTCACCATCCAGCAGGCGCATGCCGCGCACGCCACCACTCCCCCGGTTCGAAGTGCGCACGTCCTCGAGCGAAAAGCGGACGGCTTTCCCTCGGGCCGAGACCAGGATCACATCGTCCGCTGAGTTGGCCAGCTTCACCCAGCAGAGCTCGTCGCCCGGCTCCAGGTCCATCGCGTTCAGCCCGTTTGCGCGCACCGAGTCGAAGTCCTGGATCCTGACCCGCTTCACTTCGCCACGGCGGGTGACGAAGAGCAGGTTCTCCACCGCGCCAAAGTCGTGGACAGCGATCAGGCCAGTAGCCGTCTCGCCGGGCTCAACGTTGACCAGGTTAATGAGCGGGATCCCCTTGCCATTGCGCTTCAGCTCAGGGACCTCGTAGGCCTTGACCTGATACACCCGCCCGCGGTTGGTGAAGAAGAGGATGCTGTCGTGGGTGTCGGCGACCGTGATGTGCTGGACGGCATCGTCTTCGCGCATGACCATGCCGGTCACGCCCTTGCCACCCCGGTGCTGACGACGGTAGCTTTCAACGGGCAGGCGCTTGATGTAGCCCCGCTGACTGATCGTGATAGCGACCTGCTGCGATGGGATCAGGTCTTCTTCCGTGAACTCGACCTCACCGTCCGGCTGGATGACCGTCCGTCGCGGATCCGCATACTTCTCTTTGATCGCAGCAAGGTCGGCCTTGATCACCCGATAGACCTTCTTGGGGTCCGCCAGCAGGCTCTCGAGTTCGCTGATCTGGCGCTGGACCTTCGCCAGTTCGTCGAGGATCTGCTTCGCCTCCAGGGCTGCCAGCCGCCGCAACTGCAGGTCGAGGATCGCCTGGGCCTGGACTTCGGAGAGAGAGAAGGCAGCCATCAGCCGCTTGCGGGCGGCCTCGGCGCTGGGCGACTCCCGGATCATCGTGATAACGGCATCAAGGTGGTCAAGAGCGATCTTCAGCCCCTCGAGGATGTGGACGCGTTCCCGCGCTCGGGCAAGTTCATACCGGGAGCGCCGTGTGATGACCGTGAAGCGGTGCTCCAGATAATGCTCGAGTAGGCGCTTGAGGGTGAGCACCCGTGGCTGGCCATCGACCAAGGCCAGCATGTTGATCGAGATGGCCGACTGGAGCGGAGTGTGTTTGTACAGGTTATTCAGGAGCGTGCGCGGATTCGCGTTGCGGCTCAGCTCGATCACAATCCGGATGCCCTGGCGGTCGGACTCGTCGCGCAGCTCGCTGATTCCCTCAATCCGCTTTTCCTTCACCAGTTCGGCGATCTTGGCAATGAGAGCTGCCTTGTTCACCTGGAAGGGAATCTCGGTAATGACGATCTGATGACGGCCACCCCGCCCTTCCTCGATGTACGCCCGCCCGCGGATGACGGCTCGCCCGCGCCCAGTGGTGTAGGCCTGCTTGATCCCCTCGCCGCCGACCAGGATGCCGCGGGTGGGAAAATCCGGTCCCTTGACCCGCTGCATCAGCTCATCGACGGTCGCTTCGGGGTTCTCGATGAGAAGGATCGCCGCCTCACAGACTTCTCCCAGGTTGTGGGGCGGAATGCTCGTGGCCATCCCCACCGCGATACCAGAGGCGCCGTTGACGAGGAGGTTGGGAAAGCGAGCCGGAAGCACGACAGGCTCGCGCTGGGAACCATCGAAGTTCTCGGTGAAATCGACGGTGTCCTTGTCGATATCGGCAAGCAGTTCTCCCGCGATCTGGGAGAGGCGCGCCTCGGTGTAGCGCATCGCCGCCGGAGGGTCGTCATCGATGCTGCCGAAATTCCCCTGCCCGTCGATCAGGGGGGCGCGCATGGTGAAGTCCTGCGCCATGCGCACGAGCGCTTCGTACACAGCACTATCGCCGTGAGGGTGGTACTTCCCGAGCACCTCGCCAACGACCCGCGCGCTCTTGCGATAGGGCGTGTCGTAGCGGATGTTCATCTCGTCCATGGCGTAGATGATCCGCCGCTGGACAGGCTTGAGCCCATCGCGCACGTCCGGCAGCGCGCGGGAGACGATCACGCTCATCGCGTAGTCGAGGTACGAATCCCGCATCTCGTTCTCGATGCTCACCAGCCGGACGTTCCCGATTTCCATCCTCTTTCCTCTTCTCTCGCTCGACGAGGGAGTTCCGCTCTGGCGCGCCGCTAACGCGCGCGGGCTGCCGCGATAAAGGCGCGGAAGAGGCCACTGAAGCGTGGGTCGACTTCCCCTGTTCGCTCCGGGTGGCACTGCACCCCAACCACCCAGCGGTGGGTGGGCGACTCCAGCCCCTCAATCAGGCCATCGGGGCTGAAGGCCGTCGTGACCAGGTCAGGAGCCCGCTCTCCTGCACGCACCGCCTGGTGGTGGCGCGTATTGACGATCACCTCGCCGCTGGTGCCGAGCGCCTGAGCCAGCCGCGTGCCGGCCAGGACGGTTACCGGATGCTGACCACCGTGCTGATGCCCCTCCACGTGCTGGAGGAGCGTACCGCCCGCCACGACGTTCAGCAGCTGAAAGCCCCGGCAGATCCCCAGCACGGGCAGGTCCCGGTGGAGGGCAGCGCGGGCCAGTGCCAGCTCGAACTCGTCACGCCGGTCATCGACGTGGGCGGTACGCGGGTCGGGGGACTGGCCGTAGCGCGCTGGGTTGATATCACCACCGCCGGAAAGCAGGAGACCATCGAACGCCTCGAGGACAATCTCCTCACCCGAGAACACCGCGACCGGTTCACCCCCAGCGCGCTCAATAGCAGTCGTGTAGTTCTGGATCACCTGAGCGGGAGTCTTGCCGCCAAAGGTAATAACAATCCGCGGCGTCCGCATGCGCTCCCCAGTGGCACACGCGCCTTTTTGAGTATACCGTCTTGCCAGACCCTACTTCCAGGCATTCCGATGAGGAAGCAAGGAAAAAGCAGACAACTCGCTTTCTATCCAGCTAAACTTCCTCGGCGGGAGGTACCTTCATGCAGGACAGCCTGGCGATGGTGGAAGACCTGTTCGCTCAGCTGGGGCGAACCTGGTATGAGGTCCTGGAAGCGGCCGAGCGGCAACTCGGCATCAGCTACGCCCGCTTAATGCTCCTGACCCGTCTCCAGGCCCTGGGAGAAGTGAGCCAGGTGAGGCTTCAGCACGAGTTGCACGTCGACGGGGCGGCGATCAGCCGCCAGGTGAAGCAATTGGAGCGGGAAGGCCTCGTCACGCGGCGAACGAACCCGGCGGATAATCGCTTTACGCTGGTGACGCTGACGACGGCAGGACGGGAGCTGCTCGAGCGGCTGGCGGGAGCACGCCCTGAGTTCTACCAGCGCGCTCGCAGTGACCTGACGCCCGAGGAGCTCGCCGCGGTGCGGACCGTGCTGCAACGGCTCCAGACGAACCTGGCAGCGATGCCGGTGGAGACGGCGGGCCAGCGGCAGCGAGGCTAGCCACCGCACGCCACTCAGCCCCGGGGCGGCTGCCACTCCTCGGGAGAGAGAACGCGGCCAGTTCGGACGACGGCCTGATAGTAGAAGCTGCTGTCCTTGGGGATCCGCGCCTGAGTGGGGTAGTCGGTGTAATACAGGCCGAACCGCTTGCTGTACCCGAGGTTCCATTCGAAGTTGTCCATCAAGGTCCAGACGAAATACCCTCGCAGGGGAAGGCCTGTGGCGACTGCGCGAGCAGCCTCGGCGAGATACTGGGCGAGGTAACGGACCCGCGCGGGGTCGGAGACGCGTCCCGCCTGCGGCGGTGGGTCGGCATAGGCTGCACCATTCTCGGTGACGACGAGAGCAGCCGGCGCGTACTCCCGCTGGAGGCGGAGGAGGACATCGAAGAACGCTGCAGGCTGCACGATCCACCCCAGGGCAGTGAGCTCAGCCCCAGGAGGAACGACCTGCCGCAGCCGGAGGAGGGGTTCAGTTGGGTCGTCAGCGACGTAGACCGGGAAGTAGTGGTTCACTCCCAGAAAGTCGAGTGGAGCGGCAATCCGGTCGAAGTCGCTCGGAGGAACGAGCGGTACGTCGTGGCGGTACCAGGCGCGCATATCGCCGGGGTAGTCGCGTCCAAAGATGGGGTCGAGAAACCAGCGGTTGTGGACGCCGTCAAACCGGTGAGCAGCTGCCAGGTCGGCCGACCGGTCGGAGGCAGGGTAGGCAGGGATCACGAGCTGGGCAATACCGATCTGAGCCGCGGAGACACTTGCCCGTAGGGCAGCGACCGCGAGGCCATGGCCGAGCAGCAGGGTGTGGGCCGCGCGGAGCGCGTCGCGCAGGCTACGTCGGCCGGGCGCGTGGATCCCCCAGAAGTAGCCGAGCAGGCTGCTGCAGCTTGGCTCATTGAGCGTGATCCAGTGGCGCACCCGGTCGCCAAGGCGGCGGGCGACGAGGTCGGCGTAGGCTGCAAAGGCCTCAGCAGTCGCGCGGTTCGGCCAGCCACCACGGTCTTCGAGCGCCTGGGGCAAGTCCCAGTGGTAGAGGGTGACCCAGGGCGTAATGTCGGCTTCGAGCAGGGCGTCAACGAGCCGGTCGTAGAAATCGAGGCCGGCCGAGTTGACGGTGCCAGTCCCTTCAGGAAGGATCCGCGGCCAGGCAACCGAGAACCGGTAAGCGTTCACCCCCAGTTCGCTCAGCAGCCGAAGGTCATCCCGCCAGCGGTGGTAGTGGTCGCAGGCGATATCGCCGGTAGCTCCATTGGCGATCGCGCCTGGCACGCGACAGAAACGGTCCCAGATCGACTCGCCGCGGCCATCTTCGTTCACCGCGCCCTCGATCTGGTAGCTAGCCGTCGCAACCCCCCAGGCGAAGTGAGACGGGAAGCTGGCCATGACAAATTCTTACCGACCTGGGAGCCCCTCGCAAGCTTGGCCCGCATGCGATACTTGACGCGGGAAGAGCCCCGCTCGAAGAGGAGGCAGCAATGCGGGTGGCGATCACGGGAGCGTCGGGCTTTATCGGCCAGGCGCTCATCCCAGCGTTGCAGGCAGCTGGTCACACGCCGATTGCCGTGAGCCATTCGGTCGGCGCAGCGCGCCAGCGGCTGCCCGGCATCGAAGTGATCGATTTCAACGCGGCGATCGCAGACTGGCCGGCCGTCGAGGCGGTCATCAACCTGATGGGGGAGAGTGTGGCGGGCCGCTGGACCTCGGAGAAGAAGCGCCAGATCTACGACAGCCGCGTGATCGGGACGCGCAAGCTAATCGAGGCGATCGGGCGCGCTTCACAGCGGCCGCATTCCTTCCTGAGTGCCTCCGCGGTTGGCTATTACGGTGACGGAGGCGAGCAACCGCTGACGGAGACCTCCCCTCCGGGACGCACCTTCCTCGCCACGGTGTGCGTGGACTGGGAGCGCGAGGTGCAGCACGCCGAGGCGCTCGGGGTGCGGACGGCGATCGTGCGGACGGCCGTTGTGCTCGGTCCGCGCGGGGCCCTGGCGGCCTTGCTTCCGCTCTTCCGCCTTGGGCTGGGGGGTCCGGTCGGGTCGGGGCGCCAGTGGTTCCCCTGGATCAGCCGGCAGGATCTTGTTCGCCTTTACCTGTTCTTGTTGGAGGGGGATCACCGTGGGGTGTTCCTGGGGAGTGGGCCCCAACCCGTCCGCCAGGCGGAGTTTGCGCGGGTGCTTGGCGCGGCGCTGGGGCGACCGGCTCTGGTCCCCACGCCAGCATTCGCGCTCCGGCTGGCGCTGGGAGAGTTTGCGAGCGAGCTCCTCGAGAGCCGTCGCTGCATTCCCGAGCGGACGCTCGCGGTCGGGTTCACCTTCACTCATCCGACCGTCGGCGAGGCGATCCGGTCGGCACTGGCGGAACCCGCGCGGGCGGGGAAATGAGTAGGGCGGGGAAATGAGTAGAATGAATACACGGCGGGCATCACCGGTCGCCAGAGGG
>JAILZB010000011.1 GCA_023512725.1 Chloroflexota bacterium | reverse complement strand
CCACCCCGACCCCCCCCCCCCGCCGCCGGCCGCCGCGCCCCGCCCCCTCCCCGCCCCCCAGGCCACCCCCCCCCCCCCCCGCCCCCCCCCCCCCCCCCCCCCGCCGCGCCAGAAGCAGCGTCTGGCGATTGCGCGCACGCTGCTCCTCGACCCGCGTATCCTCATCCTCGACGACTCGACCTCTTCGGTCGATAGCGCCACCGAGCATCAGATCCAGCACGCCCTCCAGCAATTGATGGTTGGCCGGACGACGTTCGTCATTGCCCACCGCCTGCGCACCGTTCAGCATGCCGACCAGATCCTCGTGCTGGAAGGCGGGCGGATCGTCGAGCGGGGCACTCACGAGGAGCTGCTCCGTCGTTCCGGGCTCTACCGCCGGATCTACGACCTCCAGCTGCGCGATCAGGAGGAACTCAGGGCGGCCACGCGAACAGCACGGAACGGCCCTCCGGTCGCGGTCGAGCCGGGTCGGGAGCAGACGCGATGATGGCCGGCGGCTGGCAGGGTGGTGGCTGGCGGGGCGGCGCTGGCTGGCGGGGAGGGCTGCGGAGCGCGGCCGACGATGACGAGATCGGGGCGGTCTATAACGCCCGGGTGGTGAACCGGCTCGCCGGCTACCTGCGGCCCCACTGGCAGCGCCTGGCAATCGGCCTGCTCATGATGACCGTCGTCGCCCTGACCAACCTGGCGATGCCGTATCTCGTCAAGCTTGCCATCGATGGGCCGCTTGCCCAGGGTGACCTCAACGGCGTGGCCCTGGTCGGGCTCGCCTATCTCGCGGTCAGCGTACTCAACTGGGCAGGGAGCTTCCTGCAGACCACCACCATGACCGTTGCAGCCCAGAGCGTGCTGGTCACCTTGCGCAGCCAGATGTTCGAGAAGTTGCTCGCCCTCCAGCAGGCCTTCTACGACCGCAACGAAGTGGGCCGCCTGATGAGCCGGGTGATGAACGATGTCGGCACCCTCCAGGAACTGCTGACAAGCGGCTTCCTTCAGCTCCTCTCCGACCTGCTCACCCTCCTGGGGATCGTCATCGTGATGCTCACGATGAGTGCCAAGCTAACGGCAGCAAGCTTTCTGCTGGTGCCGGTGCTGGCGGCAGTGATGTGGGTCTGGCAAGCGCGCGCCCGGACGGCCTATCGCACGGTGCGGGCCACGATCTCGGCGGTCAATGCCGGGCTGCAGGAGAACATCTCGGGCGTGCGGGTGATCCAGAGCCTCTCGCGGGAGGATGCTAACCTCCGCCGCTTCGACCAGTTGAACGAACGGCATCTGGTCGCCAACCTGCAGGCAACCCGCCTGGCCGCCCTGGCCCAGCCCGTGGTGGAACTGATCAGCGCGCTCGCGCTGGCGGTCGTGATCGCCTACGGTGGGGCGCTGGTGCTCGCCCACGAGCTGACTGCTGGAGCGCTGGTTGCCTTTGCCCTCTACGTCAACCGCTTTTTCGAGCCGATCCGCGACCTGACGCTCCGGGTGACCATGATGCAGCAGGCGATGGCCTCGGGGGAGCGCATCTTTGAAGTGCTCGATACCCCGGTGACGATCCTCAATCCGCCCCAGCCGAAGCGGGTGGCCCCCCTCCGCGGTGAGATCGTGTTCGAGGATGTCCACTTCGAGTACGTGCCGGGGGTGGCGGTGCTGCGGGGCGTCTCCTTGCGGATCGCGCCGGGCCAGACTGTCGCCCTCGTCGGGCAGACGGGAGCAGGGAAGAGCACGCTGGTCAACCTGGTTGCACGCTTCTACGACGTGACGAGCGGCAGCATCCGGATTGATGGCATCGACGTGCGCGAGTTCGACCTTCCCACCTTGCGTGCTCAGATCGGCTGGGTGCCGCAGGACCCCTTCCTCTTCTCCGGCACCGTCCGCGACAACCTCCGCTTCGGTCGGCCGGAGGCGAGCGACGCGGACATCGAGGTGGCCGCGCGGGCGCTCGGTGTCCACGAGCTGATCCTGCGCCTGCCCCAGGGCTACGAGACCGACGTCCGCGAGCGGGGCAGCTTGCTCTCAGCCGGCCAGAAGCAGCTGATCTCCTTCGTGCGTGCCCTCCTGGCCGACCCGCGCATCCTCGTCCTGGATGAGGCGACTGCCACGATCGATACCGCCACCGAAGCCATCATCCAGCAGGGGCTCGTCCAGCTGCTGCGTGGCCGCACCGCTCTGGTGATCGCCCATCGCCTCTCGACGGTCAAAAATGCCGACCTGGTGGTGGTGCTCGACCAGGGCCGGGTCGTCGAGACTGGCCGCCACGAGGAACTGCTCCGGCGCGGCGGGCTCTACCATCGCCTCTACACCCTGACCTACGCCGCAGTCGCCTGAAGTGAGGGTCAGGGGTGGTCAAGCGCCCTGGCCACCAGCTGACGCAGCTGGGCCAGCGTGAAGGGCTTGGCGAGGAACCCGGCGGCGCCATCGCTGCCGGGCCGCAGGGCGGCATCCAGGTCGCTATAGCCGCTCATCAGGATTACCCGTGCCCGCGGCTGGAGGGCGAGCAGGCGCTGACAGGCCTGGGTGCCGTCCATCCCCGGCATCGTTAGGTCGAGCAGAACGAGCTCGATTTCCGGGTGGTGCTGGGCGAACAGCGTAAGCCCGCTCTCGCCGTCGGCTGCAGTCAGCACCCGAAAGCCAAGGTGCTCAAGCATCCGGGCGGCGACTTCCCGAACCGAGGGCTCATCATCGATGACGAGCGCTATCCCACGCCGGGAGCTTAGGCTCCGCTCGCTCGTCTCGGGTGCCGGCACGGGCGCTGGGCGCTGGGCCCGCGGGAGCCAGATCCGGAAGGTGGCACCGCGGGCGGGTGCGCTTTCGACCGCGAGGAAGCCACCGTGGCTACGCACAATCCCGAGGACGGCAGCTAGGCCCAGCCCGCGACCGGTAAACTTGGTAGTGAAGAAGGGGTCGAAGATCCGGGCGCGGGTTGCCTCGTCCATCCCGATGCCGGTATCGCGCACTTCGAGGAAGGCGTAGGGGCCACTACCCTGCGGACGTTCACCGACCAGATTAGCACGGTCAGCCGGCGAGGGCCAGCCGAGGCCGGTCCGCACGCTCACCTGGCCGGGCGCTTCCCCAATCGCTTCGGCCGCGTTGACGATAAGATTGAGCACAACCTGGCGGAGCTGGGTGGGGTCACCGTGTGCCAGGGCCTCCCCTTCCCGTTGCAGCTCGAGGGTGACCATCCGGGGAAGCGAGGCTTTCAGCAGGCCGGCCATCTCCTCGACCAGCGCCCCCAATTCCACCGGCTGGAGCTCGAAACGCCCACGGCCGGAGTAGGCCAGCAGCTGTCGGGTCAGGTCGGCGGCACGTTCGGCGGCGGTCTTGAGCTGGAGCACCGTCTGGTAGGCGGGCGAGTGCTCCTCCAGCTGGAGCAGGGCCAGGTCCACGTTCCCGAGCACCGCGACCAGCAGATTGTTGAAGTCGTGCGCGATCCCCCCGGCAAGCAGGCCGAGGCTCTCCATCTTCTGGGTCTCGAGCAGTTTCCGCTCGAGCGCGCGCTGCTCCGCTTCGATCCGCCGCCGCTCAGTCACATCCTCCACCACGCCGATGCGCTGGACGGGCCGTCCCTCGCGGTCGCGCAGCACTACCGAACGGAGCTTGCCCCGGACCCGCTGGCCATCCTTGCGCAGATACTCCTTCTCCATCTCCGCCACTGCGATCTCACCGCGGAGGAGACGCTCGGCCAGCAGCCGGTTGAGGGGCATATCTTCCGGCGCCGAGATCTGGTCTATCGTCATGCCCAGCAGCTCCTCGGCGGAGTAGCCGAGCAGCTCGCAGATCGCCCGGTTGACCGCCACAATCCGCCAGTCGAGGTCGACGGCGACGATACCGGTTGGCGTGTGGTCGAGGATCAATCGGTGACGCTCCTCACTCTCCCGGATCTGGCGGAGAGTAGCCTCTCGCTGGATCGCCACCCCGGCGAGCTGGCCGATGAACTCGAGGAGGAGCCGCTCGCGGGGGAGCGGCCCGCGGGGCTCGGGGTGGAACACCGCGAGCAGCCCCACGGCTTCGCCGGACGAGCGGTCGATCAGTGTAAGCAACCAGCTGGCCTTCAGGCTAGCCGAAGCGAGCTGCTCCCCCTGAGCGGCCCAGAGCGGGTCGGTCGCTAGGTCGCAGGAGATGATCCACGCCCCGGGCGGAAGGCCGGTGGGAGGGAGCGTGGGGGGAGCGAGGGTAAGGTGCGGTGCCGCCAGGAGACAGGCAGCCGGAGGGGCGCCAGCGACTTCCAGAATGGCGCAGCGCCCGCCTTCGACCGCACGCTCAACGAGCTGGCAGAGTGCGGTGAGTACCGCGGCGAGCGGTTGGCCGGAAAGCACCGTTTCCAGCGCCTCGCGCTCGCTGGCCTCGGCCTGCTCCCGCTGTCGCCAGGCCGTCACGTCGCGGGCGCTGAGGACGGCTACATGCTCCAGGCCATGTGCCGCCAGCGGGCTGACCGCTACCGAGAAGATGAGCAGCCTGCCATCGGCCCCCTGCACGCGCACCTCCCCGCTGGTAGGCTGTTGAAGCCCCTGCTGCATGAGGTCCACGGCGAGCGTACGGTCCCGCTCGACAACCAGGGTGGGCCAGGGGTGGCCGGCAAGCTGCTCTGGGGGGAAGCCCAGGAGCCGCTGAGCCGAGGGGCTGGCGTACTGGACGATGCCCGCGCGGTCGAGGAGCAGAACCAGGTCAGAGGTCTGCTCGATGATAGCGCGGAACTGGCGGTGGCTCGTTAGAAAGGCTTCTGCCCCGATCTCGCTCTCGGCAACGTCCTTGACCACTAGGTATTCCAGCGGTCGCCCGGCAACTTTCAGTTCGCTCACGTAGACCAGGACCTCATGGACCTCGCCACTGCCGGTACGGTGCTGGGCGAAGTACGCCCGGTGGCGACCGTCAGCGGCAACCGCGGGGAGGCGCCGGCCGATGGTTGGCATCTCGAGGTCCGCCAGGCGACGCTGCCGAAGGCGAGCCATCGACTGGTGGTAGAAGCGCGCGGCGGCCGGATTGGCATCCAGGATCTGGCCGCTTACTGCGTCGACGACCAGCTTGGCTGAGGGGGCAGTCTTGAAGAGGTGCCGGTAGAGCTGGTTCGGGCCAAGCGGCCACGAATGCCGGCTAGCCCGGCGAGGGGCATGGAAGCGAAGAGACGACCGTCGCGGCATAGGCGGCTGAACCACGCAACCCGCCAGCGGCTCGGTCGCGCGGCCTTCCCCTATATACCATGCCGGCCGGCATTCAGGCGCTTTTTTCTTGCACGGTTCCGTTGATGAACGGCCACCTAGCTCCGTCGTGGGAAGCTGCCGGAAGGGAGCAGGGGCAGGGGAAACGGCGCAGGCGCCGCGGGCGGGTCGGGTACGAGCGAGGGCGGACCGCTCACCGGTGTTGCGGGTGGGCCTGCGAGCAGGGTGAGGGTGACCAGGCGCGCTGGCTGGCTGCCCAGGGGGCGCACCTGGAGCGGTTGGTCCGCCGGCAGGGTGGTGACTGTCCCCACGCGGAGGACGGCCGCGCCCGCTGGCGCTTGCAGGAAGAGGGCACCTGCTTCGACGAACACGGTCAGGCTGCCGGGGCTTTCCTCCGGGGCAAGGTCGGCCGGGCCGCTCAGTTCCAGGATGCTAAGGCGGAAGCGGTACCCACCTGCACCCGGCGGGACCAGGGGCTCGCTACGGAAGATCAGCCGTGGTGGCTGGGGAGTGGGTGGCGGAACAGGCCCCCCCAGCCCCACCAGCCAGACGGTGCTGCTGCTGCTGGCACCTTCGAGGCGCCGTAGCACACCCGTCTGGCTGGCCAGCGCGGCCCCCGCGGGGAGAAGCTGCGCCTCCTCACCACTGAACTGGACCCGGGCGGCGCCTGTGCGCACCCAGGTGAAGCCCGCATCGTCACCGAACAGCTGGGGTGGGTCTCCGGGGAGGAACGTGAGTGCGAAGGTCTGCCAGACGAGCGGCCCCACCGGAAGGATACGCTGGCTCCCTTCGGCAAGGACACTCTTCACCAGCGGTGGGGTCTCCGCACCAGCAGGGTGGGGGAAGGTAAGCAAGGCAAAGGTGGTGAAGGTGGCGATGAGGTGGCGCATCGCGATGGCTCCGGAGACAGGATGAAGCGCCGCAGGAAGTGTAGCTGACGCGCGCGCGCCTCCCAACCAGGAACCAGGTACCGCCGCAGGGCCAACGCAGCTGGGTGAGCCCTTCCTCACCCCGCAGCAGGCCGCGGCGGCCAGCAACGGAGCCACGCTCGCTGTTACGAGCCAGGCGCGCTGATCTGCCACAATTCCTCCCAGTCGCACCACTACTGGGAGGTGGAGGTATCGCCTTCCTGCTCCTGCTGGCCTTCGCGCTTCGCATCTTCCGCCTGGGGGAGCAGAGCCTCTGGGCAGATGAAGGGTACGGCCTCTATCTGGCCAGCCAGCCCCTGCCAGATCTGAGCCGCGATGTCCTGATCGACCTTAATCACGTTCCCCTCTACTTTTTTGCGCTCCACTTCTGGGTCCGCCTAGCGGGAGAGAGCGAGTTTGCCGTCCGCTACCTCTCGCTGCTGGGTGGGGTGCTCGTGCCAGCCCTGAGCTACCGCCTGGGGCGTACCCTGTTCGACCGGTGGGTCGGCATCGTCGCGGCCACGCTCAGTACGATCGCCCCCTTTCAGGTCTACTACTCCCAGGAAGCGCGGATGCACATCTGGACGACGGTGCTCGTCCTGCTGGCGGCCAACGCGCTCACCTGGGCGCTCGACCGCCCCGGCGACGGGCGGCGCTGGGCGCTGTTTGCCGGCGCTGGCATCCTGGGGCTCTACACCTTCTACTATGCTGGCTTCGCTCTGGCCGGGCTCTCGCTCGCCGCGGCCGCTGTGCTCCTCGCCCGCCGCCAGGGACGGGCTCTCGTGGTCCTCGTCAGTGCCAATGGGGGTATCCTCCTGGCGTTTGCTCCCTGGGCGCTGCTCGCCGCCAGCCGGCTGGCCGAACAAGCCGAGCATAAGAGTAAGGACTTTCTCCGCTACGACCTGGTGGACTTCCTGAGCCTGAACTGGAAGGCCGCGATCGCGGGCGTGACCGCTGAGCCCGAGCGGCTCGCCTGGCCTCTTGCCCCGGTGGGGCTCGCCCTCCTCCTTGCGCTGCCGGCTCTCGGGCGAGCGCGCTACCGTCCACTACTGCCGCTTTTGCTTGTCGTGCCCCTGCTGGGCGTCTTCGTCATCAACCTCCGCTACCCGCACTTCCTTCCCCGTTACCTCCTCTTCGCCACCCCTGCGCTCTACCTGCTGATCGCTGCTGGGCTGAGCTGGCCGTTCGCGCCTTGCCCGTCGCTACGGCGCCTGTTCATTCCTTTCGCGGCGGCAGCAGGTGCGGTCTTCCTGCTCACCGCTGGCCGCTCGCTCGCGAATGCCTACTTCGACCCGGCCTACTTCCGGGACGACTATCGGGGCGTGGCCCGCACCATCAGCGCCCGCGCTCAGCCGGACGATGTCATCATCCTGAATGCCCCCTGGCAGATCTACAACTTCCCCTACTACTACAAGGGGCCGCTCCCGCTCGTTGGGCTGCCACACGAAGACCCGCTCGACCCCGCCGTGACCGAACCGAAACTGCGCACGCTCCTCGAGCAGGTGGCGGGGATCTGGCTGGTGCTCTACGGCAATGCCAGCATGGACCCCACCAGCTTCGTGGAAGGCTGGTTGGACGAACACGCCTACAAGGTGGGCGATGCCTGGTACGGCGGCATCCGGCTCGTCCGCTACCTTACGCCAGTTGCGGCTGTACCACCCACCCGCGTCGCCCTGGCGCGCCAGTACCCCGGTGGACTCCGGCTGCTCGGCTACGAACTGGCCGGGCCACCGCCCACCGCGGGCGAACCGTTGGCAATCCGATTGTTCTGGCAGGCCACCAGCCGGCCGGAGACCGCCTATCAACTTTCGCTCCGCCTGCTCGATGCAGCGGGGCAGCGCTGGGTGCAGACCGATGGCCCACCGCTAGAAGGGGCCCTGCCGACCGACCACTGGCAGCCCGGCGCAGTCTATCGTGACCCCTACCGCCTCAACCTGCCAGCTGGCCTGCCCCCGGGCCGCTACCAGCTGAGCGTGGTGCTGTACAGCGATCATGGTGAGGCCCTCCCACCGGAGGGTGCGACGATTGGCGAACTGACCGTGCTGCCCGACCCCCGGACCGACCGCCCCACCCCGAGCCTGGCGCGCCCAGCCCGCGGCCAGGCCAGTGCGCAACTGGCCGTCCTGGGAGCGGAGCTTCCCCGCGGGCCATGGCAGCCCGGCACCCCCCTCGCCGGGTTCCTGCTCGTCCGCGCAGTCCGCCAGGAGCCCACCACTCTCACGGTGCTCCTCGGCGAGGCGGAACATCCGCATGCCCGCCAGGAGATCACTCTTCCCGCCCTCCGACCAGGAGAGCTCCGCCTGGCCCCGCTGCATCTGCTGCTCCCCCGGGCGCTGACCAGCGGGCGTTACCCACTGAGCGTGATCGGACCAGCGGGCACAGCTCAGCTCGGCGAGATCGAGGTGGTGGACCGGCCACGCCAGTTTGCGCCACCAGCAGACCTCACGCGCCTGGACCAGCCAGCTGGCGCAGGCATCACCCTGCTCGGCGTGGCCGTGAACCGCTCGCCAACCGAACTGCGTGTCCGGCTGGTCTGGCGGGCGGAGCAGGAGCCAGCGATGGAGCTGCTTGCGTTCCTTCACCTGGTCGATGCCAGCGAGCGGATTGTGGCCCAGGTGGATGGCGTGCCTGGCGGGAGCGCCCCGACCACGAGCTGGCGTCAGGGTGAGGTGGTCAGCGAGGAACGGGTGATTCCCCTAGCTGGGCTTCCCGGAGGGACCTATCGGCTCTGGGCGGGGCTGTACACCCCTGCGGGCCAGCGGGTCGGCCCGGGCGACGGGCGGCTGCTGGTGGGTGAGCTGAGCCTGCCCTGATGGGCGGTTGGCAGCGCTTCCTCCGCTTTCTTGGCTGGTGCCTGAGCGGCAGCGTGCTGGGAGGGCTGCTGGGTGCCCTCCTCCAGGAGGTAACGGGTACCGCTGGCTGGGCCCTCATCGGCGCGTTCGCGGGGGGTGTTGCGATCGTCTTCTGGACGGCCCAGCGTGACCCGCGCTGGTGAGCCCAGCCTGCTGACGGTGCTTCGTCTACGCTACAACTAGCGTGTGAACCCGCTCGAACAGGAGATCGCGGCTGAGATCGCGCGCCGGGGGCCAATGTCGTTTGCCCGCTTCATGGCGCTGGCGCTCTACCATCCGCGCTGGGGCTACTACAGCCGGGGCGCTGGGATCGGGCGTGATTTCCACACCTCGCCCGAGATCCATCCGCTCTTCGGGGCCCTGATAGCGCGCCAGGTTGCCGAATGCTGGGAGCTGCTTGACCGCCCCGCGACGATGGATGTCGTCGAGCTGGGGGGTGGGAATGGCGGCCTAGCCGCAAGTCTGCTACGCGAGCTGAAGCAGGAGTGGCCCGCCTGTGCGGCAGCCGTCTGCTATCGTATCGTTGAGCGGAGTGCCGCCCTGCGGGCTCGCCAGCGCCAGCGGCTGCGCGGGCTTCCCGTCTCCTGGGGGGGGGTGCCGCGGGTCGTCCAGGGGCTCGTACTCAGCAACGAGTTCTTCGATGCCCTCCCCGTCCATCTCGTTATTGTCCGGCAGGGGCAGCTGCGCGAGCAGTACGTGGACTGGACGGGAGAGGAGTTCCGTTTCGTCGAAGGGCCGCCCTCGACGCGACGGCTGGCTGCCTACTTTCAGCGAGTGGGGGTTCAGCCGGTGGAAGATATCCCGCTGGAGGTAAACCTGGCGGCGACAACCGTGATCAAACAGATCGGCCGTGCCCTGCACCGGGGCTGGGTGATCACCATCGACTACGGCGCGCCCGCAGCGCTCCGCTACGACCCGCAGCGGTTCCGCGGTGTCCTCACCTGCTATGCCGGCGGAAGCTGGAACTACGAGCCGTTGCGTCGGGTTGGGGAGCAGGATATCACGGCGCACATCGACTTTACCGCCCTGAGCCGCTGGGGGCGCGAGGTCGGGCTGCAGCCAGTGGGGCTCCTCACCCAGCGGGAGTTCTTGCGCAACCTCGGGCTTGATGCCTATCTCCACGCCCTCAGCGAGCGCCCGCTTGACCTCGCCAGCTGGGAGTGGAACCGCGAGGCAATGGTGCAGCTAGCAGCACCAGGTGGGCTCGGGCGGTTCCTCGTCTTCGGCCAGGCTGCTGGTGGCGCCTCGGTGCTGCTGATGGGATTCAGTGGCAGCCAGCGCGCTCCCCTTCTGCGCGAGCGCGCACGCTTACGCATTCCGCTGCTCGGCGGCACCGATGCACTGCCTACGGAGGAGGGATGAACGGCTCCTCGCCCTTGCTCGACCTGCTCTTCCGCCTCGCGACGGAAGTCGTCTCCCAGCGCGTGCGCACGCGCGCGCTCCTGGAGCTACTCGAAGAAAAAGGCCTGCTCGGCCCAGGAGAGTTCGATGCCCGGGGGGCGGCCGTCTGGGAGCGGGATTGGGCCGCCCTGGCAGCAGAGGTCGCGCCCGAACTGTTCGGCACCGAGGAGGACGAGCGTGCGGAGTGATGGTCGCCCGGCCGACGCTCTCCGGCCGGTCCGCATCGTACCGGGCGTAATCGAGCATGCCGAAGGCTCCACCCTGATCGAGTTCGGCAAGACCCGCGTCATCTGCACCGTCAGCATCGAAGAGCGGGTCCCACCCTTTCGGATGGGAAAGGGAGGGTGGCTCACGGCCGAGTATGGGATGTTGCCGCGGGCGACCCACACCCGCAGCGAGCGCGAGGCCATCCGCGGGCGCCAGGGGGGGCGGACGGTCGAGATCCAGCGCTTGATCGGTCGTTCCCTGCGGGCGGCAGTGGACCTCGAAGCGGTGGGAGAGCGGACCCTGCTGGTCGATTGCGATGTTCTCCAGGCGGATGGAGGCACCCGTACCGCTGCGATCACGGGGGCGTTCGTTGCCGTGGTGCTGGCGCTGCGGACGCTTCCTGCTGAGGTGCTCGTGCGCTGGCCGGTCCGCGAGGCGGTCGCGGCCGTCTCAGCAGGGGTGGTAGCAGGGGAGCTGTTGCTGGACCTGACCTACGAGGAAGACTCCCAGGCCGCGGTCGACTTCAACGTGGTGATGACCAGTAGCGGGCGGTTCGTCGAACTCCAGGGCACAGCTGAAGGGGAGCCGTTCGACCGCACCGTCGCCGACCGTCTCATCGACCTGGCGAGTGCAGGGATTCAGCAGCTCCACCAGCAGCAGCTCGCTGCCCTCGGCGGCTACCTGGGGCCCTAGGGCAGGTACCAGGCGGGCAAGCGGCAGTTGACGGCAGTTCTGGCCGACTGATACACTCCGTGCGGGCAGGCGGCCGGGGGCACGGCCGTCGGGTGGTCGCACCCAGTGAACAATGGGGTTCCCTGCCCAGGAGCCGCACCGGGAAAGCGCGCAAGAAACCGTGCGGGAGCGACCGCGCCAATGACCTTCCGGGCACCGAGAAGGCAGCGATTCTTTCCGAGAAGTGCTTGCGCCGCCGCGGATGATGGATATAATCGCCCCGTTTTCGGGAGAACCAGCTGGTCAGCCGCCTGGCAGAGTGGCTGGTGCAAGCGCGATGCCAGAGAGGTGGTGACGAGGCCATGACTTCGTCGTTCGAACCTGATTATGGCAGAGCACGGCGCTGCGGGAACTGTGCCTTCTTTGAACCTGCCCCCCTGCGGCGGATGGGCTGGTGCCGTCACCCGGCGCTCCACGCGCCCGACGAACGTGCGTTAGTGGCCGACGATGAGCACCGCTGCAAGACGATGCTCACCGACCACTGGCAGCCTGCTCTGCAGCTCCAGCAGGAGGGCCAGCGACCAGTCCGGCGCCGCCGCCCGCTCGCGCGGCTGCAGCGCTCGCTTCCTGCGGCGCTCTCGACCCCGCTGCTCTACGCCGCCGTGGTGATGGTGGTCGCGTTCGTGGCAGCGGTCCTCTTCTCGCTGCAGACTACCCGGGCCACCGTTGCTGCTCAGCAGACCAAGGCCCAGCCGGCTGCTATCGCGCGGGTAGACTTCTGGCTCCGCGATGATGCGCGCACGGATGCCCTCAAGAAGTCGATCGTCCTGGTGGGCACCACCCTCGAGCTGATCGATAGCAAAGCCGGCGAGATCGTCGACCCCGCTCTCCCCGAGCCAGCCAAGTGGTACCGCGTGAAAGTTGCGGCGACCGGCGAGACCGGCTGGGTCTATAGTAGCTGGGTGGAACGCCGGGCAGACCGCTAGCGAGAACGCCCTCAGCGCGCCTGCCGGCTTGCCCAGGGGAGAGGGGCTAGTCCGAGGAGGGCAACGCTCGTGGCCGCAGGACCTCCATCGGCTTGTTGCAGCAGTGCACGCGCCCAGGGCCAGCCTTTGTCACCAACACCTCGGCGTTACATTCCTGGCAGTGGAACCGTTTGCCCAGCTCATTGCGGACGTCGGGTTCCTCAGTCATTTCTTGAGCTCCATCGGCGTATTGCAGCACGTCAGGTCGCCGGTGCCCTTGCGGGTCACAATCACTTCCGTCTGACAGACCGGACAGCGGTAGCGTTTCCCAAGCTCGGTTGCCAAGCTCGTCCTCCAGGCGTACGCTAGGCCGATACTACACTAGTCCCCTGGGGTCAGCAAGTCAAGTGAGATCCCCATTAGCTGGCGAGTAGCTGCACCAATTGACTATTCTGGTGACAACTCCTTCCCTGCTCCCCTGATTGACAGCCGAAAAGGCACCTTGCTATACTCAGAAGGACAACTCGCCGGGCGTCTTTGGTGTGAGAGAGTGGGTGAACCCCACTCTTTTTCGTAGCCGTACGGTCCGTCGCTGGCGGGCCGCACTGGCCCGGGAGGGCGGTCCTGGTTGGCGCCTATGGAGGGTTCGGGCGGGCATGAAGAACGACTTTTTGATCGCTATCACCCAGCTGTGCGCGGAAAAGAACCTCTCGAAAGAGGTAGTGATCGAGGCCCTCGAAGCCGCCCTGGCTTCGGCGTACAAGAAAAACTTTGGCAGCAATCAGGAGGTCATCGTTCGCCTCGACTCGATGAGCGGGCAGCCGAAAGTCCTGGTCCGCCGGACGGTCGTCGAAGCGGTGACCGACCCGGCGCTGGAGATCAGCGTTGAGGAGGCCAAGCGGTTGCTCGGCCGCCAGCCCCGCGTTGGGGAGCAGGTTGAGGAGGACCGGACCCCCAAGGAGTTCGGACGGATCGCCGCCCAGACGGCCAAGCAGGTGATCATGCAGCGCCTGCGCGAGGCCGAGCGGGAGGTCGTCTACGACGAGTACACCGACCGTGAAGGAGAGATCATCACGGGGATCGTCCAGCGGGTCGAGCCGAACCGGTTGATCATCGGTCTGCCCCGCGCTGAGGCAGTGCTCCCCGCCAGCGAACAGGTGCCCGGCGAGACCTACCGGGTTGGCCAGCGGATCAAGGCCTACCTGGTCGAAGTGAACCGGACGCCCAAAGGGCCTCAGTTGATCGCTTCACGCACCCATCGCAACCTGCTGCGGCGGCTCTTCGAACTGGAAGTTCCCGAGATCGCCAATGGCATCGTCGAGATCAAAGGGATCGCGCGTGAGGCGGGCTCGCGGAGCAAGGTTGCCGTTGCGGCCCGCCAGCCTGGGGTCGACCCGGTGGGAGCCTGTGTCGGGCTACGCGGCATCCGAATCCAGAACATCGTCAACGAGGTGAACGGCGAGAAGATCGACGTCGTCGAATGGCACCCCGACCCGGCGATGTTCGTCGCCAAGGCGCTCAGCCCCGCTCAGGTCCTTCGGGTGGTGATCAACGAAGAGGAGAAAACGGCAACCTGCGTGGTCCCGGACCGTCAGCTCTCGCTTGCGATCGGCAAAGAGGGGCAGAACGCGCGCCTCGCCGCTAAGCTCACTGGCTGGCGGATCGATATCAAGAGCCTCTCGGCCTTCCGTGAGGAGGAAGCCGAGAGGCTGGCCCGCGAGGAGGCCGAGCGTGCGGCCCGCGGTGAGCCAGCACCGGTGGCGGAGGTGGTGCCAGCGTCAGCACCCCCAGCCGAGCCGGTGGTGCCGGTGGCCCCTGTGGAGGTTCCAACGCTCGCCGCACCCGTGGCAGAAGCGGCACCGGAGGTAGCCGCACCGGAGGAAGAGCCGGTCGAGGAGTTCGACGAGACCGGCATGACCATGGAGGAGTTGCTGCTCACGCCGCCGGCCGAGCGGGGCCGGATCCGCTTTGCCGAGGAGATCCTCGGCGAAGTGGGCGGACGCAAGAAGGGGCGCGAGCGCGGCCGCGAGGAGGAAGAGCCCGCCAAGCCGGCCAAGAAAGGGCCGCGGCGCCAGCGCGTTTACTTCGAAGAAGACGACGAGGAGGCGGAGTACGAAGATATCCTCCGCCGGATCCGCTAAGCGATGGCTGGTGGGCCCCGGCGCACCCGACACATCCCCATCCGGATGTGCGTTGCCTGCCGACAATCGTCTGCGAAGCGGGCGCTCGTCCGGCTGGTGCGTGACCGCACGGGGGCGGTGGTCGTCGACCCGACCGGCAAGCACCCTGGGCGGGGCGCCTATCTCTGCCCGTTGCGGCCCTGCTGGGAGATGGCGCTCCGTCGCGGGAGCCTGGAGCAGGCACTCAAGGCCCGGCTCAGTCCCGAAGAGGTGACGCGGCTACGCGAACAGGCCGCAACCTATCCGGAGGCCGCTCCGGCCCCATAAGGACCTGGTCGGGCGGTGGCCGCCCTCGCCCCCCGGCCGAGCACGTTCGAAGATTCCGCGTCCCGCGTGTGCGAGGCGCACGAGGAGGTCGCATGGCAAATTCACGGTCCAACGGACAGCGTGGGGGAACCGCTTCCCAGCGTCGGGGAAACGCCTCGACCCCACCGGCAGCGCGCGGTGGCCGTCCCGCCGCCGTTGCTTCCTCACGACCGGCGCCTCCCGCCACCACGCGGTCGGCGGGACCGCTCACCCTCCCGCGCGTCATTACGGTGGCTGAGCTGGCCGAGCTGCTGGGGGTCAGCGGGATCGACGTGATCAAGCAACTGATGAAGGGCGGGGTGATGGCCGCCCTCAACCAGACCCTCGACTACGAGACGGCAGCCCGGGTGGCACAAGAGTTAGGCTTTACCGTGGTGGAAGAGCAGGAGCAACTGGAGGAGGCAGCTGCTCCCACCCTGCCCCCCGGCGAGGATGACCCCACCTCCCTCGTCCCCCGCCCCCCGGTCGTGACCGTCATGGGCCACGTCGACCACGGCAAGACGTCGCTCCTGGATGCCATCCGCAAGGCGAATGTGGCTGCTGGCGAGGCGGGCGGGATCACCCAGCACATCGGTGCCTATCAGGTGGAGGTCGGTGGCCGGCTGGTGACCTTCATCGACACGCCGGGTCACGAGGCCTTCACCGCCATGCGCGCGCGGGGCGCCCGGACGACGGACATCGCGGTGATCGTGGTAGCCGCTGACGACGGTGTCATGCCGCAGACCCGCGAGGCGATCGCCCACGCGAAGGCGGCGGGCGTGGCGATGGTGGTGGCGATCAACAAGATCGACCGCCCGGATGCGAACCCAGAGCGGGTCAAGACCGAGCTCGCCGAGGCAGGAGTGGTGGTGGAAGAGTACGGGGGCGATGTGCCTGCCGTGCTCGTCTCGGCGCGCACGGGGCAAGGGATCGCCGACCTCCTGGAGGTGATCCTGCTTCTAGCTGATTTGCTGGAGCTGAAGGCCAACCCGAATGCCCCCGCTGCGGGCACCGTGCTGGAAGCGCGGATCGATAAGAGCCGGGGAGCGGTAGCCACCTTGCTGGTCAAGCGCGGGACGTTGCGGCGCGGCGACGTGGTGGTAGCCGGTGAGACCTGGGGGCGCATCCGCGCCATGCTGAACGACCGCGGGCAAGCACTGCGCGAGGCAGGGCCGTCGACCCCCGTCCAGGTGTTGGGCCTGGAGGATGCCCCTACCCCCGGCGATCCCTTCCAGGTGGTCGCTGACGAGAAGGAAGCCCGGGAGCTGGTGGAACGCCGCCTCCAGGAGCGCCGCCGCGAGCCCCTCTGGGGTGGGCGAGCAGTCTCCCTGGAGGAACTGCTGACCAGCCAGAGCAGTGGGCCGCGTGAGCTGAATATCATCCTCAAGACCGATGTCCAGGGCTCGATTGAGCCCCTGCGCGCTGTGCTGGAGCGCATCACGGGCGACAACGTGCGGGTGCGGGTGATCCACGCGGCAACGGGGGTTATCACGGAGTCGGACGTCAACCTGGCCATCGCCTCGAAAGGGATCATCGTGGGCTTTAACGTCCGCCCCGATGCGGGAGCGCGCAGCCTCGCCGAGCAGTACGGGGTAGATATCCGCTACTACCAGGTCATCTATGAAGTCGCTGACGATATCGCCCGCTCGCTCGCGGGCCTCCAGGAGGAGCGCTATGTCGAGCAGATCCAGGGGCATGCCGAGGTGCGCCAGCTCTTCCGGCTGGGTGGGCGGACTGCGATCGCGGGCTGCTACGTCCGCGATGGCGTGGTGACCCGCAACAGCCTGGCCCGCATCCGGCGCGGCAAAGATCTGGTCTACGAGGGGAAGGTTGCTACCCTCAAGCGGTTCAAGGATGACGTCCGCGAGGTCCGCGAGGGCTACGAATGCGGCCTGACCCTGGAAGACTTTGACCGCTTCGAGGTCGGCGACATCATCGAGTTCTACACCATGGAGCGCGCCGCTCCCCCCCTGCGAACCAGCTAACCTTGGCGGCCACCGTTCGCGTGGCCGGAGCCTGCCAGGAAGCGGCCGCCGTAGCAGGCCTGCTTCTCCCTTTCGCCCGAGCGGCCCCGCTCCGCTGCAGGAGGGTTTCCATGAGCCGACGCATTGAGCGCGTGAATGAGCTCCTCCGCGAAGAGATCAGCGCGCTCGTCCTCCAGGACGTGCGCGACCCCCGCCTGAGTACCCTGGTGAGCGTGACGGGCGTGGTCACCTCGCCCGACCTCCGCCACGCGCGGGTGTATATCTCCGTGTACGGGGGCGCCAACGATGAGGCCGCTTCCCTGGCCGCCCTCCGCCAGGCGGCCGGCTATCTCCGGCGCCAGCTGCGCGACCGCCTGCCCTGGCGTACGGTACCCGAGCTGGCCTTTGCCATCGACCCCGCGCTGGAGCGCGGCCGGCGGGTCGACGAGCTGCTGGCCGAGTTGCAGGCAGCTTCCCACCTGCCACCGACGCCGGGAGAGCAGCGCGAGTGATGAACGGACTGCTGGTCGTCGATAAGCCAGCGGGACTGACCTCCTTCGACGTGGTGGCGCGCCTCCGCCGGCTGACCAAGACCCGGCGGGTCGGCCACGCTGGCACGCTCGACCCTCTGGCCACCGGGGTGCTGGTGGTCGCGCTCGGTCCGGCGACCCGCCTTCTGGAATACCTGAGCGGGGCCGACAAGCAGTATGAGACGACGATCCTGCTCGGGGTAACGACCGATACTGCCGACGCTGCGGGGCGCGTCCTCCGGCGCGTCGATGCCTCCCAGCTGAGCCCGGAGGAGATCCGACGCGCGCTCGAGCAGTTCGTCGGCGAGATCCGGCAGGTGCCACCGGCCGTGAGCGCCGTCAAGGTCGGGGGGGAGCGTGCTTATCGCCTCGCGCGGGCGGGCCGGGACGTGGCACTCCCGCCTCGCTGGGTCGTGGTGTTTGCCATCACGCCCCTCGCGATCACCCCGCCGACGGTACGGCTCCGCGTCCACTGTGGGAGTGGCGTCTACATCCGCTCAATCGCGCGCGACCTGGGCGAGCGGCTTGGGGTTGGTGGCCACGTTCTGGAGCTGCGACGGCTCGCGGTGGGGGAGTTTTCCCTTGCCCAGGCTCATTCACTGGACGAGCTAGAGGAAGCAACCCGCCGCGGCACCCTCTCCCAGCTGGTCCTGCCGCCCGAGCGTGCCCTTGCCGGCTGGTTGCTCATCCCCGTCACCGCCCGCGAGGCGGCGTGCCTGCGCCAGGGGAAGCCGCTTGCTGCTGAGCCGACCCAACCGCGCGCGGCCGCGATCGACGAGCGTGGGCGACTGGTTGCTATCCTTGAGGCAGCGAATGGATACTGGCAGCCGACGAAAGTCTGGCCGCAGGAAGAGGGTCCATGAGTGTGGATGCAGCCACCCGCGCGGCGCGGGAGCAGCTGATCGCTGAACTCCAGGCGGTCGCGCCGGGAGGGCCAACCGTCCTCACGGTCGGCAAGTTCGATGGCGTGCATCTCGCGCACGCGCGGGTGGTGGGGACGACGGTGGAGCGGGCACGCGCCCGGGGGGCTACTCCTGGCGCCCTCACCTTCGACCCGCTGCCCTACGTGGTGTTCAACCCGGGCAAGCCCTACCACTATCTCTGCACCCTCGAGGAGCGGATTACGCTGTTGCAGCAGCTGGGGGCTGCTTTTGTCTGCCCGATGACCTTCTCGCTGGCGATCTCGCGCCTTTCGGCGCGGGAGTTCCTGGTGATCCTGAGAGACACGGTGCAGATGGTCGAGCTCGTTGGTGGGCCCGACACGGCTATCGGCCACGCGCGGGAGGGGAGTGGCGAGCGGCTCCGGGCGCTGGCAGAAGAACTCGGCCTCCAGCTGACGGTGGTGCCACCGGTGCTCCTGGATGGCGTTCCCGTGAACAGTTCGCTGATCCGCCATCTGCTCTGGGCTGGGGATGTCGAACAAGCTGCCCGGGCCCTTGGCCGGCCGTACGCCCTCACGGGAACGGTGGTCCCCGGTGACCGCCGCGGTCGCCAGCTTGGCTACCCCACGGCGAACCTGGTGCCGCCGGAGCATCTGGTGGTCCCCGCTGATGGGATCTACGCGTGCCGGACCATGCTCAATGGTATTCCCTACCGGGCAGCGGTGAGTATCGGGGTGCGCCCCACCTTTGGCCGTGACCTCCAGCGCCTGATCGAGGCGTATCTAATCGATTTTGAGGGGGATCTCTACGGCCGTACGCTGCGCCTGGAATTCCTGGCCCGCTTGCGCGGCGAGCTTCGCTTCGAGAATGTCGAGGCGCTGGTGCACCAGATGGCGCGTGATGTCGAGCAGGTGCGCGCGCGGGTTGAGCTGGTCGGGTGAGCCTCCTTCCCTCCCCGACCCAGGCGATGCGCCAGCCGCCCACCGGTCAGGGCGGTATGACCGCCTACCTGCTGCTCGCCGGGGCGGCCCTCACCTGGGGCGGCGGCGCGATCGCGGTCAAGGTCGCGGTCGCGGCTATCCCGCTGCTCATGCTCGTCACCGCTCGCTACGGGGTGGCGGCGACCGTGCTTTCGCTGCTCCTGGTCTGGCAGCGGCGTCCCCTGCCGCGGCGGCGCGACCTTCCCCTCCTGCTCGCGATGGGACTGACCGGCGTGGTCGGCTTTGCTGCGCCCTTCAATGCCGGTCTTCAGTTCACGGGCGCTGGCGAGGGGGCTATTCTAACGGCCCTGAGCCCCTTCGTGGCAATGCTGCTGACGGCGTGGTGGCTGCGGGAGCCAGTGACGCTGCGACGCGTGGTGGCGGGTATCGTTGCGCTGGTGGGAGTAGCGCTGCTGGTGCTCGCCGGTCCGGCGGCGACTGCGGTCGGGCCGAACCGAGGGCTGGGTGACCTGCTCGTCCTGGCGGCGGCGATCAGCTGGGGTACCTATTCGGTGCTCGTCCGGTTCGCCCAGCGGCGCGGGCTGAGCTTGCTCGATACCACGGTCTGGACGGTGATCGTGGGGGCCCTCATCAGCCTGCCGGTCCTTCCCTTCGAGCCGCGCCCGCTCACGACCGCTGCACTCGAGCTCGCCGTCATCGGCGCGGTGCTCTACACCGGCATCTGTGCCTCGGTGATGGCCTACCTCGCCTGGAACGAGGGGGTCCGCCGCATTGGGCCTTCGCGCGCATCGCTCTTCAACAACGTCAATCCAGTGGCGGCAGCCATCATCTCGGCGGGGCTATTCGGCGAGCGCCTGACCGTGCTCCAGTTGGTGGGGGCAGTGCTGGTGCTCTCCGGGCTCGTGGTTGCGAACCTCCAGCCGGCCGCTCTTGCCCGCGCGACCCTCCAGTGGGCCCGCCCCGGTTACGGGGCAGGCTCGCTCCCGGTAGCGGGTGCGCCTGAGGCCGAGGTGCCCTCGCGTTCGAGCTGGTCAAGGAGCGCGCGGCGACGCTCGTAGCTGCCAGGCTGGTACGGCTGCCACTGCTCGAGGAAGCGCACGCTCTCGGGAGGAAGGGCCTGCTCCAGCGACGTGACTTCACCGCGCCGTACCGCCGAGGCCGAAAGCCAGCGGTCCAGGCTGGCGGGTGGGGAGAGGAGCGTGACCGCGTGCCGCCAGCGAGCAGCGGGCGGTGTCGCCAGGAAGCGCGCGATCGCTTCGCTCTCCAGTTCCGCGCGCGGGACGACGAGCAGGTCAGCCTGAGCGAAGAGCTGCTCGAGGGCAGCATCGCGGTCGTGGTAGTAACGCGGGTCGAAAATTTGGAGCACCTTATCGGCGCCCAGGATGAAACTCAGCCGCGTTGTCGTGGGCAGCAGGGTCCGCAGGGCCACTGCTTGCTCCGCATACAGGCCGGCGTTCGTCAGCACCAGCCCCGCCTCCAGGCGGGCCGCGATCTGGTCGAGCAGAGCGAGGCGGTCTTCCAGCAGGACAGCGCTGAGCTGCTCCTTCTCGATGCTGACCACGGCTACGACGAATGTCACCGCGTCGGCACCGGCAGCGCGGGCGGCCTCGAGCAAGGCAAGATGAGCCCGGGTGGGCGGGTTGAAAGTGCCCGCTAGAGCGACCAGCCAGCGGGATGGCTGCGCCACGGGGCGGACCCAGCGTGCCGCGGGGCGAGGAGCACCGGTGGTTTCGCGGACGAGGCGGCGCAGCGCCCGCAGGTCGGCGGGGTCCTCCAGGCGGTACGGTGGGCGTACCATCACTCCCGATTGTGGGGCCTGAGAGGGGTGGTGTCGAGTTTGACCAGCCGGCAAGCCGCTGGTTAGCATTCCTGGCTGGAGGATGGCGTGCCACTCTCGAACCGCCAACGGGGCACCGTTACGCTCGCAGTCCTGATCGGGCTCTTCCTGGCGGCGGCCGAGAGCACGATTGTCGCCACGGCCATGCCCACGATCGTGGGGCGGCTGGGGGGCATCGAGCTGTACGCCTGGGCCTTTACCATCTACTTCCTGACCTCCTCGACGACCGTGCCGGTGTTTGGCAAGCTGGCCGACCTCTACGGCCGACGACCGGTCTACGTGGTGGGGGTGGGCCTCTTCCTCCTCGGCTCGGCGCTCTGCGGTCTCTCGGGCTCCCTGCCGGAGCTGATCGCCTCGCGCACGGTCCAGGGTCTGGGTGCTGGGGCGGTGCAGCCGCTGGCCTTCACGATTGTGGGCGATATCTTCACCCTGGAGGAGCGGGCGCGCATCCAGGGGCTCTTCAGCGCCGTCTGGGGGATCGCGAGTCTGATCGCTCCTGTTCTGGGCGCTCTGATCGTGCAGAGCCTGGCCTGGCAGTGGATCTTTTTTCTCAATCTTCCAATCGGGCTGATCTCGGCAGCGCTGGTCTGGTGGTGCTTGCGCGAGCCACGTGTTCGCCGGGGTCAGGGCGGGGTCGACTGGGCTGGCGCGCTCACGCTGACCGCAGCAGTGGCGCTCTTTCAGTTTGCCCTGCTCAACCTGCGGGACCAGGGTGCGCTCTCGCCGGGGGTGCTCACCCTGATGGCCGCTGCCGGGCTGCTGCTGGTCACTTTCCTCGCGATCGAGCGACGGGTGGCGGCGCCGCTCCTGCCGTTCTCCCTGTTTCAGCTCCCCATTATCCGCTCGGCGAGCGTGGGGGCGTTTCTGCTTGGGATGGTCGTGTTCAGTCAGCCGACGTTCGTGCCGGTGCTCGTCCAGGTAGTGCGGGGTGGGAGCGTCGCCGATGCTGGCATCGCCCTGATCCCGCAATCCCTGGGCTGGATGCTCGGAGCGGTGATTGCTGGGCGGATGATCCTCGGGCTGGGCTACCGCTGGACAGCCGCGCTCGGTACTCTGGCAGTCGCACTGGCAGCGAGCGTAATGGTGCTGGTACCCCGTGCTGAGACGGTGGTCTTCCTCGCCGTGATGTTGGTGATTGGGATCGGCTCGGGGTTTGGCTTCACGGCATTTACGATCTCGGTCCAAAACGCAGTCGAGTGGGCCCGGCGCGGGGTGGCTACCTCGGCGGTGCAGTTCGCGCGGATGATCGGTGGCACAGTTGGGGTGGCGGTCTTCGGCGCGGTCTTTACCAGCGGGGTGCTGGCGAACCTCGCTGGGGTCCCCGGAGCTTCGGCCAGTCTCGCGAGCCAATTGCTCGATGTGCGCGAGCGAGCGTCCTTCCCGCCGGAGGTCCTTGAGACCTTCTCCACCGCGATCGCCACTGCGCTTCTGCCCGTCCTCGTGCTGGTTGCCGTGGTAGCGATGCTGGCGATCGTGCCTGCCCTGACCATGCCTGGTGGCAGTGCGCGTCGGCATAGCGTGCCGCTGCTAGTGCCGGAAGACCATCTCGGCCGGGAGCAGACCAGGAAAGAAAGCTCCTCGGTGTAGTGGCCCGTGGCGCCCCTTCGCCTCCTCCTCCTGCTTGCCGTGCTCAGCCTGAGCGCGTGTCGTGCGCCAGCGCCCCAGTGGGAACGTGATGAGCAGGGGCTGCCTGGCTATGCCCTCGCAACCGGGCTGGCCGTCGGACCAGATGAGACCGTCTACGTGGCGGTCTACCGCGAGGGGGCGGTTTACGTCCAGCGACCGGGTGAGGCCTGGAGCGCGAGCGCCGACTTGGAAGACCTCGCTGCCTACGCCGTCGCCGCGGCTCCCACGCCAGGGCTCGCCTTCGCCGGGACGGTCGATGGGGTCTACCGGACGGAAGACGATGGCCGCTCCTGGCAGCGAACTGGGCCTCGCCTGGCCATAACGGCCTTGCTGGTCGGCCGCGATGGGGTCGTCTGGGCGGGTGGGGAGGGGGTCCTGCTCCGCTCAGAGGACGGTGGCCGCTCCTGGCAGCGGGCCTGGCAGTTCGACCCCCTTGTGACGGTGCTTGGCCTCGCGGAGGGGCGGGCCGGGCTTGTGCTCGCGACGGCGGGGGAGGGCCTTCTCCTCTGGCGGGCGGGCCAGCCGCAGGCGGTCCTTCCCCTCGCGCGGGTGGTCTCGTCGGTGGCAGCCGATGCCGCCGGGCGCCTGGTTGCGCGCAGTGAGGGAACGCTCTGGCGGAGTGAGAGTGGCGAGGAGTGGACCGAAGTGAGCTTGCCGGTGCCCAGGCCGGTGGTTGCCGTGGGGGCGATTCCCGAGGGGCTGCTGGCAACGAGCGAAGGCGCGGGGGTGTTCCTCAGTCGGGATGGCGGCCAGCAGTGGCAACAGGTGGCCAGCCCGCTGGCGATGACGGTCTATGCCGCTGGAGGGCGGACGCGCGTCTGGGCGGCAACCGCCCAGGGGGTGCTGGTGGAAGAGGGAGGAAGCTGGCGGCCGAGCGGGCCGTGCTATGGTCGGCCGCTGGTGCGGGGGCTGGCGGCGAGCGATGCCCTCCTCGCTGCCACTAGTGATGGGGTCTACCGCCGCGAGGCGGAGGGCTGGCGCCCGATCGGCAGCGACCTGCGCGGGGTGCTGACCCTCTTCGTGCTTCCCGCCGGCCGCCAGCTCTTCGCGGGGACCTGGGAACGCGGGGTGGTGCGCTCGACCGATGGCGGGGCCAGTTGGGAGACGGTGACGGAGTTCGAATACCAGCAGGCGATCATTCCGCAGCTGGCGCGTGGGGGGGAGACGTTGCTGGCGCGTGTCGAGTATGACCGCACCCTTCGCAGCGATGGTGGTGAGCGCTGGTCCCTGGCTGATGAGGGGCTGATGGGGCGGACCGTCTTTGCACTGGCGAGCGATGGCCAGTCGTTCTGGGCGGGCACCGATGCTGGCGTGTTCTGGTTGGATGGCGCGCGCTGGCGCGCGCTGGCACCCCTGGCTGGCTCGGTTACGGCTCTCCTGGCCACGCCGACCGGCCTCGTTGCCGGCACCACCGACGGGCTCTTTCGCTGGCAGGGGGAACGGTGGCAGCCCGCTGGGCTCGCGGGGCGCCACGTGGTCGCGCTCCTGGCAGGAGCTGATGGCCAGCCCGCAGTGGCTGGCACCAGTCACGCAGGGGTGTTCCGCTGGCAGGGTGGCCGTTGGGAACTCCTTGGCCTGGTAGGTGAGCGCGTGAACAGCCTGGCGCGTGATCCGGTGAGTGGCGAGCTGGTAGTGGCAACTGAGCGAGGGGTCTGGCGGCTGCGATGAAGCGGGTGTTCGTGGTCGGGCTGCTCCTCACTGCTGGGCTGCTGCTGGCTGGCGGCGCCATGCTGACGCGCCCACCGGGACGACCGTTCCGCTACGCCATCCATACGGTGCGGGCGGCTGACCAACCGCTGCGCTTGATCGCCGAGGCAGGGTTCGACACGGTCATCCAGCTTCTCAGCTGGCGAGAGGTCGAGCCGGCGCCTGGGGAATGGTACTGGGAGTACCCCGACCAGGTGGTGCGGGCCGCGGCCTACTATGGCCTTGACGTGGTCTTCCGACTGGACCAGCAGCCAGCCTGGGCCCGGCCCGGCCGCCTCAATGCTCCGCCGCGCGACGAGACGCTCTACTCTGCCTTTGTCCGCCGGGTTGCTGAGCGCTACCGTGGACGGGTGGTGGGGTACATCATCTGGAACGAGCCGAACCTCGCCCACGAGTGGGGTGGTGACCCGCCCGACCCCGAAGGCTATGCCCGCCTGCTCGGCGCCGCAGCGCGTGCAGTCCGCGAGGCAGACCCCCAGGCGTTGGTGATAGCAGCTGGGCTGGCACCGACCAATGAGGTGAGCCCGCGAGCACTGGACGATCGGATCTTTCTCCGCCGTCAGCTCGCTGCCCCGGGCGGGCGCGAGTTCGACGTGCTGGCCGTGCATGCCTATGGCTTCGGCCTGCCCCCGCAGGTGCCGGCCGAGACGAACCAGGGGCTGAACGTCCGCCGGATCGAGCACCAGCGTCGCATCCTCCTCGAGGCGGGGCTAGGCGACCGCCCGGTCTGGGTCACTGAGCTGGGCTGGACGGTCGACCCCACCTCGCCGGTGGGAGCGCCAGCGGTGAGCGAGGAGCAACGCGGGGCGTACCTGGTGGAAGCCTTCCAGCAGGCGGCGCGCGAATGGCCCTGGCTGGGCATGGTCGCCGTCTGGGTGTTGGGAGCGGACGAGCCAGATGACGACGCCCAGGCCGGCTTTCGGCTGGCGGAAGCGGGCTACCAGCCGAAACCGAGCTGGCGTGCGCTCCACGCGATGGCGAAGCCGCCCCCGCCCCGCCCGCTTGTGCCCTGGCCCCTGACCTGGCCGGGCGCTTCCCGGCAGCCGGTCGAAGTGCTCGCGAACGATGTACCGGTCCACCTCGGGGACCAACCTGACCTCGCTGCTCCCTGGCGGCCAATCCGGGGCTTCGGTCCGCTTGCGCTCTCCTGGCAGGGAGAGTTCTACCTCCGCGACCCGAGTGGCGACTGGGAGCTGGAAGCGATCGTGCTCCAGGCCAACGACCGCGGGAACCACTTCCGGTTGAACGGCGAGCTGCTTGTGCCACCCTACTGGCCTGGGCGCGACTGGGATTACGCCTCCTATTGGAGCCGGCTGCGCTTCCGCGTGCCGCCAGGGGTGCTGCGCGCAGGCCGCAATGTGCTCGAATTGCGGGTCGGTCAGTGGCTGCCCGCCTTCCAGGTGGCCAACAATCGCTGGGAGGACCTCCAGGTGCGCGGCATCCGCTTGCTGCCGGCCGGCTGGCAGGATGAGGGCAGCTAGGAGGCGTAGCGGTAGCGGTACGTCCGCCAGTAGCCGAGGTCGGTGCCGAAGGAGACCATCAGCTTGCGGCTCCGGCGTGCCAGCGGGTAGCGGCTGAGCGTGCGCAGGCCGCGCTGGATGATGCGGTGAGGGCTGTAGACCTTGCGGCAGAGCCAGTCGTAGCCCTGCTTGAGCTCCTCGACGGTCATCTGTTTCGGAATGAAGGTCACGTGGGCAGTGTCGTAGTAGCTCCAGGGGACATCCAGCAAGCGCCCTTCGCGTTCCAGCTCGGCACGCTGTGGGGTGCCGGGGAAAGGCGTGAGCACCGTGACCGACACCGAGTCGAGCTCGCTTTCCCGGATGAACTTCCAGGTCTCCTCGAAGGTCTCGAGGGTGTCCTCATCGAACCCGAAGACGAACAGCCCGACGACGCCGATGCCGTGGTCGTGGCAGGTCTTGATCACTTGGCGGTACTCGTCCTGCAGGCCGCGGGCCTTGCCCCCCAGGTTGCGCTTGTTGCGAGGGTTGACCGATTCGAAGCCGATGAAGAACTTGTCCAGGTGGGCCTCGCGCGCGAGGTCGAGCAGCTCGGGGTATTTGCCCACCATCTGCTCGGCCTGGGCCGTCCAGCCGGTCAGGGGGAGCTTAGCCAGGGCGCGGAACAGCGCCACGATGTAGTCGGGGTTGAGGCGAAAGTTCAAGCCGAAGTTGTCATCCGTCAGGAAGAAGCGCCGGATCTGGCGGCGCTGGATCTCTTCGATCACTTCCTCGATGGGGCGCAAGCGCATCTTCTGCCCCGAGACCCGGATGGCGGTGCAGAAGGAGCAGTTGCGCGGGCAGCCGCGGGTGATCTCCAGGTAAGGCGTCCAGTAGCGGTGGTTCTCCTGCACCTGGGCGATCACGTGGTCGGTCAGCGGAGCGACCCCTTCGAGGCTGTTCCAGGCGTCATCGTGGTAGAACGGTCGCGCGCCGCCCGAGAAGTGGTCCTGCACGATCTGGGGCCAGGTGCGGTAGGCCTCGCCCACGTTCACCACGTCCGCCCACTGCGCGACGTCCTCCGGGCAGAGGGTGGCGTGGACGCCACCGACAACGATGGTGGCACCGTGCTCGCGGGCGCGCAGGCCGATCTGGCGAGCCCGGTCGATCGAGTTGGTCATGCTGGTGATGCCCACGAGGTCGCCGGGGCGAAGGCGATGGTAGGGGAGGTCCGCCCAGTTCTCGTCCCAGATCTCGACTGGGATGGTGGGAGGCACGAGCGAGGCCAGCCGCATCAAGGTGTACGGCGAGCCAGGTACGCGCCCGAGCACCCGCCCGTCGCGCTTGGGGTAGACCAGAACGACTTTTCCCATCTGCCTGCCCTAAACGCTAAACGCTCTGGACATATTCTGGGCGGCCAGTCGCAAGGAAGAAGCGACGCGCCGCCCCGAGGTAGTAGGGGAGCCGCAGCCAGGTATCGAGCATCAGGGCGCGCCGCCAGAGCCGACTGGGCCGGAGGTAGAAGCGGCGGTAGGCTTCGTGCCACTTCTTCTCCACAATGGCGGCGTGCGTCTCCCCGATCGAGAAGTGGGCGCGATCGCTGTGGATGGCAAGCTCCTCCCAGTTGGTGACGTGGAACTGCCCTTCCCGCACGATGATGTCGTACAGTTCGGTGCCGGGATAGGGTGTCGCGATCATAAAGTTCGCCAGGTCGGGGTCCAGTTCGATGGCGAAGCGGATCGTCTCTTCCATCGTCTCTTCGGTGTCGCCGGGCATCCCGAAGATGAAGAAGCCCATGGTCTGGAGGCCCGCTTTCTTGGCGTTGCGCATGGCCTGACGGACCTGGTCGAGGGTCTGCTTCTTCTTCATCCGGTCGAGCACGGCCTGGTTCCCACTCTCGACGCCAAACCCCACCCGCTTGCAGCCGGCCTGCTTCATCAGGAAGAACAGCTCTTCGTCGGTGGCATCGGCGCGCATCCCGTGGATGGTCACCCAGGGCACGCGGTTCAGCCCGTGAGCGATGAGGGCGCGGCAGAGCTCCTTCGCTCGGGCGAGGTGCAGATTCCACACATCATCCGCCACCCCGATCTCGGTTGCCCCGCACTCTTCGATCAACCAGCGCCATTCCGCGATCACTTCGTCGATCTTGCGGGGCCGCCAGGTCCGTCCCTCGACGCTGCGCGAGCAGAAGGTGCAGGCGTGCGGACAGCCGCGCGAGGTCATGATCGTGAAGGAGCGCTCCTTGCGCCGACCATCGGTGAATGGCTGGAGGTTGCTGTAGCGCTCGACCTTGAAGAGATGGAAGGCAGGACGGGGCAAGCGGGAGAGGTCTTTCTGGAAGGGACGGTCCGGGTTGTGAATGATCTCTCCCGTTTCCAGCTTGGCGGTCAGGCCGCGGATTTCGCGGAGCTGGTCAGCGATGGCCGAGAGCGGGCGCCCGTTCAGCTGCTCGAGGAGCGGGAACAGCTCGCGGACGGGCTGCTCGCCTTCACCCCGCACGACCAGGTCGACGCTCGGCCGGGCGATTTGCTCGAGCGGCTGGATCGTGGGGTGGGGACCGCCCATGATGGTGAGGGCGCCGGTCGCCTTCGCCTGGTCAACGGCCAACCAGGCATCAGCGATCTGGGGGGTGGTGGCAGTCACACCCACGACATCCCAGCCCTCGGCCAGAACAGCCTCGTAGGGCTCGGTCTCGGCGGCGCCATCATAGACCCGAACGGTATGGCCCAGCTCTTCAAGCGCACCCGCGATGTAGGCCAGGCCAAGGTGGATCAGCTCGGGTGAGGTCCACACTTTGGACTGCGGATTGACGAGCAAGACGCGCATCGGCTTTACCTTCTCACCACCGCATTCGTCCCGACGGCCGCCACCGCCGTGCCGGGTTGAGCGTTCCAGCCTGCCCGAGAACGCCGGACCGCCCGGATCCATACCAGGCCGCCGAGCAAGCCCGTCGTAATGATAACGCCATGCATCAGGAGTGACAGCGTCAACGCTTCGGTTTCGCTCATCAGCCGGGCGAGGGTGGCGTAGCAGAACACGTAGATGGCCTGCTGGACCCCGATCCCGTTGATGGCGATGGGCACCAGCAGCACGAAGGCGACGATCGGGTTGAAGACGAAGAAATAGATGAAGGGTGCCTCCAGACCCAGGGAGACCCCGATCAGCCAGTTAACGACCGAGGTGACCGTCTGGATGGCGAAAGAGGTGAGGCACGCGAGCGCCACCGCTCGCGGGTGCTGGCGATAGGCGGCGAAGGCATCGGCCACCATCCGACCGCTCGCCCGCAGGGGATGCAGTTGGGGCACGAGTAAGAAGAGGTAGCGAGCCTGCCGGGTGACCGAGCGCGTGATCAGGGCCAGAAAGAGCAGACTGCCGCCGAGGAACAGCAGCAAGGAGAGGAGCGCGACCTGCCAGAGCACGCTCGCGCCGGTCCAGAGGGCGGCGAGTGTCCCAAAGACGGCCGCGGAGGCGATGAAGACCAACAGCCCGGTCATCCGGTCGACGATCACGGAGGTGGCGGCGGCCGTCCCGCGCCCGGCCTGGCGCGAGAGGTCGAAGGCACGCACGGCATCCCCCCCGACGTTGCTGGGCAGGAAGTTGCCGAAGAACAGCCCGACGAAGGTCGAGCGGAGGAGCTGCGGGAACGGGACGGTCACCCCCTGGGCTCGGAGCAGCACTCCCCACTTGTAGGCGTTGAGGGCAATAGCCAGCTGGTAGAGCAGGAAGGCCAGCCCCAGCACCGCGAGGTTCGTCCGCTGGGCGGCCGCCCAGATCGTTGCGGGGTTCTCCTGGTAGACCAGCCAACCTGCCAGGGCAAGCCCAAGGGCCAGCCGCAGGGCAAAGCCGGGCAGGCCCTTCACGGCGCTTCCTGGAGACCGGGTGGGCGTGGGGGAGGGGCCGAGGGCAATGGCGAGAGGGCGTTGCCGTCCAGCCGCTTGGTTGTCCAGGCCATCTCCCAGATCACGTGACGCCGCCCTTTGATGTAGTAGTCGTAGCTTCCCAGCACGCGGGCGATCAGTTCCAGGCCGCCGGCCCAGAAGATGAAGACGAACATGCGCAGCAGGCGGTAGACCTCGCGGGCGGCGAGCCGAGCGACGATGCGGCTATTCAGGCTTGCCACCTTGTAGCCGTACTTATGCTTGAGGTGAAGGTGACCGGCGTAGTTGCGCCGGCGCTGGCGGATGAAATCGGCCACCGTGGTCGGGCCCATGTTGTAGACCACCGCGTTTGGGGCGTAGAGCACGCGCAAGCCCCGGCGGATGATGAACGCCTCCATGAACGCCTCGTCCATCGCGACATCCTGGGGGATCGCCTCGATCAGCTTGCGGAAGGCGATCAGTTCGCCCAGCCGCGGCACTTCCAGGCAGAGCTGGTGTTCGAGCTGGAGGCGGAGGTGGCTCAGGTAGCCGATGAACTGGTCAGAGGCGTTGACTGGCACCTTCTGGGCGCCGGTCATCCCGACGCTGGGGTCGGCGAACGGCTTGATCAGGTGCTCGATCGTATCGGGGCGCACGAGGGTGTCGCCGCTCTGGACGATCACGATCTCCTCGCGGGCGTGGGAGAGGAACAGGTTGATGGCCGACGTCTTCCCTTCGCGTACCGGCTGGACGAGGAGACGGATCCGGGGGTCACGCGCGGCGAACGCGGTGACGATCTCGTGGGTGCGGTCGGTGCAGCCGCTGGCGACGACGATGATCTCGCTGATGACGACGGTCGCCAGCTCCTGAGCGAGTAGCGCTTCGAGGAGGCGGCCGATATTTGCCTCCTCGTTATGCGCCATGATGCCTAGGGAGACGCGGATCGGCTCCGTCGGGGCGCTCATCCGGCGGAAGCCTGCCGCTGGCGGGGGCGCAGCCGCTGGGCTGGCCACTGCTGGGGCCACCGGCTGATCCTGCGCCGAGCGCTTAGCACGCCACTTCCACATTGCTTGGTCGCTTGGGCGCAGGGTGGTAGGGCATGGCCAGCTTGGCGGCCATACTGGCCAGCCGGGGGAGTTGCTGCCAGGTCGAGCGGCGAGCCAGTGTCTTGAGGATCCGTCGCGGTCGGAGGTAGAAGCGGCGGTAGGCCTCGTGCCACTTCCGCTCCATCACCTCGGCCGGCACGTCGAGCTCGTAGCGGGCTTTGCCCTCCAGGAAGATGTAGTCGTCCCAGTCGTCCATCAGTAGCCGCCCCCGCTCCAGGACTTCGTTGTAGAGGATGGTGCCTGGGAAGGGGGTGGTCATCGAGAAATTGGCCACATCGGGGTCGAGCTCGATGGCGAAGCGGATCGTCTCTTCCATCGTCTCTTCGGTGTCGCCGGGCAGGCCGATCATGAAGAAGCCGATCGTCTCCATCCCCACGGCCTTGGCGTTGGCGAACGCTTCGCGCACCTGCTTCATGGTGTGCTTCTTGTTGATGCGCTGGAGGATGTATTCGTTACCAGTCTCGGGAGCGAACGCGACTCGCTTGCAACCAGCAGCCTTCATCTTCGCCAGCAGTTCGCGGTCGGCCAGGTTAGAGCGGATGCCGTTGATCAGCAGCCACGGTACAGTGTTCAGCCCGGATTCGATCAAGGCATCGCAGATGGCGGCCACTCTCTTGCGGTCGATGTTGAAGGAGTCGTCGACGATCCCGATCTCGGTGGCGCCCAGGTCATGGATGAGGTGGCGGAACTCGGCGATCACGCTCTCGACCGAGCGGGCACGCCACTTCTCGGGGAAGGTCGACTGGGAGCAGTAGGTGCAGCGATAGGGGCAGCCGCGCGAGGTGCACATGGCGAACGAGCGCGCCGTTCCCCCGTCCAGCGTGGGCTGGAGCGAGGTATAGCCCTCTTTCTTGAACAGGTGGTAGGCTGGGAAGGGGAGGGAGTCCAGGTCCCGGATGGGCGGGCGGTCGGGAGCGTGGATGAACTCGCCGCTTGGCCCGCGGAAGGAGATCCCCTTGACACCGACCAGGTGCTCGGCCAGGGCGGCGCTGTTGTGGCGCGGCGTGCGAGCGACGACGGTGAGGAACTCCTCCCAGGTCGCCTCGCCTTCCCCGCGGGCAACTACATCGATCGGGGAGCGGCGCAGGGTCTCCTCCGGCAGCACGGTAGGATGGGGGCCGCCGATCATGATCGGGCAGGGGTGGAGCCGCTTGAACTTCTCGGCGACTGCCCAGGCGGCCTTCACCTGGGGAGTATTGGCCGTAATGCCGATGACGTCCGGGGGGAACTCGTCGACCAGTTGCTCCAGCGGCGTGTCGTCGACCTGCATGTCGAGCACGCGGACCTGGTGGCCCATCCGCTCGGAGATGGCAGCGATGTAGGCGATGCCCAGGGGAGGAGAGGTCCGCACCGCGATCGGCATGGTGATGTTGGGGTTGACCAGCAGCACGTTCATCGGTTCGGTCCTCGCTTGGTGTCGCGCAAGCCCTCGCGACGCTGTGGGAAGTGCTGCCCTGCCCAGCGAGCCAGCCGGGCAGGCGCTTCTCAAGCCGCTGGTACTATAGCACATGCTGGCAGCGAAGGGGCTGCTTCCTTGCCGGGGAATTGCCCGGCTCGGCTAGGGAGCCAAGGTGCTTCGGCGGGAGAGGAGCTGCTCACGCCGGTGCAGCTGGCCGTTGCCTGGGAGGAGGCGCCGGTGAGAGTGCCCGTTGTGTGGGAGGGCGCCTGCCGTAGTGGCAGGTGCTCGGCGCTGCTGGTGGCGCTCCTGCCCACCCCAGCAGGAGGCGGGGAGGCCAGCAACGCCTAGGGGCTGGCGAAGCGGTAGGTAATCCCGAGGTAGGTCCGGCTCCCGCCGGAGCTTGGCGTCGTGGTTGGGGTTGGGGTTGCAGGCGAGGGTGGCGTTGAAGTTGGGGTTGGGGTTGCGGTCGAAGTTGGGGTTGAAGTTGGCGTTGAAGTTGGCGTTGAAGTTGGGGTTGGGGTGAACAGCGTGACCGTCACGCTGACGGGCTTCGGGCCATCACTGCCACCCACTCCGTCACTGACGGTGAGGCTGAAGGTATCGCTGGCCGTGGCGCTGCCGTTGTGCTGGTAGCTCACCTGCCCGGTGTTGACATCCTGCTGGGTAAAAACGCTCCCCACGGTGAGCGGAGTGCTTCCCAGCTTGAGGGTGCCGCTGCTCGGCGCACTGGCCAGGGTGTAGCGCTGGCTGGTGGGCGTGCCGGCGAAGCCACCGGTGGCTTGGAGCACGCTGCTGCCCACCGTGGCGCTTCCCCCCTGGACGACGCTGAGCGTGCCAGCGGTGAAGGCGATGGGGGTGAAGGCAAAGCCGGCGTAGCCCTGGTGGACTTCGTCGTTCCCCGTCGTGAAGTCCCCGCCGACGTCGAGGGCAGCGGGGGAGGCTGCCAGGGCCCGCCTCCCCCGCTGGCTCATCGGTCCTCCTCCCTGGCGAGCCGAGATGCTCCCTCCGCCAGAAGCCGGGGCGCAGCCTGGCAATCCTTCCGAGGGCAGTCAAATGGGCCTGCGCCCCCTCGGCCCAGTGGGGCCCCAGCTAGGAGCACCCCTACTTCCACTGAAGTGAAGTAATGAAGTAAAGCTTTCGTGGACCGACCGGCCGATGCACTCTCCCGACGTCTGAGGGAGGCGCCTTCGGCTCACGCACACGGAAGTTCTCCCCGCCATCGTCGCGACGACGACTACCCCCACCGCGTCGTCGGGACCGCGCCGCTGCCTTCGTCCAACCGCGTGCCAGAGACCACTGGGCGACACCCGCGGTGCGAGCCCCACCCGGGAGCCGCTCGAACCGGGGAGCAGCTCGCGCGATGCGCCACCCCCGACCGGCCGCCCTCAGCGCAGCAGGCTGATCCTCGGCGACTAGTCGATGGTGACGGACTGGAACTGTAGCTGGCGCGGCGCGATGGCCTTAGGAGGAGCAGCACGTAGCGCGCGACCGCCCATCGTCCGGTCGGGAAGGGGCCAGCGGGGCTGCTCCGCTGAGGTCACCAGCGTCACTTGGGCTGCCCCCTGCTCCGCCAGCCGGTCAGCAAGCATGGCCAGGTCGTTGCCATCGCGAACGAGAAAGACCGGCCGCCGCAGGACTTCAGCTGGCACCACCTGGGGGTACCACCAGAGGTCGGTCACGAGCGGGCCCGGGGGAAGCGCAGCACTCACCCGCGCCACCATCGCGTACTGCTCGCGGATGACGAGCAGGTTTCGGAGCCCGGCAAGTTGCACGGCCAGGCTCGCCGCCGCCAGTACTCCCAGGGTCGCCAGCGTCGCGGTGCGGCGCCAGCTTGGCGAGCAGGCCAGCCAGCGCTCTCCAGCCAGGACGGCACAGCCGATCAGCAAGGGGTAGCTCAGCAGGAGATAGCGCGGGCCGTGCTGGGCACCGCCCGGCGAGGGGGCGGTAAAGAGGGCAAGCACCACGTAGCTGAGCGCACTCAGCGCCAGCACGCGAAAGAGGAGCTGCCGCCGCTCCTCCAGGGCGCGCCAGGAGACCGTGAGCCCTCCCAACACCAGCGGGCAGGAGGCAACGACGTCTACCGGAGCCAGGCGGAGCGCGAGGTTCACGATCGCCAGCACCGCCGCGAGCACCAGCCCGGCCATCAGCAGCCCGTGCCCCCAGCGGTGACGGCGGCGCGTGAACGCACCCCCCACGATCAGGCCAGCGGCGAGTAGCCAGAGGAGAAGCGGGCCCTGCGGGACGACCAGGCTCGGGATGGTATCGCCCCACTGCCGGAGCAGACGCTGGGCAATGACCACTGGCGCTGCACCGCGCAAGACGAGCGGCGAGTCCAGCGCCACCTGGGCGCCTTCGGCCCGACCGTAGAGGGCTTGCTGCCAGCCGAACAGAGGCAGGGCCGCAAGCAGGGTGGCGATCAGCGCGAGCACAAGGGAGCGCCGAGGGAGACGGGCAACGAGAGCGGCAACCAGTATGGCCGGGAGAGCGGCGTACAGCTCGGCCCGGAACCAGAGGCCCACCCCGAACGCCCCCCCAGCGCCCAGGGGAAGCCACCACGAGGAAGACCAGGCCGTGGCCACGAGGAGTAGCATGCCCACGAGCGCCAGCGCGACCGCCAGCTCGTGTTCCCACAGCTCATTGGCGTAGAACACCAACGGCGAAGCGAGAATGACCGCCAGGGCAGCGACCCATCCGGCACGACTGCCGGCCAGCCGCAGCATCCCTCCGAGTGCGGCCGCGGCGAGGGCCAGGGCCAGCAGCGCCGGCAGCGCTGCCGCCCGCAGGCCGCCCAGCGCGACCACCCCGGCCACCAGGAGAGCATAGGCCGGGGAGAACTTGGGGTAGTAGCGCTCGCCTTGCCAGGCGAAGTAGCGGGGAGCAAGCGGGTTCCAACGGTTGGTCGGGTCGGCTGCCTGGCCAAGATAGGGAACGGCAAAGTCGCCCTGGCGCAGGAGGGTCTCGACTTGGAGCACCCGGATCCCAGTATCGCCGGACCAGGTGCCGTCCGGGGGGAGCAGGCAGAGAGAAAAGCTTGCGAGCCCCGCCAGGGCGAGCAGACACCCGATCGCAGCCGCGTGCTCCGGGCGCCTGAGCCAGCGTGCGCTGGGCAACCTACTCGCTGCCAAGCAGCTCCCGTAACGTCCGCAACAGCTGGAGCGGGCTAAACGGCTTGGTGAAGTAGAGGTCTGCCCCCAGCTGCAGCCCCTGGTCGCGGTCGATCTCGCGGCCATGAGCGGTGAGCATCACCACGATCGTATCGCGCGTCCTGGGGTCGCTTTTGATCGCTTGGGCCACCGCAAAGCCGTCCAGCTTGGGCATGCCAACATCGAGCAAGACGAGGTCGGGGTGCTCCGCGCGAACGATGGCCAGCGCTTCTTCGCCATCCTTCGCTTCGAGCAGTTCGTAGTCTTCGCGCTCGATGGTGGTGCGCACCAGCAGGCGAATGACCTCTTCGTCGTCCGCAAGCAAGATCTTTTTCCCCACTGGGCCTCCGCCGGCGGGTGGTACATGCCTGCGTGCCGTCCCCGCGCATGATACACGGGGGCCTGGCCAGGGGGCTAGCGGGGAAGCGCGATCCCGGCGGGCAACGTGATCGTCACCGGGCTGCCGACGATAATGCCATGGGCAGCGGCCCAGCCGGCATTCACTTCGAGAACATAGTTGGCATCGGCCAGGGG
>JAILZB010000108.1 GCA_023512725.1 Chloroflexota bacterium | reverse complement strand
CCCCAGTTACCTCTCTCCGCCTCGCCGCTTAGCCGACCCTCGCCCCCGCAAACGCCGGCAGCACCTCCTCCACCAGCCGCCGGTACTGCCCTCGCTGATCCCACGACGTCAGCCGCAGCGTGATCTCCCGCGCCCCCGCCTCAGCAAATTGCTGCAGCTTGGCGATTACCTCCGCCGGGCTCCCATACGCCACCCACACATCCAGCCGCGGTCGCTCCAGATCAAAGCCATAGTAGGTGTCCAGGAACCGCTTCGATTCCGCTGCCGCCGCCTCCCGGTCCTCATTAATGTTCACATTGTAGTAGAGCGTGGTGTCGAACTGGGCTGGGTCACGCCCCACCTCCCGCAGCGCCACCTGGATATCCCCCCAGCGCGCCGCAAACTCCGCTGGCGTCAGCCACGTCGTCATCCATCCATCCGCCAGCCGCGCCACCCGCCGCGTCGCCCGCGTGATATTCGCCTGCGCCGAGGCCCCCGCCGTCGGCCGTGGATTCGAGGCGATCCAGATGGCCGGCGCCGGGCGCGTCAACGGACGCGGCTCCACCACCACCTCACGGAACCGGTAGTACCGCCCCGCAAACGAGGCCGGGCTCTGCGTCCAGACCGTCCGCAAGACCGCGATCCCTTCCTCCAACCGGCCGATGCGCTCTCGCTGGGGAACCCCAAACGCCTCCTCCTCCATCTGCCAGTCCCCACCACCCCCAGCACCCCCAAGACATGCCGCCAGGATCAGCCGGTTCGGCCCCGCAATCAGGTCCAGCGTCGCCCATTGGATCGCCAGTAGCAGCGGGTGCCGGATCGGAAAGCTTGCCATACAGCCCACCGCCAGCCGAACCCGCCGCGTCCGCGCCGCCAGCGCCGCGAGCAGCGTCACCGCTTCCGGCCGCCGCTTAGCCAGCAGACTGTCCCCCACCCACAGGCTCTGGAACAGTCCACTCGCCTCCGCCTCCTCTCCCAGTGCAATCAGCTCCCCGATCGTCTCGACCCCAAACAACACCCCGCGATTGGGCAACGTCAACCCAAACCGTACTGGCACACTCATCCGTGCTCCCTCCCCGTGCGTTGCAGAAACTCTTCCCGTACCGCCGCCAGCAGCTCCGGACGCTCCCGCAGGTCAGCCGCCAGCAGCGCCAGCGTCAGGCCCACCGCAATTGCATTCCGGTGCGCCAGCTCCGTCGTCGCTGCGGCTGCCATCGCCGGCGTATGCGCGGCTACCGGCGTCTCACTCACCGCAAAGCTGATGGCAAACGCCGGCACCACCTGGCTCACATTGCCGAAATCGGTCGAGGCCCAGCCCCGCCGCGGTCCCCGCGGCGCCACCACCGCCAGCTGCGCAAGCGGTGCATTCTCCCACGCTAGCCGGGCCAGCGTCGCATTCGGCACGACATGCTCATAGAAGGGATAGAACGACTTGACCGTCAGCTGCGCCCCCGTCATCAGCGCCGCCCCCTCCGCCACCTGCCGCACCTGCTCCACCACCCGCAGCAGGTACTCCCGGTCACGCGCCCGGAGCATGAAATTGGCCGCCGCAAACTCCGGCACCACATTCGGCGCCTTCCCCCCATCCGTGATCACCCCATGGATCCGCACATCATCCCGCAGGTGCTGGCGCAGGGCGTCGATCCCAGTAAAGAGATGGATCACCGCATTGAGCGCATTCACCCCCTCGTGCGGACTGACCGCCGCGTGCGCCGCCCGCCCAACGAATTCATAGCGATACCCCACCATCGCCAGGCTCCAGCTCTCGCCCAGCGGGATCTCTGTCGGGATGACGGTTTCGTGCGAGCCAGGATGAGACGAGAGCGCCACGTCCACCCCCGCGAACACCCCCGCCTCCAACAGCCGGATCTTGCCGCCCCCACCTTCCTCCGCGGGCGTGCCCAGGACCACGATCCGCCCTGGTAAGTCACGGTTAGCGGCCTGCTCCGCCAGGCCCGCCGCCACTGCCGAGATCGCAATCAGATTGTGGCCGCAGCCATGCCCAATCTCCGGCAGCGCGTCGTACTCCGCCAGGTACGCAATCGTCGGTCCGGGACCAGCTCCCTCCACCACCGCCCGGAAGGCCGTCGCCACCCCGCCACCCCCCCGCTCGACGGCAAAGCCATGGCGCTCCAGCAGGTCCGCGAGCAGGGCAGCAGCGTGGTACTCCTCGTAGTTCAATTCCGGATGCGCGTGGATCTCCAGGCTGGTCGCCACCAGCTCATCCCAGGCCTGCGTTAGGGCTGCCCGCATCAGCCGGGCGCGCTCTTCTTTCGTCCGGGGGGCTACGAGCGTCATCGCGCTCCCGCCCCCGCCGGCGGCGCCGGCCGCAGCACCGCGCCCGCCTGCACCACCGGGCGCCCGCCGATGAAGACGGCCTCCACCTGCCGCAACGCCGCAAGATCGTCCAGCGGGTTGCCGTTCACTAGCACCAGGTCTGCCAGCGCCCCTACCGCCACTAGCCCGAGGTCTGCTCGCCCGAGCGCCGAGGCCGCCTGCCGCGTCGCCGTGCGGATTACCGCGAGCGCGTCCAGCCCCGCCTGCTGGAAATGCCAGAGCTCCCGATGCAGCAGAATGCCTCCAAAGCTCATATCCGTGCCAGCCACCAGCAGCCCCCCTGCCTCGTGGAACACCCGGCAGAACTCCCGGTAGCGCACCACAGCCGCACGCTGGGCCGCCACATCGTCCGGCGACCAGTCGCGCGTGAGATAGGCCACGTGCCGCTCGTAGGCCTGCACCTGCGGGTCGTCCGGCGCGGAGGGCCAGTCGCGGTCGGCTTTCACCTCCCCTTCGTTCGCCCGTGCCCACCCCTCAAAGGAGACCAGCTCCGGTGCGAGCGCGATCCCACTCGCCGCGAGCTGCCGCGCCAGCTCCGCGAGCTCCGCCCAGGGCGTCTCCACCCAGAGGTGGGCCAGAATGGCCAGCCGCTGCGAAACCGAGCGGTAGCTGAACAACCGCGCCGGGGGGAAGGCTGCACTCTCCGGGATCCGGGTCGTGTTCTCGAGGCCGTCCATCCCGACGGCTATCGCGTCACGGGCACTGCAGGTCCACAGCTGCCCGGTCACCGGCACCCCAAGCGCGTGCGCCGTTTCCACGATGGCAGCCAGCACTGGCCGCGTCACCCGGTGGGTGGTCAGAAGAGCATCGACCTCCTCCTCCTCGACCAAGCGCCGCACCAGCCGCCGCGCCTCGATCGGGCTATCCACCGGAAGACTCCCCGGCCAGGCGTGCGGCGTTCCATCGATCGCCGGCCCCACTGAAAAGACCCGCGGACCGAGCGTCTCACCCCGCGCAATCCGGTCACGGAGCGCCCGCAGGGTCGGCTGGTGGCCGCCCGCAAAGCGGATGCTCGTCACCCCGTTCTTGAGATAGAGCACCAGGTTCGCCTCGCTCGGGTCGTGGACGTGCACGTCGATCAGCCCGGGCAGGAGTGTCCGTCCTTCCCCCACCACTCGCTCCGCCAGCGCTGGCAGCGGCACCTGCCCACGGGGGCCAACGGCCACGATCCGCTCGCCCACCACCACCACCACCGCGTCCTCGAGTGGCGGGTTGCCCGTCCCGTCAATCACGCGCACCCCCTCAACGACCAGGGGCCGCCCTGCACCTTCGACCATCGTTCACCTCTCTGCGTCTCGACTTAGCGCGCCCAGTACCACTCCTTGGCCGTCCGGATCGTCAGGTAGCCGTTCGGCTTCTTCGGGATCACCAGCCCCCGGGTGATCCCCCAGATCTCATCCGGCACCCCCAGCCAGAGATGGGGCACATCCCGCGCGAGCGTCTCCTGCAGCTCGTAGTAGCGCTGCTTGCGCTCCTCGCGGTCGAGGGTGGCCGTCGCCAGCCGGATTAACTCATCCACCCGCGGGTTGACGTACTTGTTGCGGTTCAGGGCGCTGGAGAAATACCCCCCGAGCGGGTAATCCGGGTCGAGGTAGAGCCCGAAAGGCAGATTCAGCGCTGCCACCTCGTGGCGCCCCGCGAGGTAAATGGGCGCCCAGAACGAGGCGAAGTCCATCCGCTCGATCTGGGCATCGATCCCCACGCGCTTCCACTGCTCCTGGAGCACCACGTCGTACGGATTGGCCGCCGTCTGGATCGAGGAGACCTTGAAGCGGAACTTGGTGCCTTCCTTCTCCAGAATGCCATCCGGGCCCAGGCGCCAGCCGGCCTCCGCCAGCAGTTGGCGCGCCTGCGCCGGGTCATTGTCGTAGGTCGTCGTGTCGAGCTTGGCCGCCCAGAAGGTAGGGTGGATCGGCCCATTGATGAAGACCGCCCGCCCCTTCCAGAGGTTCTCCCGGATCGCCTTCCGATCGGTAGCGTAGGAGATCGCTTTGCGCACCCGCAGGTCCTGGAAGAGCGGGTTGCGGAAATTGAACTCCACGTACATATTCGCCAGGCCCGGGAGCGGGCGCGTCTCGAGCCGCGGGTCCGCCGCCGCTTCCTCGTAGTTATCGATCGGCACCGCCGCGTACAGTCCCATGACGTTCAGTTCCCCCGCCTTCAGCAGGTTGAACGCCGTGGTGGCATCTCCTGGCATCACCGAGATAATGCGGTCCAGGTACGGCCGCCCAGCGTAGTACTCAGGATTAGCCCGCAACACCATGCTGTCGTTCGTCCGCCAGGATTCCAGAATGAACGGCCCGGTGCCGACCGGCCGGCGCGAGGCCGGGTGCGCCCCTAGCTCCCGGACCGGTACATCCTTCCAGACATGCTTGGGCAAAATCGGCTGGCCCGCCGAGATGCTGAGGAACGGCGCGTAGACCTCCACCAGCGTGACCTGAATGGTGTACGGGTCGAGGATTTTGATCCCCTCGATCTCCGGCGCCCGGCCCGCCATATACTCGCGCGCCCCTTTGATCTGGCTGAAGAACCCCGCAATCTGGCGGCCCGGCGTATTCTCCGGGTGGGAGATCAGCTCCCAGGTGAACTTGACATCCTCGGCCGTGAACGGCTGCCCATCGTGGAACTTGACGTTGCGACGCAGCTTGAAGGTGTAGACCAGGCTGTCGGACGAGATCTCCCAGGATTCGGCCAGGTCAGGGAGCGACTGATAGTCGTCGGCCGGTCGCGTCAGCCCGTTATAGAAGAACGGCGTGTTGTAGATCGTCGTCGAGACGGGGCTGATCGCAGGGTTGAGGGCATCCGGGTGGTTGATAAAGATCACCGCCTGGCCCCCCTGACGCGGCTCACCTTCGCCCGGGCGTGTCGCCACGGGTTCACTCGGTCGTTGGCTCCCGCCCTGCGCACAGGCCGCCAACCACCAGCCGGCCAGCACCGCGCTCGCCTGGATCACCTGGCGCCGAGAGGGCCGGCTGCGCCAGCGCTGCCAGGGCCCTGGCTGCCAGTAGTTCTTCTCGTCCATCAGCACGCCTCCTTCCTGGGAACAGGCGCCCAGAACACCCCTAGTGCAACCGGATCCGGGGGTCCACCACGCCGTAGAGCAAGTCGGTGAGCAGGTTCCCGAGCACCACCAGCACCGCCGAAAAGAGGGTCGTCGCTATCACCACCGGGTAATCACGCTGGAGCGCCCCCTGGACCGCGATCCGGCCGAGGCCAGGCAGGCCGAACAGGCTCTCCACAATGACCGATCCCCCGAGCAAGAGCGGCGTGACCGTCCCGACCACACTGATCACCGCCACCAGCGCATTCGGGAAGACATGCCGCCATTGGACGACCCGGGGTGGCAGCCCCTTGCTGTGCGCCGTGCGGACGTAGTCTTCCGCCAGCACCTCCCGCACGGCATCGCGCACGTAGCGGCCGAGAATGGCACCGAGCGGGAAGGCCGTCACCAGCGCCGGCAACACCAGGTGGGGCAGAATGACGAGCGGGTTGAACCCTGTCGTGCCAGGAGGGCCGAATCCGCCGGCCGGGAGCAGTCGCCACTCCTCCGCCAGGAGCCGGATCAAGAACAGCGCCAGCACAAAGGTCGGGAAGGCCAGCGCTACCGCAATCGCCACGCTCAGCAGCCGGTCGGCCCATCCCCCAGGCTGCTGCGCCGCTGCTACCCCCAGCGGGATGCTGCTGGAGAGGGCGAGCACCACCCCGGCGAAGACCACGCTGAAGGTGACTGGCACCGCGTTGGCGATCATGCTGGCGGTCGACTCCCGGGTTCGGAAGGAACGCAAGTCACCCCAGAGCAAGCCCGCCATCGTCTTGACGTACTGGACCGGCCAGGGCTCCTCCAGGCCAAGCGAGGCGCGCAGCTCGCGCCGTTGCTGCTCACTCAGAAAGCTCGGGTCGGCCAGCAACGTTGCCGGATCCCCCGGCGCGAGCCGCACTACCACGAAAACGACGATCGAGACCCCCACCACCAGCACCACCGCCTGGACCAGCCGCCCGAGCCAGTAGCGCGTCACGGCAGCTGCCCCGGCCGGGCCCGCGGGTCGAGGGCATCCCGCAGGCCCTCTCCCAGCAGATTGAACGCCAGCACCGTGAGGAAAATGGCTGCCGCCGGCGCGGCGGTGACCCACCAGGCCGTCCGGATCACCCGCGCCCCTTCCGCCACGATGTTGCCCCAGCTCGCGAGCGGCGGCTGCACCCCCAGGCCGAGGTAGCTCAGCCCCGCCTCGACCAGGATGTTGGCTCCCACCCGGATGGTGGCGCTGCTGATGATGACCGCCAGTATATTTGGCAGCAGGTGACGGAGGATGATCCGCCCCGAGCTCGCTCCTAGCGCCCGGGCCGCCAGCACAAACTCGCGCGTTTTGAGCTTGAGGACTTCCCCCCGCACGATACGCGCACCGACCGGCCAGGAGGTCAGGCCGATCACGGCAACAAGCAGGGGGATACTGTTGCCAAAGGTGGCTAACACCAGGATGATGAAGAAAAAGGGTGGGAAGACCAGCACCAGCTCGGTCAGCCGCATCAGGAGCGCATCGATCCGTCCGCCGAAGTACCCCGCCGTAGCACCGACCAGCACACTCACCCCAACCGCGATCGCCATCGAAAGCAGCCCAATGGCCAGCGAGACCCGCCCGCCCCAGAGCACGCGGGTGAGCAGATCCCGCCCGAGAGCATCCGTCCCCAGCCAGTGGGCAACTGATGGCGGCTGGAGGCGGTCCACAATGCTCTGCTCTTCCGGCGTGTAGGGCGAGAGCCAGGGCGCCGCCAACGCCGCGAGCCCGATCGCCACGATGACTCCCAGGCCCACCGCCAGCCACCGGTAGCGCGGGCGCGGCCAGGCGACCCGGAGACGGAGGGAGAGCGCGCCCGCCCGGCGCGCCACTTCAAGCGCCATTCCCCTGCCCCACCGTGGCGCGCTGGCCGCTGCCGCCAGGAACTGCTTCCGCTCGGTGCTGCGGGTGCATGCTGCCCGCCCTCCCAAAAGGTGTGCCTGCACGCCTCGGTGATTGTTGACTATCTCACTCAGCTTAGTAATGATTCTTATCAGATCGCGCTCGCCCTGGCAAGTCCTGCTCCCCTCCTCGCCACGCTCGCGCTCGGCCTGGCCCCCACCCTGCTGGCCAGAAGCGCCACTTCGGGGCGCCCTCCCACGACCAGCCCTGCTGCTCCTCGCGAGGGGAGCGGCTATCTCCCTCGGGCAGCCTGTGGGCACTCAGACCGTTGCAGGCGCCTCCTCCCCCTGCCGGAGCGCCGTGCTGCGTTCGCAGGCGGCAACGCTTGCCCGGCTTGGCGCTGGGCGCGCCTAGCCCACCTTCTCCACGGTGTCGAGCAGGAGGTCATCCGGGATCCGGGGGATGATCCCACGCACCTTCGGGCTCCAGGCGCTCAAGGTGGTCTGCTGGACGAGGAACAGCACGGGCACCTCCTCGGCCAGGATGCGCGCGGCTTCCTGCAGCAGCTGCTCGCGCCGGCTCGGGTCCATCTCGCGCGAGGCAGCCAGCAAGGCGCGGTCGAAGTTCGGGTTCTCCATCCGGCGGATGTTCAGCGGCTGAGCCGAGAGGTAGGGGGTGAGCGCCTGCTCGGCATCCATCTGGGGAATGATGGCGGGAGCACCGTTGTAGATCGGCGCCCGCGGCAGCACCCCGCGCCCCTTGTCTAGGAAGGTCGCGACATCGGTGTAGCCGTTGATCTCCATCTCGATGCCCACATCTTTCAGCTGCTGCTGCAGGAAGAGCGCCAGCTTCTGGATTTCACTGCTCGCCATCCAGACGTCCGCCTGGATCTTGAAGCCATTCGGGTACCCGGCCTCCGCCAGCAGCTGCTTCGCCTTTGCCGGGTCGTAGGGGATCGGCTGGAGCGTCGGGTCGAAGCCGAACGCCTCGGGCTGGGTGACTTGCGACCGCTCGATCGGTGCCAGGCCAGCGTAGACCAGCTTCGAGACCGCCTCCTTATCGACTGCATAGTTGATCGCCAGACGGACGCGGCGGTCCTTGAGGGGGGTATCTTTGATGGCATCCAGTCCCCAGCTCCCGGAATAGCCCGCTGTCCGGATGTCGAAGTGGAAGCCTTCTGCCTTCAGCCGCTCGTAGCTCTCGAGCGGCACGTTCTGGACGTAGTCCAGCTCGCCGGTGCGCAGGCCGTTGACCCGTTGCGAGGGGTCCGGAATGTGGCGCACGATCACTGTCTGCAACTTCAGCTTGCGGGTTGGATGGTCCGGCCAGACCTCCAGCACCAGCCGGTCGTCGGGCACGAACTGGCGGACCCGCATTGGCCCGCTCCCGATCGGCTGCTTGAGGTAGGCCTCTTCCCCGAGGCGCTCGTAGGCCGCCTTCGAGAAGATCGGCACGCTGGCCGTCCGCTTCGGGAAGATAGGGTCGGGCGTGCGCGTGGTGAAGACCACCGTCCAGCGGTCCGTGGCCGCTACGCTCTCGTAGGTGGGGATCCGCGTGGTGATGGTGAAGCGCTTGGCGGGGTCGAAGGAGCGCTGGTAGGAGAAGACCACATCCTCCGCCGTGAGCGGCGAGTCATCCTGAAAGCGCCGATCCGTAAAGAGCGTGAACTCCCAGTTCCGCTCCCCGACCAGCCGCCACCCCCGGGCCAGCTGCGGTGCGATCGTCTTCCCGGTCGGCTCCTGGACCACCAGCGTCTCGAAGACGTCGTAGCGGCGGGCGCCCCCCACCAGCGAGACATTCGGGTCGAGCGAAGGTTGGAGTGACGCAGTCCCCCAGCGCAGGACCTGCTCGACTGCTGGAGGAGCAGGAGCCCCTGCTCCCGTCGGCGCTGCCGGTGCGCAGCCACCCCCCAGGGCAACACTCAGGAGAAGAACGAGAACCCGATGCATCAGCCTCCCTCCCGGCGCGCCCGGCACCGAGCGCGCTCGCTTAGCGGTTGAACAGCGGGAGGATGTCGCTCGCGACCACTTCCAGGGCGGCCCGGGCTTCACGGTGCGGCACTCCCCGTCCACCGAACCCAGCCAGCACGTGGCCGACACCCGTCTCCGCCAGGGCGAAGAGCTGCTCGATCACGTGCTCCTTGGTCCCCGCAATCGTGCCCGCGGCAGCATTCTGGGCACTGCGCGCGCGCTGCTCCTCCTCGCTGGTCGGCTGCACGAGCACCCGCCGACCATCAGGTCCCAGCGCCTCGAAGGGTTGAGGGGCCTGCTCGCCGGCAGCAGTGTTCAGCCGCCGGATCGCTTCCGCAAACTGCAAGCTTCCCGCCTCGGCGATGGCGCGGGCCTCGGCATCCGTCCGGCCGACCACTACCCGGCGCAGCACTCCGATCTCGCGCTGCTTGCGGTCGATCTCGGCGGGTGTGTCCCCCAGCTCGGCCCGGATGCTCCGCCAGAGCGCAATCTGGTCCTTCAGGACTGCCAGCGGACGGAAGCCGAGCAGCGGCGTAACATCCCAGTGCGCCGCCCGCGCTACCGACTCGTGGGAGGAGGTCGCCAGGTATAGCGGGATCGTTCGCCCGCGGTAGGGGCCTGGGTGGATCTGGATCGGGGGGATCTTCCAGATCTCCCCCGCATAGTGGAACGGCTGGCCCGAGAGGGCGAGCCGCAGGATCTGGAGTGCCTCCGCCAGGTACTCCCGCTTGCGCTCGACTGGCACCCCGAAGACGCCATACTCCAGCGGGCTGAAGCCCGGGCCGATCCCGAGCATCAACCGCCCCTTACTCAACTGGTCGATCCACGCAGCTTCTTCAGCCAACCGCACCGGGTGATGGAGCGGTGCCACTGCCACGGCGTAGCCAATCGTGATCCGCTGCGTGATCGAGGCGTAATGCGCCAGGATCGTGCTCGGGGCACCAGCCATGGCGAACTCCACAAAGTGGTGCTCCACCAGCCACAGCCGGGTAAACCCGGCTGCATCAGCAAAGCGCGCCTGCCAGCTCAGCTGGTCGACCGCCTCTTCATAGCTCAGCCCCGGCCAAACGGCGGCACCGGTCTGCATCCCCAGCTCCATCCTTCCTCCTTGTGCGACCAGCGGCTCCCCGCCAGCAGACGACAGTGTACCCGACACACGCGATTTGGCAACGTATACTGTCGGCACCTATCGCCCACGAAACTCGGGCCGGCGGCGTTCGAGCCACGCGGCAACCGCCTCGCGGAAGGCGGTGCTTGCCAGCGTCTGGGCTTCTAGCGCCAGCGAGAGGTCCAGCAGGACACCCGCTTCGCCAAAGACGGCGCGGTTCACTGCCCGTTTCGCACCCCGCACCGCTGCTGGCGGGTTGGCCAGGATCTCCTCCGCCAGTGCGTCCACCGTCGGCCAGAGGGCATCGGCCGGCACCGCCCGGTTGATCAAGCCGAGCTGGGCAGCCTCCGGAGCGGGCAGTAAGCGCCCAGTGAAGAGGTACTCTTTCGCGCGTGCAGGCCCCACCAGGGCAGGCCAGAAGAGCGCACCGCCATCGCCCGGCACCAGCCCCAGCCGGACGTGGGGGTCACCAAATCGGGCCGTCTCGACCGCGATGACACAGTCGCAGGCCAGCGCGAGGCTGCAGCCCAGGCCAATCGCATCGCCATTGACCGCCGCAAGGACCGGCTGCGGGAGTTCAAGCAGGCTGAGAATGATCGTCCGCCCGTGGCGCACCACCTCCTCAATCAGACGATCGTTCGCCTGCAGCTCCTGGAGGAACGTCATATCCCCGCCGGCCGAGAAGGCGCGGCCAGCACCGGTCAGTACCACCAGGGCCGTCTCCTCATCCTCGGCCAGCTCGCGGAAGACCCGCGCCAGCTCGCGGTGCAGGCCCAGCGCAATGGCGTTGAGCGCCGCTGGGCGGTTCAACGTCACCGTCGTGCGGGGTCCCTTGCGCTCGATCAACACGCTCTCGTCGGCCATGCTCCCTCCCTGGATGCCCGGCTCCCGCGGGCACTCCTGTGCCGATCCTAGCTGGCGAGCAGGGGTTGGGGAGGTTCGCCCAGACCCCCGCAGCGCGCAGGACGTCCACCCGTCCTCGCCGGCTGGCAGGAGTCTGGTACCCTGATCTCCGGGAGGGAGAATGCGCTTCTGGGAGAACCAGGGAGTCCGGATCGCCTACGAGACCCACGGCACGACTGGACCGTGGGTGGTACTGGTCCACGGCGGGGGGCTGGACCGCCGGATGTGGCAGCCGCAGGTGCCCGTACTCGCCCGGCGTTGGCGGGTGCTCACCTACGACCAGCGGGGACAGGGGGAATCGGATGCGCCGCTGACGGGCTACGGACCGGATGACCACCTCGCCGACCTTGCCGGGCTCATCGCTGCCGTGGGGATCGAACGGCTGCACGTGATCGGACTCTCACTCGGCTCAGCGATCGCCCAGGCCTACGCCGTTACCCACCCGGAGCGCGTCCTCTCGCTCGTCCTGGCGGGCGGCTCCGCAACCCCCACACCACCCGACCCCGCCTTCACGGCGCACCTGCAGCGGCTGGAGGCGCTCATGGCAGCGGGCGACCGCGCGGGCGCGCTCCGTGCCAACCTGGAAGGGCCGCTGATCGGCCAATCGAAGGGTCGCCCGAACTGGCCGTTGATCGAGCAGATCATCCTGAGCCAGCGCCTGCCCCAGCTGCACGACCCCCAGCGCGGCCGCTACCCTCCTCCCCGCCTCGACCCCGCCCAGCAGCTCGCCGCGCTGACGATGCCCGTGCTGGTGATCGATGGCGCTAACGACCTCCCGGGCATCCTCGCCCGCGGCGCCTACCTGGAGCGTACTCTCCCCACCGTGCGGCGGGTGATCATTCCTGATGCCGGCCACCTGGTGAACCTCGACCAGCCAGAGCGGTTCAACGTCGTCGTGCTGGCCTTCCTGGAGACAGGTTCGACTGCAGCAGCGAAGACTTGACGAGTGTTTTGACGATCAATACACTGCATCCAGCACAGGATGGCCCGATGAAGCCCGTCATTCTTTTTGAAAATGTCCACAAATATTTTGGAAAGCTTCACGTTTTACGGGGGGTGAGCGAGCAGATCCTCCCGCGGGGGAACGGGTCGTCATCGTGGGGCCGAGTGGCTCCGGCAAGAGCACCCTGCTGCGCTGCATCAATCGACTGGAGACGGTCTCCTCGGGCCGGGTGGTGGTCCTCGACCAGGACTTGACCGCCCGCGAGAC
>JAILZB010000107.1 GCA_023512725.1 Chloroflexota bacterium | reverse complement strand
CCTCATGCCCGGCCGCCCGCAGCAACGGCCGCAGCCGCGCCCAGCACCAGCCACCGTGATAGGAGCCGTGTACCAGCAGGAACGTTGCCACGGTGAGAGGTATACCACACTGCCCTCGCTTTGCCACGGCGGGTGCAGGAGGTGGACGAGGGGGTAGGCGGGCAGCCCCGCGGTTGGTTACAGTTCCGCCAGCTCAAGCCGCGAAGGAGGAGGCGTGCACCTCGATAGTGAGACCCTGCGGGCGGCAGTGGAGGCCGTCGGCTTTCTCGCCCACTTCATCATCTTCGCGATCATCTTTGCGGAGAGTGGGCTCCTGTTCGGCTTCTTTCTGCCGGGCGACAGTTTGCTCTTCACCGCGGGCTTTCTCGCCAGCCAGGGCTATCTCAACCTGCCCCTTCTCCTGACGGGCTGCTTCATCGCGGCAGTCACGGGCGATAGTGTGGGCTACTGGTTCGGCCATCGGGTCGGCCGTCGCCTCTTCGAGCGCCAGGCCTCCTTGTTCTTTCACCGGCGCAATCTGGAGCGGGCCGAAGCGTTCTACCGCAAGCACGGTGGGAAGACGATCGTGCTGGCACGCTTTCTGCCGGCTATCCGCACCTTCGCCCCGATCGTGGCGGGCGTCGGGGCCATGCCCTACCGCCGGTTCCTGTTCTACAACCTCTTCGGGGGTGTGCTCTGGGCGATCGGCGTGACGACTGCCGGCTATTTCCTGGGCAGTGTGATCCCCGACGTCGATAAGTACCTGCTGCCGATCATCGCCCTGATCATCATCGTCTCGTCGCTCCCGGCGCTCATCCACCTCTGGCAGGACTACCGCCAGGAAGCACTCCGGCTGCTGCGCCAGCGGCTCTTGCGCGTCCCCTCGCAGGCCCGCCGGCCGTAAGGCAACTCCTCTAGGTTGTGTAGACGCTGTTCAGGGTGACGTACTGCTCGCTGAGGTTGCAGCCCCAGGCGGTCGCTGCTGCACTGCCCGCGCCCAGGTCGAGCGCGATCACCACCTCGCTCCCCTGGAGGGCGGCCACGGCTGCCGGGTGGTCATAGGCCTGGGGCTGACCGTGCCGAAAGACGAGCACGTTACCAATGGCGATCGTGAGCGTGCGCTCATCGATCGGGACACCCGCGTTCCCGGCCGCTCCGTAGATCCGGCCCCAGTTCGGGTCGTTGCCGTGCACTGCCGTCTTGACCATCAGGGAGCCAGCAACCGTCCGAGCGATGGCCCGCGCCGCCTCTCGACTGGGCGCCCCGCTAACGCGCACTTCGATCAGCTTCGTCGCGCCCTCGGCATCCTGGACGATCGCGCGGGCGAGGTGTTCGGCAAGCCGACGGAGGCCCGCCGCGAAGAGCGCACCATCCTCTCCCCCCGCGATCGGCGGCCCACCGGCTAGGCCATTCGCCAGGAGCAGCACGGTATCGTTGGTACTGGTATCACCGTCCACGTCGATCAGGTTGAACGTGTCGTTCACCGTCTGGCGGAAGGTCGCCTGCAGCCAGGCGAGGTCGAGCGGGGCATCGGTCGTGAAGAATGCCAGCATCGTGGCTAGGTTGGGATGGATCATCCCGGCCCCTTTGGCACACCCTCCGATGGTGACTGTCCGCCCTGGCAGGACGATGCGCACGGCTGCTTCCTTGGGGCGGGTGTCGGTCGTCAGGATGGCGCGGGCAAAGGCGTGCCCGCCATCCGGCGCGAGCGGCAGTTGCGGAATTGCTGCTGCGATCGCCGCCAGGGGCAAGCGCACGCCGATAACGCCGGTGCTGGCGACCAGCGCCTCTGCCTCTGGGATGCTCAGCCGCTCAGCCAGGAAGCGTGCCATCGCGCGCGCATCGGCCAGACCGGCAGCACCGGTGGCAGCGTTCGCGTTGCCGCTATTGACGATTACGGCCCGGGCCCGCCCGCGGGCTACTCGCTCTCGCGTGAGCACCACCGGTGGCGCCGGCAGGGCGTGCTGCGTGAAGGCTGCCGCCACCAGTGCTGGACGTTCGCTGACGAGGATACCGAGGTCCAGCGCGCCGCTCGCTTTGATCCCGGCCGCCACTCCACCAGCGAGGAAGCCAGCGGGGCTGGTCACCCCGCCTGCCGTGAGCAGCACCCGCGGCTCCCCGGCTTGAGCGGGCTCCAGCTCAGGCAAGCTCCTGCTCCGGGCTGGCAGGCTCGGGGCGGATCTCGTGACCTAACCAGCGGACGAGCCGTTCGGTCGCGTGCTGGGCCTGGCGGTGGTAGAGGGAGAAGAGGGCAGTGCTGATGCCGCCGATCGTCAGGCCGAATACCCAGGCCCACCAGCCAATGACCTCGGTGCCCGCGCCGAAGTAGGTGGCAAAGGCCATGCCGGGCAGCCGGCCGATGACGGCACCGAGCGTCAGGGTACGTAAGCTGACGCCGGTCAGGCCGGCCGCGTAGAGCAAGGGGTCGCCAATCGGCAGGGCGAACAAGATGGCCCAGATGATGACGGAGCGGACGCGGTCGAAGCGCGAGATCCAGGCGATTAGGCGGCCGTCAGCAAAGCGGGCGACCAGGGGACGCCCCAGAAACCGACCTAGGAGGAGGGCACAGACCGAGCCAGCCACCCCACCCACGAAGGTGATCGCAAGCCCACCCCAGAATCCGTAGAGGTAGCCTGCGGCCATACCGATCGCCTGGGCCGAGATCGGTGCGATGACGATCTGGAGCACCTGGAGGGCGAAGAGGACCAGCGGCGCAAGCGGACCGAAGGAGCGCACCCAGCGACGGAGGGCAGTAGCATCAGAGAGAACGTCCAGCAGCGGCTGCCCGTACTGGACGAGCAGCAGGACCCCGACCCCAGCCGCCAGGCAGAGCAGGAACACGCGTCCGGTCTTCACGGGTACACCGGCAGCAGGTCGAGCCCAAGCGTCTCGGGCCAACCGCACATCACATTCAGGTTCTGGATGGCCTGGCCAGCCGCCCCCTTAACTAGGTTATCGATAGCGGCAAAGACCAGCAGCCGCCGCGCACGCCCGTCGACCGTCGGGTAGACTAAGGCACGGTTGCTGCCGAAGGTCGCCTTCGTCGCTGGCGGCCCGGTGGTCACGAAAACGAAGGGCTCCTTGTCGTACCAGGCATGGTACAAGTCGGTCACCTGACTCTGCAAGCGGAGGGGGTCAGCCTCGACAGTGTCCGCCAGCGGGAGATAACAGCTCGCCAGGATCCCCCGCGTCATCGGCACCAGATGGGGGATGAATGTCACCGTCGGCGTGGCTTCGGCAAAGGGAACCAGCTCCTGGATGATCTCGGGCAGGTGACGGTGGCCAGCCAGGCCATAGGGAGCGACGTTTTCGTTGACTTCGCTGTAATGGTTCGCCAACGAAAGACTGCGCCCTCCTCCGGAGATCCCCGATTTGGCATCGACGATCAGGTCGGGCTTGACGAGGCCACCTGCTACGGCAGGGAGCACCGCCAGTAGGGCTGCTGTCGGGTAGCAGCCTGGGTTGGCGACCAGGCGCGCCCCCGCAATCCGGTTGCGATGGAGCTCGGTCAGGCCGTAGACCGCCTCAGCCAGTAGCTCAGGGCGGGGGGGCGTTACCTGATACCAACGCTGGTACTCGGCGGGATCCCGCAGCCGGAAGTCGGCCGCGAGGTCGATCACGGGCACGCCGCGGTCGATAAAGGGCAGCAGAGCTTCCGCGCTCGCCTTGTGGGGTAACCCGGAGAAGACGACCTCGACGTCTTCGGGCAGGGTGGGAAGGATCGGGAGGTCGAGGCCACTCAGGCTGGGGAACACCTCATCGAGGCGCTTACCCACCTCGCTCCGGCCGGTGACTGCGAGGGCACGGACCTCAGGATGGCGGCTGAGTAGCCGCGCCAGTTCAACCCCGGCGTAGCCGGTGACATTCAATACGCCAACCTTCATCGCCTACCTTCCCCTGCCACTCCTCCGCGGATTCGGTCGCCAGCCGCAAGCGCACCTTTCCTGCAGCGGGAGTAGGGCGCCGGCACCTCCTGGCGACCGTGCCGGAGCTGGCCACGAGGAACGGCGATCTCGCCGGGAGCAGTGGCCCCCTCAAGCATACCAGTTCCCTCCCCGCGGTGCGACTTTGCGCGCCTGCCACCCGGGGGGGGGAAGCTGCACGCGCCGGCAGCGACCACGGCAGCAGTCCACCTCCCTGCTCCCAATGCCGGAGGGCAAGGAGGATACCCGCGCAGGCGTCAGGTGCTATCGCTCGGCCCACCCTCACCTGCGGCCTGGCGCAGGAGTTCGGCGGCGACTGCCGGTGGGGCGAAGCCGAGCACCACGTCCCCTTCCCGGAGCAGGCTCTCCCCCCGCCAGGGCAGTCGGCGCTCGCCCCGCGCGATCACGGCGGGGAAGGCCTGGGAGGGAAGCCGTAGCTCGCGCACCCGTTTTCCCGCCCAGGGCGAGCCCGCCGGAATGGGGATGCGGAGCACTGGTAGTCCATCGTCCTGCCCGGGCGTCGTTGGCGCAGCGGAATGGGGAGGCGGAGGGGCCAGGCCGAGCAAGTCGAGCACCTGGCGATAGCGCAGGAGGCCAACGAGTTTTCCCGGCTCGCGCGGGTCGACCACCGGAATGGCAGTCACACTCTCGCTCCCCAGCTCCTGAAGCGCCTGGTCGAGCGTCTGGTAGAGCAGCACGGTGGGGAACTCACGCCGTGCATAGTCGAGCGCGAGCGCCTCCGGCCCGGACAGGATCAGGGCGCGTTCGGCCTCGGCGGGGCTCAGCACGCCGACCAGTGTGCCGCGTCCGTCGACGACGGGAAGCTCCTCCCTCACCTGCCGCACCAGTGCCACCGCCTCCGCTACCAGCGCGTCGGGTGCTAGGATGGTGGATGCCGGGGCCATGACATCCCGCACCAGGGTGGTGCTGAGCAGGGGTGCCGCAAGGGCACCGCGCGGGGTCTCCGGCTCGAGGGCAAGCAGCCGGTACACCGACCACGGTTCGACCACGCGGGCGAGCGCTGCCGCACCCCAGCCGAGTATCGCCAGGGCCACCACGAGGAGTGGGTCGGCGCCAGCTTCCAGGGCGAGCAGGGCCGTTGCGAAGGGAGTGCGCACCACCGTCGCCAGCGTCACCAGCCCGCCAATCAGCGCCAGGGTTGGGGGGTCGTTCCTGGGCAGGAAGGGGTCGAGGAGAGCACCCATTCCCGCCCCGAGGGCTTGCCCAGTCCCCACGACCGGCGCGATTACCCCCCCCACTCCCCCGAACCCCAGGGTAGCGATCAGGCCGGCGGCGCGTCCGGCTGCGGTGAGGAGCCAAAGCCCGGTTACCTCTTCCCGGAGCAGGGCGGGCGCGATGGGGTCGGTGCCGGCAAAGGCCGGGCTGACCAGGGTGAGCAGACCGACGATCAAGCCACCCACCGCGGGCGCGAGCACGAGCGGTGCGCCCACCCGGCGGAGCGCCTGGAACAGCAGCCCGACCAGGGCCGTGAGCGCCAGCCCCACAATCAGCGCTGCCAGGGCAACGCCCAGGACCATGAGCCAGCCACCCGGCTGGGCCGGAGCATTCCCGACCGGAAGCTCAGCCGCCAGGCCTGTGAGCCGTCCCGCCAGGGCCCCACCGCCAGCGGCAACGAGCACCGCCACCAGATCAGCGCCGCGCGGGCGGCCGGCGACGAGCTCGCAGGCGAAGACAAGGCCAGCAAAGGGAGCGCCAAAGGCCACTGCCAGGCTCCCCGCGCAGGCTGCGGCGACCGCTCCCGGGAGGGAGACCGTCCGCTGGCGCAGCGCCAGGCTGAGCCGACGAGCGCAGGCCGCGACGAAGCCGATCACTGGCTCTTCTCGCCCCGCGACCCCACCACTCAGCACCGTCCCCAGGGCGAGGGCAAGCTGCCCGGCGCTGCTATCGAAGTCGGGCAGACGCCCAGCCAGGATGCTGGCAAAATCGCTCGCCCACCAGCGCCGCCCCAGCCCAACCAGCAGGCCGCCCAGCGCGGGGACGAGGAGCACCAGCAGCGGGTGTTCCAGGCGCCAGAGGGTGAGCGTTGCGGTCAGGGCCTTGAGTACCCCGAGCACGAGGGTGGCGAGTAACGCTGCCACCACCCCAACGAGGAAGCCAGCCAAGGGTGGAGAGAGGCGCACGACAACGCCCGCTTGGGCAGGCTCCGGATGAACTTCACCGCGCTCGGCGGTAGGCCCTGGCGGAGACGATGCCGGTTCGATCGCCACGGGCGTTCTCTCGCTCGACGGCCGGCTGGCTGGCCGGCAGCATTCTACTGGGACACGCGGGCAGCGTCAATGCGGGCAGCCTGGCGCACGCTCCGATACCAGTCGATGGTGCGACGCAGCCCTTCCTCAAAGGAGGTGGTGGCGCGGAAGCCGAAGTACTCGGCGGCGCGCCGCGTGTCGAGCTTGCGCCGGGGTTGGCCGTTCGGCTGGGTGGTATCCCAGCGGACCCAGCCTTGAAAGCCGGTCAAGCGGACGATCAAGTCCACCAGCTCGCGAATGCTGATCTCATACGCGCTGCCGAGGTTGACTGGCTCGCTCGAGTTATAGTGCTCGGCTGCCAGCAGGATGCCTTCGGCAGCGTCGTCGACGTAGAGGAATTCACGGGTCGGCGAGCCATCGCCCCAGGCGACGATCTCGTCTGCTCCCTGCTCCTGAGCCTCGATGCACTTGCGGATCAGCGCGGGGATGACATGTGAAGAGGCGGGGTCGAAATTGTCCCCCGGCCCGTAGAGGTTGACCGGCAGCAAGAAGATCGAGTTATAGCCGTACTGGGCGCGATAGGCCTGGCTCTGCACCAGCAGCATCTTCTTGGCCAGGCCGTAGGGAGCGTTGGTCTCCTCGGGATAGCCGTTCCACAGATCTTCCTCACGGAACGGCACTGGTGCAAACTTCGGGTAGGCGCAGACAGTGCCGATGGCGACGAACTTCTCGACACCGTGCTGGTACGCCTCGTGGAGGAGCTGCACCCCCATGATCAGGTTGTCGTAGAAGAACTCGGCTGGATGCTCGCGGTTGGCCCCAATCCCTCCCACGCGCGCAGCGGCGTGGATAATCAGCGAGGGACGTGTCTCGCGGAGCAGCCGTCGGATCGCTTCCAGCGAGCGGAGGTCATACTCTCGGCTCCGCGGAACCATGACCTCGCCGGCGCCGCGCTCGTGCAGCTTCCGCACGATCACCGAGCCGAGAAACCCTGCCCCGCCGGTGACAACGACCCGCTGAGCGGACCAGAAGTGGGCCATCACGGTCTTCCCTCGCGACGTGCTGGCATCCCTCGCTCGCTAGGCAGCAGGATGCACCCGCGCAGTGAGCACCCAGTATAGTCAGCGGGCGGGCCCAGGATCAAATGGCCGCCTTGGCGCCTCGGTTCGTGGCGCTGGCCGGCTCGGCCGCTGCCCCCGGCGGCCACGCAGTTGTGTGATGCAGTTACTTGATCCGGTAGGCGCTATCGAAGACGATGAAGCTATAGCCTTCGAAATCGAGACCGGCGATCTTCGGGCTGTGGAGGACGAAGCTGGCGGGCAGGAAGAGCGGCACCACCCAGCCATCTTCACGCATGATCCGGTTGGCATCGCGCAGCAGCTGGGCGCGGCGGGTGGCGTCACGTTCGGCGAGCGCGGCATCGAGCAGCCGGTCCCACTCCGGATTGCACCAGTAGAGTGCGGTAGGGGGTGAGCCGATCGGTTTGCCGCAGCCGATGAGCACCCGGATGGCGGTGTTGAAGCCGTTGGTATCGCCGTTGCCGCTCATCACCAGGTCGGATTTCTGGGCATTATTGCGTCCATAGACGCGGTCGCTATAGAGCGCCCCATCGATGATCTCCAGCTCGACCTGGATGCCGACTTCGCGCCACTGGCTCTGCAGCACCTGCATCAGGTCCTGCAGATTCTGCGCCCGCGACATCTCCATCGTGATCCCACCGAAGCCGTTGGAATAGCCCGCCTCCGCCAGGAGCCGCTTCGCCTGCGCCACATCGTAGACCGGCTTCACGGTGGGGTCCCAGGAGGGACTGTTCTTGAGCGCAAGCTGCCCGATCGGCTCGGCGTAGCCCCGGTAGAGCGTCTTGGCGATGGCCTCTTTATCGACCGCGTAGTTGAGCGCGTGGCGGACCCGGCGGTCGAGCAAGGGCGATTTCTTCAGCTCAGCCGTACCCTGGGCGATGGTAACGAAGATGAAGGCATTGCGGACAATCTGGAACTTGAGGCCCGCTGATTCTGCCGCCTGCACCTGGTCGCTCGTCAATGCGACAGTCGTCGTCGCGTCCAACTCACCCGTCCGCAGGCCGTTGATCTTCTGGGCATGCTCCGGCACCGAAAGGAAGATGAGCTCGCTCGCCTGAACGTTGCGGAAGGGATGCGGCGTGGCACGCTTGCGGTACACGATCCGGTCTTCGCGCACGAACTCGACCAGGTCGTAGGGCCCGCTGCCGACCGGCTTCGCGACGAAGCCTTCGAAGCCGCCGACACTCTCATAGTACTTGCGCGGCAGGATCGGGATGAAGAGCAGGCCACTGGGGATACTCACGTCGACAATGCGAGCAACGAGGTCGACGCTCGTCGGGGAGGTGGCCCGAGCTTCGGTCACACTACTGATGTAGGTCCGCGCGGGCCAGGCACGCTGGTTCAGCTCGTTGATGCTGAACGCCACGTCCTCGGCAGTGAGCGCCTCCCCGTTCTGGAAGGTCACGTCCTGGCGGAGGGTGAACGTCCACGTCCGACCATCCACCGAGACCTCCCAGCGCGTAGCAACCGCGGGCTGGACGACGAAATCCCGTCCCAGCGTCGTCAGGGTGTCGTACAGCGGCGACATGACGACGTAGTTGGCGAAGCCGGCGGCAGGCGTCAGGTTCGCCGGGACCCCGCTGGCGGCGATCCGTAGCGACTGGTTGTCGGCCCGCTCCGGCCCCGTTGGCGCCGGCGCTGGGGCGGCCGTGGGTGCAGCGGGCGCACAGGCCACGAGGAGAACGACCAGGAGCAGCGCTAAACGAGCACTCGACACCATCACCAGCCTCCGGACCGAAATACTTCGTTTCCGGCTAGTATAGGGGCCAGCAGGGCGAAGAAGCAGATTTTTTCTGCTGCGTGCTCCTGGCGGACGGTGTGAGCGGGTGGGCCGCGCTAGGAGACGGCCGCTGAGGAGGTGCTGGCCGTAGTGGCGCGCACCTTCTCGAAACAGTTCGAGCAGTACACGGGCCGGTCCAACCGGGGCACAAACGGCACGAAGGAGATGCTCTTGCAGATGGCGCAGGTCACCTGGTGCATCTCACGCGCGGGCAAGCCCAGCTTTTCCCGCCGCCGGTTCGACCGGCAGGTGGGACACCGCTGGGGCTCATTCTGGAGCCCTTTCGCCCGGTAGAACTCCTGCTCTCCTACGGTAAAGAAGAACTCCGCGTTGCAATCGCGGCACGTCAGCTTCTTGTCCGTCATCGACACGAATGGGCCCTCCCTGCGGCGCCAGGCGGGCGGTCAATCGCCCGCTGGAGATGGCCGGCAGTATAGCGGTCAGCGTTTCTCAGTGCAACCTTAGGGTTTTCTTAGCCTGCTCTTAGGGTGCCTCCCCCATCCGTCCTCCTCATTCTTTCGCTCTAACCTAGCATTTTGGTTGATTTTTGTGATCTTACTCACCTGAAAGGTTCCTACCAGCTTCGGATCCTGTAGACTGGCATTCGCTTGCCCGGCTGACCAGCCGGCTGGCTCTCGCTGCCGAGAGAAGAAGGGAGCTTCGCGGGTGGAGCTCCGCCACCCGCTCCACCACCACACCGGGACACTCTAGGAGCAGGGGAGGACCGCCGGCCGCCCGACCGGCTTCGCAAGAAGGAGTTTCCCAGACGCCACGACCCCCACGGCACTCGCCACCACTGTCCAGACGCCTACCGTCACCAATGGCTCGTTCGTGACCACCCTGGCCGGCTTTTCGAGCTACGCGACGGCCGCGACCTGTACCTTGGCGTCCAGGTAGGAAGCGACCCTGAACTGCCCCCCCGGCAGCGGATTACGCCCGTTCCGTACGCCCTCAGCCTGCGGCCCGGGGGCGATCATCTCGGAGCGCGCAGTAGCTCCATTCTGTTCCCCCCTCCAGCCGGGCCATTCTGCGCTCCGCAACACGGCAACGACGAGCCCGCCGTTCATCTTCGCCGGACCAGCTATCTCCGCTGAGGGGGAAGACGGCTCAGGGCTCTACGCCGTCTCGACGGGCGGCAGTGGCGTGCTCGGCAGTACCAGCAGTGTGGTGACAGGAACTGCCGGTGTCGCTGGCATTGGCCCTCCGGGTGGAAACGCTTTCTACGCTGGGGGCAGCGGCAAGATCGCAAGCGTCGCCACCTCGACCGTGTGGATCAACGGCGCTGCGTTCACCCTCAACCTGCCAAATGACCTGAGCTGGGATGTCCAGCCAGACGGCAGCACCTGGTTCACCGCCCTGGCAGCGCCCGGGACTCGCAATCTCTACTACCCGCTGAACCTCACCTCGCGACTGTACGGGACGAACGCGACTGTCACGAAGGCCACGGTGCATTACCGCGTGAGTAACAGCAGCAACGCCTCTATCTCCGCAACGGAGCTGCGCCGCTCGCGCCCGACCGGCTCTTCCGATACGATGGTGAGCGACCTCACGAACCGCACCTCGACTACCCCCGCCTCTTACGAATTAGTCCCGAGCGGGAACAACCTCCTCTCTGCAGCGAGCGGTGCTTTCTACGTTTCGGGCTGCAGTTCAGTAACACCACGGACTACGTGCAGATCATCGCCATCGTGGTCGAGCTGAAGTACAAGCAGCAATCGTAGGAGGGCAGGATGTGCGTACGCTTTGGCGTGGTTGGGCTGATCCTTGCCCTTGCCCTGCTCCGCCTGGCGGTGATGGGCCTGCCAGCAAGCGGAAGCAGCTATTTTGCCCCCCTCTGGGCCGTGATCAGCGGGGGCGGGGGCACGAGCGGCGGCGCTGTCGGCGGGCAGACGGTCAGCCTGTACGGCGTCATTGGCCAGCCCGTGCTCGGCCGGAGTAGTGGCACCTGGACGGTCGATGCGGGCTTCCTCTTCGCGGCTGAGCAGCCGTTCATCTTCGCCCCCTTCACCACCAAAGGCGCCGCGCCCTAGTGCCTCGCCAAGCCAGCCGGATGGTTGGTGGGGCCGGACATGCTCCCGGCCGCCCGGATGGGCGCTGCGCTCTGGGTACGGTCATCCCCACGCGCGTTGACGTCCCCACCAGCCGGCAGGTAGCATCGCCCGGGGGAGGATGTTATGCCCGCACGTGCCCTCGGCGACCTGCGCGTGCTCGACCTCTGCGGACCGATCGGCTGGTATGCGACCAAGCTGCTGGCCGACCTTGGCGCTGATGTCCTGCGCATCGAGCCGCCCAGTGGCGACCCTGCCCGCCAGCTCGGCCCCGTTGCGGATGGCGAATCGCTCCACTACTGCTTCTTCAACACCTCCAAGCGGGCGCGCACTCTCGACCTCCAAACCCCGGATGGCCAGGCGACCCTCTGGCAGCTCGCCTGCGAGACCGATGCGCTGGTAACCTCCCAGCCCTTGCCGTTCTCGTACGACGCAATCGCGCGGGAGCACCCGGCGCTCGTCTGGACGGCAATTACCCCCTTCGGCCTGAGCGGGCCGCACGCGCACTGGCGCGCCACCGATCTGATCGGGGTGGCTGCCGGTGGGCTCCTCAACCTGGCGGGGGTGCCCGCGAGCCCGCCCAGCCATCCGCCCAGCGAGTTTGCCTTCTTCCAGGCCGGGCTGCTCGGCGCGGTCGGCACCCTGCTCGCCTTGCGGGAACGTCAGCACAGCGGGCGAGGGCAGCTGGTAGAAGTTTCCCTCCAGGAGGCGCTCCTCAACGCGCTGGAAAACACCCTCGGCTTCTGGGACCTGATGGGGATCGCCCGCTGCCGGCTCGGCACGAAGTCGTTCAGCGGCCAGACGTCGGTCTATCGTTGCGCGGATGGTTGGGTGGTCGGCTGGCTGGGCCGGCGGTGGGAGCCATTCGTGGAATGGCTCGCCAGCGAGGGGCTCTTACCCGAGCACTGGCGCGCTCCCGAGTGGAGCGACCCCGACTACCGCCTCCAACACCTCGACGAGATCGATACTGTCATGCACCGGCTGATCGCCCGGCTCGACCGCGCTACCCTCGTCGCCGAGAGCCAGCGCCGCCGAATCGCCACCGGTGCCGTGGTCGACATCCCCACCCTGTTTGCCGACCCCCAGCTAATCGCCCGCGATTACTGGGTCGAGGTCGAGAGCCCGGATGAAATTCGGTGTGTGCAGGAATGGGCGCGCGACCAGGGCATTCCCCTCTACATCCTCGGGGGCGGAACCAACGTGTTGGTCAGCGACCTTGGGGTGCGCGGGTGCGTGGTGCGCCTCGGGCGCAGCTTCGCATTCCTCGAGTGGAAGCCAAATGGTGGGTGCACGCACGTGCGCGCTGGGGCCGCTCTGCCACTAAAAAAATTGGTTCGTGAGGCCGTGGACCGTAACCTCACCGGCCTGGAGTTTGCCGAAGGGATTCCGGGTACGGTGGGCGGCGGG
>JAILZB010000106.1 GCA_023512725.1 Chloroflexota bacterium | reverse complement strand
CCGGTGACGAGCATCGATCGCTTTTGCAGGTCGCCATTGCGGCAATTCGCATTGCGCCGTGAAAAACAGAGTGCTGTAAAAATGCGCCGCGTCCGCTCACCTGCATCTTGCAAGCCGCCGGCCCATAGCGGTATCTTGGTCACGCGCCACACAGCTCATGGCGGAAAGTTTCCCGCCCTCGTGGCTCATCGAGGGAGCGTGAATTTCCCTTACTCGACGTTTGCTTTTCACCGCAAGGTGCCATCGGCCGCATGCAGAATGTCATTTCGCTGGTTTTGGGGGGTGGTCGCGGCACCCGGCTTTACCCGCTCACGAAATACCGCAGCAAGCCGGCCGTGCCGCTGGCAGGCAAGTACCGGCTGATCGACATTCCGCTGTCCAACTGCATCAATAGCGGACTGAACCGGATTTATGTGCTGACGCAGTTCCTTTCGGTGAGTTTGCACCGGCATATCCGGCAGACGTACCGCTTCGACCACTTCAGCGGCGGGTTCGTCGAGATTCTGGCGGCCCAGCAGATGACCGACGATGCCCGCCACGACTGGTACCAGGGCACGGCGGACGCGGTACGCAAGCAACTCCGCTACATCCAGCAGCCCGGGATCGACTACGTGCTGATCCTGTCGGGCGATCAGCTCTACCGGATGGACTACCGCGAGCTACTCAAGACGCACATCGAGAGCCGCGCCGACGCCACCATCGCCGGCATTCCCGTGACCCGCGAGCAGGCCCGCGCGTTCGGATTTGATTCGTTTGAGGTGCGCTTCGAAGCGGCACCCGGCCACCCCCTGGCCGTTGGGGCGCGGTCACGCCACGGATTGGATCTCGAGTTCTGCATCGGGGAACGCGATTCCCAAGGGCGAGCGTTTTTCTATCGGCCGTCGAGTACCGGGCTCCAGCGGTGCTGGTTCCCGCCTGACGCCTTCTCATACCCAATCCAAGTACTGGACGGCCTTCTGGTCCGGACGGTTTCGCCGCTCACGCTCTACCAAGTGAGAACTGCTTTGGCGGACGTCTTTGGCGGGTTGCGGCCAAAGGACCGGCAGATCCAGGCCGCTCTGCGCGAACGGTTCTTCGGAGGGTTGACTGACGCTGACCTGGCTCCGGGGGTTGAGGCCGTCGGGGATTGCTAACACGGGCCGCCCGACAACCGGCTGCACCCGACTGCCGCCGGATTGGAGAAGCCCCTTCTGAAGATGATGACCGGCCTCGGGCTCGACCTGCCCATGGGCAACTATCTGGGCTATCTGGATGGCAGGCCGGTTGCCAGTTCCAATTTATTTTTGAGGGCCGGGCTGGCCGGGGTGCAGTTTGTCGCCACCCTCGCGGAAGGGTGCGGGCAAGGGCTTGCCGGGGCGATGTCTCTCGCGCCTCTGCTCGAGGCGCGGCAGATGGGGTACCGCATTGGCATGCTGCTGGGCACGAGCCGTCGCCCCGGGCGATGCCGAGCTCGGCCGGGAGGCGGGGCACCCGGTAGTAGCGGGCAGTGAACCCTGGCGGCAGGCGGCGTTGGCCAGGGCGCTGCGGTCGACAGGGCTCTGGAAGGCCGCTCCGGCTTGATCCCACTGGCCCTTCACGGACATCGACGCGAGGGGAAGTACTTCACCCCGGGAGAAGCCGCAGACCGCCTGCGGCTGCATCCCTGCACGGTCTACGGGCTTGTGAAGCGGGGGAAGGTGCGGGCTGTGCGCCTCGGGCGGCGCATCCTGATCCGCGAAGGCGGCCGTCAGGAAGCTGGGATCCTGAAGAGATCACCGCCCAGCTCGTTGCGACTCGCCGTACCTTGGGGGCGGAGGGCGCGGCGCCGTGTCGAGTGCCCGTCCCGTACGATCCGTATGTGGGTGCCCTGGGCGGAGATAGCGGGAGGTGGTGAAGGTGGTTCGGTAGTGTGAGGGGGAGAAGAGCGGCCGGCGGGAGAGGCCACCTCCTGGGACCTGACACGGCCCCCGTAGAGGCCCTCAGTTGACAGGGCGGCTGCCCCGTGGTTTCCGATGTAAGAATCCCCCGAAGAGGAATCGGGCATTATGAAGGATTCTCGAGTAACTGTGCGGAATCCCTCCACGGCGCCATGCGGGTTCTCGGGGCTGTGACCATCGGCCAATCTCCACGAGACGACATTACCTCGGAGCTCCAGGCCCTGCTTGGCGGCGGGGTGACTATCGTGGAGGCCGGCGCGCTGGACGGCCTCTCGCAGGAGGAGGTCACGGCTCTGGCGCCGGCCCATGGGGAAGGCGTGCTGGTGACACGGCTGCGGGACGGCTCGAGCGTGCGAGTGGCGCACCGGCACATCCTGCCGCGGTTGGCGCGGCAAGTGGAGGCGCTCGCCCGGCAGGTCGATGCAGTACTTTTGCTCTGTACTGGGACCTTCCCTCCGTTCCGGGTAGCGTGCCCCGTCCTTTACCCCGAGCGGCTGCTCCTGAATTTTGTGCGGGGTGTAGCGCCCGACTTGCACCTGGGTGTGGTGACGCCCGATGCGGGTCAGGTGGCAGAACAGCAAACCCGGTGGTCCGCGGTAGCCGGTCGCGTGACGGTATGTGTCGCGTCCCCGTACGGGGACGTGAACCGCCTGGCAGAGGCGGCGCACGCGCTGGCTTCCCGGAAGGCGGACCTGATCGTCCTCGACTCTCTCGGCTACAACCTAGCCGCGAAGCAGAAGGTCCGGGACCTGGCTGGGATTCCCGTGATCCTCCCCCGGACGGTACTGGCGCGCGCGGCGGCGGAGCTCCTCTGACGGAGCCGTGATGGAGGTGGCCGAGGAATGCGGGGCCGGGGAGGTGCGCAGCTGTGGTGAGACCGGCCTCCAGAGAAGCGGGCGGCTCTACCCCGGCAGGTTATCTGCCGCTGGGCGTAGCGCTGCGTGATGCGCCGCCCTCCGCGGGGCAGGGAGCCAGACTGCGGGCTCGGAGGATTGTGGAACTTGCGCTGCTGGTGGAGCGCCTCGGTTATCACAGCGTGTGGATCCCGGAGGGGCGGGGCTGGGAGGCGTTCGCCCTGTTGGGCGGGATGGCCAGTGCCACGGAACGGATTACCCTCGGTACCGGAATCGTACCCGTATTCTCGCGACCCCCTACGCTGGCTGCGATGGGGCTCGCAACCCTGGACGACCTCTCCGGTGGCCGCCTGATTTTTGGAGTCGGTGCCGGTCACCCCGAGATCTCGGAGCGAGGGTACGGAGTACCTTTCCGGGAGCCGGTCCCGGCGGTGTCGGAGTTCGTGGAGATCGTGCGGCGGGCGATGGCCGGGGAGACGGTCCGTTTCTCAGGACGCGTTTTCCAGGTCGCCGATTTCGCGCTGGAATCGCCGCCCGGACGCATTGTCCCGATCTACGTGGCCGCGCTGGGCAGCCGTATGCTCAAGCTGGCGGGGGAGATCGGCGACGGCGTCCTGCTCAACTGGACCCCGGCTGCCCGGGCTCCCGTCGCAGTAGAAGCTGTGCGCCGGGCCGCAGCGACCAGGGGCCGGGCGGCGGCTCTGCAGGTGGCGTGCTACGTCCGGGTCTGCATCACGGACCGCCCCGGGCCAGCGCGTGAAGCGCTCCGCCGTCTCATCGCATTCTACGCGAGCTTTCCGGCCTACCGGGCGATGTGGCGCCAATCGGGCTTCGCCGAAGAAATGGCGCGGGTGGAGGCTGCCGGCTCGGAGATGGAGACAGTCGTGCGCGCAGTCTCCGACCGCATGGTGGACGCGCTCGGGCTTATCGGTGACCCGGCGGCGGTCCACAGCGGATTACAGGGCTTCCGCGACGCCGGTGTGGACCTGCCGATCGTCTACCCGTTCGCAGCGGGGCCAAGCGAGCAGGCGTATCGGGATACCATCGAGGGCCTAGCCCCTCGATGGCTCGGCGGCGGGAGACGGTGATGCAGACCGATGCGGCCGCAGGTCTCCGGCGGCTTGTCGCGGTGGTGGGCAAGGTTCATGGAGGCACCTGGCCCGCAGCCCCTTCAGTCCACCACGTAACCCTCTCGACGGTCCCGTTCCACCAGCTCAGGGGGCCGGTCGGCGGGATCCCCGTAGCCGCTGCCACCGGCGGAGCGGACGATGATGACGTCGTCCGCACGCCGCAGCTCCACAAGTTGTCCGAGGCTTCCCACGGGCTGTACCTGCGCACCCCGCAGCTCCGCGCCTGCGGGTCCGCCGGGCTGGCCCCCCAACAGACCGGGCTGGGGCGAGTCGCTGCCGTGCGGCAGGACGTTGACCAGTACCGGGAGCCCGTCGTCGTACAACTTGCGCAGGACAACCTCCTGACCCAGGCCTCCGCGGTAGCGACCCGGCCCGCCGGATCCGGGAATGAGCTCCTTCCGCTCCACGAGCAGGGGAGCGCGCTGCTCGAACAGCTCGACCTGCACGTTGCCGGCGGAGGTCGGGTACATCAGGGCGGCGTAGCCATCCCTGTGGGCGCTGCCGCCCTGCCCCCCACCGAACATAATGTGGTCGTTGAACGTCTCGCCTCGCTCGTCGCGGCCGTAGGCTGCGCACGCGACGGGCAGCCCGGTGAAGGCCTGTACCCGGTCGGGTAAGACCTGTGCCAGCGCCCGGAAGATAGCCGGTCCGCAGAACCACCCGACCATGGTGCGCTGGCTGACCGCGGCAGGGTAGCGGCAGTTGAGGATGCTGCCCTCTGGGGCGCGAACGTGGAGCGGGCGGAAGCACCCGGCATTGCTGGGGATCTCGGGTGTCAGGATGGACTTTAGCGCGTAGACGCTGTGCGCCGCTGTGTAGGTCAGGGTGCAGTTGACTCCGCCCTCCGGCAGTTCCGGTGGTACGTCGTCCCAATCCACTATGATCTGGTCCCCCTCCACGATGACGGCGCAGCCCAGGCGCAGGCGCTCACCCTGCAGGGTGAAGGTGGAGGAGCCCCGGTAGACGCCATCGGGAACGGCCCGGATGGCCCTCCGCATCGCCTCCTCCGCGCGGCGCTGCACCTCGACCGCCAGCGGTTCCAGGGAGCGGAGACCGTAGTCCTCCATCAACGCTAACAAACGCTGCGCTCCCACCCGGTTCGCGCTCACGAGAGCCTGGATGTCACCGAAGACCATCTCCGGACGGCGCACGTTCCGGCGGATGATCGCCGCGAGGTCCTCGTTGAGACGGCCGGCGCGGTAGAGCCGCAGCGGCGGAATCTGCAGGCCTTCTTCATAAATCTCGCGGGCGCGGGATGAGTCCTTGGTGCCTCCGATGTCCGAGCAGTGGCCGATGGAGCCCATGATCGCCACCAGCTCGCCCTCGCGGAAGACCGGCGTCACCACGGCTAGGTCGAAGAGGTGCCCTGCGCAGATCCAGGGGTCATTCGTGATGAGGACGTCTCCATCCTCCAGCCTGTCCACCGGGAACACGTCGAGGAGTCGGCGCACGGCGAGGGGTAGGGTCAGGTTGAAAACGGGCATGGACCGAGGCGAGTGGGCGATGGAGTTGGCTGTGCCGTCCAGCACTTCGCAACCAAAGTCCTGGGCCTCGCCGATGATGGTGGAGAAGGCGGTCCGCCGGACAGTCACCCAGCATTCCTCGGTAACATTGATCAGACGGCTCCAGAGGATCTCCAGAGTGACGGGATCGAAGGTGGTGGCGGTGCTCACGCGCTTCCCCCCTTCCGTTCGCGAGAGGCCACGGACGCAGCGGAGCCCCGCGGGCCTGTGTCCGCGTCTTTTACCCCCGCGGCGACGGCCGGTTCGATGACCAGGTTGTAATGTGGGTCAACGGTCAGCAGGTCGCCAGTCCACAGCAACGTGGTGGCTTCTGCTTCCTCGATGACGGCGGGGCCAGTAAGAGTGGTACCCGGTACTAGCTCGTAGCGGTCGTAGACCGGGACTTCGGCGAACCGCCCTTCTGGGCGTTGACCACCGGGAGCGCTGGTATCCACGGGCAGGTAGATTGGCCGCCGCCCCTTACAGGCGGCAGCAGCGCGCCTACGCGCGCGCAGGGCTGCGGCCAGATCCAGCTCGGGAGCGGGGCCCGCGACCAGCACCCGCCAGTTCAACGCCTGGACGGGGTAGCCCTGGAGAGCCATCCCGTACTGGAGAGCGTAGGCGTTGTCGAAGGCCGAGCGCAGGCGCTCGGCGGCGTCGGGGGGCAGCGGGTTGGGTACCGGGATCTCCAGGTCGTGGAACTGTCCCAGGTAGCGCATCCCTGCCCTGCGCTCGGCGTGCACAGCACCCTCGCGTGCCCCGGCGGCGAGGGCCAGCGTCCTCCCTTCCGCTTCCATCTCCCGCAGCGCCTGTTCGACCGCGAGCCAGTCGAGGCGGTGCAGTTCGCCCGCCAGTGACCGTCCCAGCTCGAACCCCGCCGGTGCAGCCAGCAATCCTACCGCAGAGGCCACGCCCGAGGCTGGTGGGACGAGCACCTGGCGCATGCCCAGCAGCCGGGCGACGCGGCCCGCCACGGCGGGTCCGGCGCCGCCCAGCGCCACCAGGGCGAAGTGGCGCGGATCCTGGCCGCGCTCGATCAGGTAAAGGCGAGCGGCCTGCGCCATCGACTCGCAGACCACGGCGAAGATCCCCCAGGCCGTCCGCACTAGGTCGAGGCCGAGCGCGCGACCCAGGCGCTCAACCGCCGCTCGCGCTGCAGCTGCGTCAAGTGGCATCGTGCCGCCGAGGAACGCTCCCGGATCGAAGTAGCCGAGCACCACGCATGCGTCCGTTACGGTGGCATCCGTACCGCCCCGCCCGTAGCAGGCGGGTCCGGGATCCGCACCGGCACTCTGAGGCCCTACTTGCAACAAGCCCATCGTGTCGGTCCTGGCGATCGAGCCTCCGCCGGCACCGATCTCCATCATGTCCACCACCGGCGTCTTGACGGTCAAGCCCGAGCCTGGAGTGAAACGGTGGACGCGCGCAACCTCGACCTGCGTTGTCACGTGCGGACGGCCATCGCGCACGAGGCAGACCTTGGCTGTGGTGCCACCCATGTCGAACCCCACCAGGTGGCGCCGCCCGGCTCCGACACCGATGCGTCCCACTGCCAGGGCTCCGGCCGCGGGCCCGGACTCCAGGAGGCGGATAGGGAAGCGTCTGGCGGTCTCGACGGAGGCCAGCGTTCCGTTAGAGAGCATCATCAGCAGCTGGCCGCTGAAGCCCCCGGCAGCCAGGGCCTCCTCTAGATGACGCAGGTAACGTTCGACGAGCGGTTGGACGTAGGCGTTGCAGACAGTAGTGGAGGTACGCTCGAACTCTCCGATCTCGGGACAGACCTCGCTGCTCAGCGAGAGGAAAATCCCTGGGGCTTCCTCGCGCACCACAGCTGCGGCCAGTCGCTCGTGGGCAGGGTTCCGGTAAGCGTGGAGGAAGACGATGGCCAGCGACTCCACGCCCTCAGCGACCAATCTCCGGACGGCCCTCCGCACTGCCTCGACGTCAAGGGGCCGGCGCACCGTTCCATCTCGGGTGATGCGTTCGGGGACCCCGATCCGCCAGCGCCGAGGCACCAGGGGCTCCGGGTAGCGCAGGAAGAGGTCGTAGATGTCGTACCTCTGCTCCCTGCCCATCTCCAGAATGTCCCGGAACCCCTCTGTGGTGAGGAGGGCGGTCCGGGCGCCCTTGCGCTCGATGATCGCGTTGGTGACGAGGGTGGTGGCGTGGATCAAGGTAGTAATGTCCGCGAGGCGCCCGCCCACGCGCGCGCACAGGGCCCTCAGCCCCTCCAGGGCTCCCTCCGCAGGTGCCCGGGGAGTCGTGAGCACCTTATGCCAGTGCAGCGTGCCGCTGCCCTCGTCGAGCAGTGCGAGGTCGGTGAAGGTCCCTCCGATGTCCACACCTACCCGATAGCCCATGAGTCACCTCTTGCCTTCCTTGCGCTGGAGTCTCCGCCGGCCGGCCTCCAACGCAAGCCTTAGCCGCGACCATGCCCACTCCTCTACTGTGCACCCCAGCTCACCGCCTGCAACCCGACCAGCCGGTCCACGATCAGGACGATCGCCACGCTCATCAGGACGCTGACCGTCGACACGGCGGCGGCTGCAGGATCGAAGGAGAACCGCAGGTAGTCGAAAAGCTGAATGGGCAACGTGGTGTTGCCCACGCTCACCAGCAGCAAGGAGACCGGGAACTGGTCGAAGGATGTGATGAAGGCGAACAGCGCACCGGAGATCACCCCTCCCTTGATCAGCGGCAGGGTGATCCGCCGGAACGTCGTGAAGGGCCCGGCTCCAAGCGACCGCGCTGCTTCCTCAAGCGAGCGGTCGAAGCCGGCCAGGACGGCGGAGACCGTCAGGAAGACGTAGGGCAGGGAGACCAGGGTATGCCCGATGAACAGGGCGCGCATGCCCCGGGTGCCGATCCCTGTTGCCAGGAAGAAAATAAGCAGCGCGATGCCGGTCAGGATAGCCGGAAGCTGCAGCGGGGCGACGATGGCCAGTCGGAGGAGATTGCGAAAGCGGGCGGAATGGCGCACCACGTACAGGGCCGCAGCCGTGCCCAGCAGCGTGCTGGCAACGGTCACCCACGCGGCGAGCTTGAGGCTGAACAGGAAGCTCCGCACGAACGGCTCTGTGTGGGCCGCGCGGATGAACCAGCGCAGCGACAGCCCTTGTGGGGGAAAGGCGAGGTAGTCCCCCGCGTTCAGGGCAGCGAGGATCACGATGGCCATAGGCGCGATCAGGAAGACGTAGACCGCGGTGACGAGGATGGCGAGCCAGCTCCCACGCCCGGTCATGCGTGCGTCCACAGCATCCCTCGTGCCAGCAGGCGTAGGTACACCGCGACGACGGCGGCAGTGAGACCGAAAAACACCATCGACAGCGCGGACCCCAGGGGCCAGTTGAAGGCGTCCAGGAGGGTCTGCACGATGAGCATCGGCATGACCAGGACGTTGCTGGCCCCAAGCAAGATCGGGATGACATAGGAGCTGACGGCCAGCACGAAGACCAGCAGCGTCCCCGCCTGGACGCCGGGCAGGGAGAGCGGCCAGACGACACGGCGGAACGCAGTCCAGGGTGAAGCGCCCAGCGAACGGGCGGCGTGGATCAGCTCGGGCGGGATGTTCTGCAGGGCACCGGCGATGGCCAGCGCCATGAAGGGGACGTAGACGTGGACGAGACCGATGACGATCGCGGTGGGCGTCCCGATCAGGACGAGCTCGTGGCCCGTAAGTCGCTGCACGGTCAGGTTCACTAGTCCCACCCGGCCCAGGAGGATCATCCAGGCGAATCCGCGCACGACCAAGCTGACCAGCAGCGGCGAGATGAGGAGCATAAGGAGCCAGCGCTGACGCCGCCGGGGCGCATAGGCCAGGTGGTAGGCCACCGGGTAGGCTATGACCAGCGTGAGCGCTGTGGTCAGGCCCGCCAGCGAGAAGGTCCGGTACATAACGCGCCAGTAAAAGGGATCGAGCAACGCCCGGGCGTAGTTTGCGACGGTGAACTCGGCCTCGTAGGCCCCGACGGCTGGTTTCACCAGTAGGCTCATCCGAACCATGTTGAGGTACGGCACGAGAAAGAAGACCGTAAGAAGCACTAGGGTCGGCGCAATGAGTAGCCAAGCTGGCAGTCCACGGCGACGAGCCACTCGAACGCCTCGGAGAATGCCCTCGGTAGTGGCCACCGTTACGCCTCCCGCGCGTCTACGGCCCAGGCGGCGGAGGGGTCGAAGCTCAGGTTGACGGTCCCGCCGGGCGCCACGGCCCGGGACGGGTCCGTCTGCACGCGCAGCACCAACCCGCCCGGAGCCTCCACACGGTAGTCGACGAGGTTGCCCAGATACACCCGCTCGCGTACCGTGCCACGCAATCGGTTCGGGTACGTCTCGTCGAACCGCAGTGCCTCCGGACGCACGCAGATCAGAACGTCGGTACCGGCCTCCGCCCGCCCTGCGCAGGTGAAGATCCCAGCGGCCGTGCGCACGACCAGAAGGCCGTTCTCGCGGCCAGCCACCCTGCCGGGGATGAAGTTCGAGAGCCCGACGAACTCCGCCACCCACGCACTGCTGGGGCGCCGGTAGATCTCCTCCGGAGGGCCGATCTGCTGCAGGCGGCCATCGCGCATGATGGCGATGCGGTCAGCCAGCACCATAGCCTCGGCTTGGTCGTGAGTCACGTACACCGTGGTAATGCCAACTTCCCGCTGCAGCTGCCGGATGTAGAACCGCATATCCTCTCGCAGCCGGGCATCCAGGTTGGCGAGCGGCTCGTCTAGGAGGAGTACGGCGGGATTCATGACGAGCGCCCGGGCCAGGGCGACCCGCTGCTGCTGCCCGCCGGAGAGCTGGTGAGGGTAACGGTTTTCCAGCCCGCGCAGCTGCACACGGTCGAGGATCGCCCCGACTCGGTCTCGGATGAGCCGGGTAGACTCGCGGCGCATCTCCAGCCCGAAGGCCACGTTCTGCCAGACGGTCATATGGGGAAACAGTGCGTAGCTCTGGAAGACGATCCCCACGTTTCGGCGCTCCGGCGGCAGCGCCGTGACCGGGCGCCCGCTGAACAGAACCTCCCCGGCGTCCGGGACCTCCAGGCCGGCGATCAGCCGCAACGTCGTAGTCTTGCCGCACCCAGAGGGACCCAGGAGGGTGACCAGCTCACCCTCCTGGATCTCCAGGTCCAGGTCCTGGACCGCCGCGACAGCGCCGAACCGCTTGGTCAGTCCGCGCAGGCTGATCGACGACATTCCACCTTTACCGGCCGAGGATCACGCGATTCCACCGGTCGATCATTTGCTCCCGGGCCCCGGCGTTCACCCAGTCCCAGTCCCACTTCATGATCTGCCGGATCTGCGCCTGGGTGTGCACGGGGATCTCCACGGCAAGCCGCCCTGTGATCCGAACTGTTCGGTTTGCCGGTGTCCACCAGAACTGCTTCGCCCACTTTTCCTGGACGGGCCGGGAGAGGAAGTAGTTGACAAACCGGAACGCCAGGTCCTTATTTGCGGAGCCTGCGAGCACGTTGGTATCCTGCTCGAACATGAACACGCCCTCACGGGGGAACACCCATTCGATGGGGACGCCCTGTGCCTTCAGTCGGGAGGCCGCCGGGGAATCCAGGATCCCGACGTGGATCTCTCCACGGCTGAGGAGGATTTCCATGTCTCCGGAGAAGTCGGTCTGACGGAAAGGCCACAGTTCCTTGATCTTGTTGATCGCGAAGTCGATGTCTCGGTCGTGGCCGCGGTAGATCCGCGAGACCAGCATCGTGAACATCGGGTTGGCGGAGTTCGCGACGCTGTACAGGCCGAGCTTGCCCCTGTAAGCTGGGTCCCACAGATCCTTCCACGACTTCGGCACCTTCGTGACCAGGTCTTTCCGGTAGGCGATACCCAGTGGTCCGACCAGGGTGATCACCCCGACGTCGTCCTTGATGCGGAGCTCTGGCCAGACCTCCCTCAGGTTCGGGACCTTGTCTACTGTCAGCCTCTCCAGGAAACCCTCCTTGCGGAGAGCCGAAACCCATGTGGTGTTAGCGATCAGCACGTCGAACGGCGGGGTCCCGCGGCCGGCCGCCCGTACCTTTGCCACCCAGTCCCGGGAGAGGCCTACGGAAAGCTCCACTTTCGCCCCCGTCTCGCTCTCGAATCCTGGCACGATCTCGCGGCGCATGAACTGCTCCCACGGCCCACCGTAGCTGGTCACCACCAGCGGCGGGGCAACGCCGGCCGGGGTCGGAACGGGACTGACCGTGGTCAGGGCCAGCCCCACGAGGAGGACGGCAAGTACCCACTTGTTCATCTTCCCTCACCCCCTTCGCCACTTAGGGTTGTTTTGTGGTAGTGCCCATGAGTTGCCCCGCAATGCCGTCAGCGGCTGCCCGCAACTCCTTCACGATCTCCGGAACGCGGCTCGCCCGAAGGCGAGTGCTGGGGCCGGCGACGGCGAGGGCGCCCATCAACTGCCCGGCACACAGAATGGGCACGGCGATTCCTGCGACCCCCGGCGTCAGTTCGCCGTTGGAGTAGGCATAGCCGCGCCGTCGGACACGCTCCAGCTCAGCCCGCAGCCGGTTCGGGTCCGTGATGGTCCTGGACGTTACGCGGGGCAGTGGCCCGGCCAGGATTTCCTCGATCCGCTCGGGGGGCAGGTGGGCGAGCAAGACCCTGTTGGAGGCCCCTGCGTGTAGCGGCCATGGCGTGCCCACTGGGTATGTCAGCTTGAGCGGAGCTTCGCTGGCCAGCGTGTCGATCACGACCGCAGACCGGCCTTCGACGACCAACAGGAAGACGGACTCCCCGGTCGCGTCAACGAGGCGCTGCAGGTACGGGCGGGCCACCGACCGCAGGTCGATTCTGGACAGGGCTACCTGGCCAAGGCGTGCGACGGCCAGGCTGAGGTGGTAGGTGCGGCGCTCGCGGTCGTAGACAACCAGCCCTCCGGCCTCCAGGGAACGCAGCACCCGGTAGGCGGTGCTACGGGAGACGTTGAGGTGCCGGGCCGCCCGCGCTAGGTCGAGCACCGGGTCGGCCGCAAACCGGTGGAGCAGCGCGACCGCCCGCTCGACCCCGCGGAGGACGTCACCAGGTTCGTAGCGTCTGGGCCGCGTCATGCC
>JAILZB010000105.1 GCA_023512725.1 Chloroflexota bacterium | reverse complement strand
AGCCTGGGGCGTTCGATCGCCCGCGCCATGGGGCGCAAGTTCGTGCGCATCTCCCTCGGCGGGGTGCGGGATGAAGCCGAAATCCGCGGCCACCGCCGGACCTACGTTGGCGCACTCCCCGGGCGAATCCTCCAGGCGATGCGCACGGCCGGCGTCATCAACCCGATCATCCTGCTCGATGAGATCGACAAGCTGGCCTCTGACTTCCGAGGGGACCCAGCAGCGGCCCTCCTCGAAGTGCTCGACCCCGAGCAGAACTCTCAGTTTACCGACCACTACCTCGAGGTGCCGTACGACCTCTCCCAGGTGATGTTCATCACCACCGCCAATGTGCTCGCAACCATCCCGCGGCCCTTGCGCGACCGCCTCGACGTGATCGAGATCCACGGCTACACCGAGGATGAAAAGGTCCAGATCGGTCGCCACTTCCTCCTTCCCAAGCAGCTGCGCCAGCATGGCCTGGCACCCCGCCAGCTCGTCGTCCCCGAGAAGACCATCGCCGCAATCGTGCGGGGGTACACCCGCGAGGCGGGCGTCCGCGGCCTCGAGCGCGCCATTGCGACCCTCTGCCGCAAAGCCGCAACCCGGGTCGTCAAGCAGCCGACGCTCCGCTTCCGTGTCACCACGACGAACCTGGTCGACTACCTCGGCCCCCCCAAGTTCCTCACCAGCGCCCATCTCTTCGAGAGCCAGGTCGGGGTGGCAACCGGGCTGGCGTACACCGAGACGGGGGGCGAGGTGCTACCGGTGGAAGTGGCAACCATGCCGGGCAAAGGCCAGCTTACCATCACCGGCCGGTTGGGCGACGTGATGCAGGAATCCGCTCGGGCCGCGCTCTCTTACGCCCGCTCGCGGGCGGCAGCCCTCCGCATCGACCGTGACTTCCAGGAGAAGCTGGACCTCCACATCCACGTGCCCGAGGGGGCAACGCCCAAGGATGGCCCCTCAGCCGGGATCACGATGGCAACCGCCCTCATCTCCGCCCTCACTGGGCGCCCCGTCCGCAACGACATCGCCATGACGGGCGAAATCACCTTGCGCGGGCGGGTGCTGGCGGTTGGTGGGCTCAAGGAGAAGACCCTCGCTGCCCATCGGGCAGGCATCCGGCGGGTTATCGTGCCGGCAGAGAACCGGCGGGACCTGGCCGAGATCCCCCGACGCGTGCGCGAGGAGATGGAGTTCCACTTCGTCGAATCGATGGATGAGGTGCTGCAGCTGGCGCTGGGCGAGCCGCTGCCGGTGAAGCCTTCCGCCCCACCCCTGCCCCAGCCTGACCTCACCACCCCACCCCCACTCGACCTGCCGCTCGATCCGAGCGTCTCTGCCTGAGGCAGCCCCGCGCCGCCCACAGGCAGCCGGCCACGCCGCTCCTCGCCTAGCGCACTACGAAGTTGATCAGGCGGTTGGGCACGTAGAACACCCGCTCCGGTTGCTTACCGCCGAGGTGCCGCGCGACGCGCTCACTCGCCAGCGCCTGCTCGCGCACCACCGCCTCCTCGGCATTGGCGGGCACCACGATGGTATCGCGCACCTTCCCGTTCACCTGGACGGCGATCTCAACCGTCTCCTCTTTGGCAAGCTCAGGGTCCCAGCGCGGGAAGGGCTGGCGATGGACGCTGTAGGGCTTGCCCAGCCGCTCCCAGAGCTCTTCGGCTAGGTGCGGCGCCGAGGGCGCGATCAGCAGCACGAGGGTCTCGATCGCCTCTCGCCAGGCGGCTGTCCCCGCAAGCTGCTCTTGGCGGTCGATCAGGGCGTTGGTGTACTCGTGGAGGGCAGCCACCATGGTGTTGAAGCGGAAGTGTTCAAGGTCCTCGTCGACCTTCTTGATCGTCCGGTGGGTCAGGCCGCGGAGTTCGCGCTCGCCCACGGGGTCTTCGCGCGCCGGTGCGTTCGCGGTCGAGAGCACCAGGGTCCAGACCCGGTTCAGCCAGCGGAACTGCCCGATCGTGCCCCGGTCGTTCCAGTCTCCACCCTGGTCCCAGGGGCCGATCGCCATCAGGAAGACGCGCATCGAATCGGCGCCGTTCTTGCGCACGTAGGTATCGGGGGTAACGACGTTGCCACGCGACTTGCTCATCCGCCGTCCCCCCGAAAGGATCTGCCCCTGGTTGAACAGGCGCAGGAACGGCTCGCTGTGGTCCACCAGCCCCAGGTCGCGCAGCACCTTGGTGAAGAAGCGGGCGTAGAGCAGGTGCATGGTGGCGTGCTCAGCCCCGCCGGTGTACTGGTCGACCGGGGTCCAGAAGGCAACGGCCTGGCGGTCGAAGGGTGCGCTGGCAAGCCGGGGGCTGCAGTAGCGGTACCAGTACCACGAGGAGTCGACAAAGGTATCCATCGTGTCGGTCTCGCGCTTGGCCGGCCCACCGCAGCGCGGGCAGGTGGTATGGAGGAACTCGGGGGTGTAGGTCAATGGCGATTGCCCGGTCGGCCGAAACTCGGCACGCTCCGGCAGCGTCACCGGCAGCTGGTCATCCGGCACCGGCACAATCCCCTCGCGCTCGCAGTAGACCACCGGGATCGGCGTGCCCCAGTAGCGCTGGCGGCTGATCAGCCAGTCGCGCATCCGGTAGGTGACCTTACGGCCACCCCAGCCCTGAGCGGTAATGAAATCGGCGATTCGCTGCCAGCCTTCCTCGCTGGAGAGGCCGGTGAACTGCCCGGAATTGACCATCGTCCCGGGGCCGGTCCAGGCTTCGGTGAGCGGCTCTCCGTTCCACCCGGGCGGTGCGATCACGACCGGAATCGGCAGGCCATACTTCTTGGCGAAGGCGAAGTCGCGCTCGTCGTGAGCGGGGACGCCCATCACGGCACCCGTGCCGTAGGTAGCGAGCACGTAGTCGGCGATCCAGATCGGCACCCGCTCGCCGTTCAGCCGGTTGATGGCAAAGGCCCCGATGGGCACCCCGGTCTTCTCGCGCTCGGCTGACTGGCGCTCAATCTCACTGAGGCGGCGCGCCTGGGCAACATAGGCCTCCACCTCAGCGCGCCGCTCGGGCGCAGTCAGCACCTCGACCAGCGGGTGCTCCGGCGCCAGCACCATAAAGGTGACGCCGAAAATCGTGTCCGGCCGAGTGGTAAAGACGCGTAGCTCCTCCGGGCGCCCCGCGAGCGCAAAACTGACCTCCACCCCCTCACTTCGCCCGATCCAGTTCCGCTGCATGGTCTTGACCGGCTCAGGCCAATCGATCCCCTCGTGGTTGAGCAGCTCCTCCGCATAGGCGGTGATCCGCAGGAACCACTGCTCGAGATCACGACGATAGACCGGCGTATCGCACCGCTCGCACAGCCCGGCGGCAGTCACTTGCTCGTTCGCCAGCACCGTCTGGCAGCTGGGACACCAGTTCACCTGGGCGAGGGCGCGGTAGGCCAGGTCGCGCTCCAGCATGCGCAGGAAGAACCACTGGTTCCAGCGATAGTACTCCGGCTGGCAGGTGATCACCTCCCGGCTCCAGTCGAAGCTGGCTCCCATCGTCCGCAGCTGGCGCCGCATGTTCTCGATGTTCTTGAAGGTCCATTCCGCGGGATGGACCCCTCGCTTGATCGCCGCGTTCTCGGCCGGCAGCCCGAAGGCATCAAAGCCGATCGGCAGCATGACGTTGTACCCCTTCATCCGTCGCCAGCGGGCCTGCACATCCGTGGGGGCCATGGCGTACCAGTGGCCCATGTGGAGGTCGCCTGAGGTGTAGGGGAACATGGTCAAGTAGTACCACTTCGGCTCGCCAAAGTCGGGCGCCTCATAGAGCCGGTCAGCCTCCCAGCGTGCCTGCCATTTCGGCTCGATCGTGGCGGGCTGGTATGGCGGAATTGCGACTTTGTGCTGCACCATCTCGCGTCTTCCCCCTGCAGCGCTCCTCGATGAAAAAAGCTCTCGTCCGAAGGGACGAGAGCTGCTCTCGCGGTACCACCCTACTTGGCGCGTTGGCGCCCCCTCTGGCGCGCTAACGGGCGCACCCGGCTGCCACTCCCAGCGAGGACCATCGCCTTCGCAGCAGCGGCTCAGAGGCGAGTTCCGGACCGGCGGGCCATCGGCTCGCACCACCCCCGATTCGCTGAGGCCCGGTGCAGCCCGTACTACTCCTCGTCGTCGCCAACAGTAGGATTGGAGCGCACGGTGGACCTGAGGGGATTCGAACCCCTGACCTCCTCCATGCCATGGAGGCGCGCTCCCAATTGCGCCACAGGCCCGTGCTTCCTGAGTGTACCAGACGAGCACACCCCCCCACAACCGGCGCTGCTTGAGGCCAGGCGCTAGACTCTCCCCGGGCGCTCCAACCAGCGCCCTAACCGGAGCGCGAGAGATGTCGTCCAATCGCTATCCGCCCATCCCACGCCAGCAACCCGGTCCGCTGGTGTTCTTCGGCTCGATGGAGCTGACCCTCACCGGCCGCAAGATCCACGACGCCCTCTGGCAGGCCCTCCCGCGCCCGATCCGAGTGGCGATCCTGGAGACTCCAGCCGGCTTCGAACTCAACTCTGCTGCGGTCGCTGCGCGTTACGCCGAGTTCTTCCGCGAGCGCCTTGCCCCCTATCAGCCCGAGACCGTCGTCGTGCCTGCGCGCAAGAAGGGAACGCCCTTCAGCCCCGATGACCCCGCAATCTGCGCCCCCTTGCTGCGTGCCACCTACATCTATCTCGGCGCTGGGAGCCCTACCTATACCGTCCGCCAACTGCGCGCGAGCTACGCCTGGCGGGCCCTGCTCGTGCGCCACCGCCAGGGTGTTCCGCTCTGCTTCGAGAGTGCGGCGACGCTCGCTGTCAGCCGCTTTACCATTCCGGTCTACGAGATTTACAAGGTAGGGGAGGACCCGCACTGGAAAGAGGGGCTCGACCTCCTCGGCAGCTACGGCTTGACCATCACCTTTGTCCCGCACTGGAACAACACCGATGGTGGCGCCGCGCTCGATACCAGCCGCTGCTACATCGGGCAGCCCCGCTTTGCCCAGATGCTTGCCCTGTTACCAGCCGAAAGCACGGTGGTCGGGATCGATGATCACACCGCTCTGGTCGTCCAGCCTGCGCGCGCCCTCGCTCAGGTGATGGGGCTCGGCACCGTGACCGTGCTCCACCAGGGAAGGGAACAGATCTATCCAGCGGGCGCCACGATCCCCCTCGCGGCGCTGGGTGAGTTCCGCCTCCCCGCCGACCTGCGTGAGGGTGTCGACCCTGAGATCTGGGAGGCTGCCCTGACCGCGCAGGCCACCCCCGAGCCACCACCACCACGCCCACCAGAGGAGGTGCTACGCCTGGTGGCCGAGCGGGCGGCTGCCCGCGCTCGCCGCGACTGGGCTACCGCCGACCAGCTCCGCAGCGAGATCACCCGCCTCGGCTGGTGGGTAGACGACACGCCAACGGGGCCCTCCCTGCGCCGTCTCGAAGCCGGAGCGGCCCGGTGACGCCGCCCACGCCCCTCCCACTCCAGCGGCAGCTGGTCCGGCTGCTCCTCGGCTGGTCTGCCCTGAGCGTGCTGGGTGGGCTGGTGCTTGCCCGCCAGCGCGACCCTTTCCGGCGCGGGCTGGGGCTCCAGTGGGCCGCCTGGGGCGCGGTCGATGGGGTGATCGCCCTGGTAGGTCTCCGGGAATACCGGCGCAACCTGGCCCACCTGCGCGCCGGCAAGCTCCGCGCTCCTCACCTCAGCCGCCTGCAGCGGTTGCTGGAGGTGATCCTCTGGGTCAACAGCCTGCTCGATGTCGGTTATCTCTTTCTCGGCAGCCGCCTGCTCGATGGCGGTCGCTTCAAACAGGGGACAGGCTGGGGCATCATCAGCCAGGGCGCCTTCCTACTGCTCCTTGACGCAAGCCATGCCATCCTCCTCCGCTGGCGCCGTGCCTGAGCATCCCTTCTATGCCGGCCCCGACCATGGTCCCTTCGTGATCGGTGAGGGTGATGCTGCCATCCTGTTAGTCCATGGCTTCCCGGGCACGCCCAAGGAGTTCCGGCCACTGGCCGCGCGGCTGGCTGCGGCGGGCTGGGTGGCCCATGGGGTCTTGCTGCCAGGCTTCGGCCGCGAGATCGCAACCCTGCCTCAGCGCCGTGGCCAGGACTGGTTGCGGGCAGCCGCCCGGGAATGGCGTGCTCTCCAGCGGCGCTACCCGCTGACAGCACTACTCGGGTACTCCTTCGGCGCCACCATCGCGACGGCGCTGGCTGCCCGCTGGCCACCCGCTTGCCTCATCCTGATCGCACCCTGGTGGCGCTTTGGAGTGCCGGGGGAGTTCCTGCTCCCTCTGCTTCGTCACTTCATCCCCAGCTTCGCGCCTTTTCGACGGGCAGACTTCAGGGACCCTCGCCTCCGGGCCTTCTTCGCTGATGTCGCGCCCGACCTCGACCTCGACGACCCGGCTGTCCAGCAAGGGGTGCGCGAGCACCTCACCATCGCGACCCCGGTGCTCGACGAGATGCGCCGGCTCGGTCGCCAGAGCCTGCGCGACCTCACGCGGATGCACGTACCTACCCTCATCCTCCAGGGCCGCGATGACCAGACCGTGCCCATCACCGCCACCCGCCGGCTCCTCCAGTGGGCAGCTGGCCCCCTTCACTACCGGGAGCTTCCTGGCGATCATCACCTCGTCCGCCTCGAGACCCCCGTGGGAGAGCGCCTGGTCGAGGCGATTCTGGCGGAACTTGCCGCCGCCCGAGCGCGCCAGCTGGCAGGCGTTCAAGGGTGAAGGAGCCCATCTCCCGCTGGGGCTCCCTGCCTCCTGCGACTGGCGTGCTAGTGGCTGTCCTCGTCGCGTTCGCCCTCCGCCTCATCAACCTCGGTGAACGCAGCTTCTGGACGGACGAAGGCTACAGCGCCTGGCTCTCAGCGCAGCCCATCGCGACGATCCTGACCGACGACCCCTTCCACCCACCGCTCTACCCCCTCTTGCTCAAAGGCTGGACTGCCCTCGGCCCCTGGTTCGATTCCGATGCCGGCCGCCGCCTGCCTTCGGCACTCGCTGGCGCCCTAGTGGTGGGGGTGGGAGCGGCGACCGTGCGGGCGCTGGCGCTCCCTGGCGCGGGCCTGGCAGCAGCCCTTCTTGCCACCTCTGCCCTCGGCGTCTGGTACAGCCAGGAGCAGCGGAGCGTCGCCCTCACGGCACTGCTGGTCAGCGTGGCTGCTGCCGCCCTCGCCGGGATCGGCGCCCGCCTCCGTTGCCAGCCTGCTCACACCCCGCCGCCCGGGCTCCTCGTCAGCTATGGTCTGGCAGCGCTGATGGCCTGCTACCTCCACTACGGAGCCATCCCCCTGCTGGCGCTTCTCAACCTCCTCTTCCTGATCGCCGTCCGGCCGCGGGGCCCGGCGCTCCGTGCCTGGCTGCTCACCACCGCGCTCATCCTTGTGCTCGCGTTCCCACTGCTTCCCCTGCTTGCGCGCGCGCTCGATGAAGCTGCTGGCCACCGCTTTGCCGAACGGGCGCTTTTGCTCTTTCTCCCTGGCCTCGCTGCTGGCACAGGAGTGCTTCTTGGCGTGGGTTGGCTGTCACGGCACCACTCCGCACTTGCTCGCCCGCTTGCGGGAGCAGCCGCTCTTGCCTTCATCCTCGCCCTCGATGCCAGCATGCTGACGCTGGCCGGCAACAGCGTGAAGCGGCACCTGGCCCTGGTTGCCCCCCTTGCCCTGGCAGCAGCCGCGGTGGCGCTGGCACGCTGGCGACCGCTGCTGGGTTGGGCAGCCGTGGCGGCCGGGCTGCCGGCGCTTGGGCTCGTGGTGTTCGTCCACCCGAAAGAAGAGTGGCGGCCAGTCGCAGCGCTCCTCCACCAGCAGGAGCAGCCCGGCGATATGCTCCTTCTCTACCAGGGATACGAAGGGATCCTCCTCCGCCGCTACTACCACGGGAGTTTGCCGATCATGGGCTTTGACGAGGGGGAAGACCCTGCCCTTGCTCACGAGCGGACGGCAAGCGCCCGTCGGGTCTGGCTGGTCGAGGTGAACCCGACTGTCCCTCCGTCACTGGTGCCGACGCTCGAACGCCAGCGCCCGCGCCTGGCCAGCTGGTCGTTCTACCGGATCGCGGTGGTGCTGTTCGGCGAGGCAGCTTCCAGCGGCTGACAGACTGGGCAAAAATAGGTACCGCGCTGGGCGACCACGGTCTTCACGATCGGCTGGCGGCAGCGCGGGCAGGGCTCGCCCCGGCGAGCGTGGACCCGGGGAAGCTGGGCCCCTGGCACTGCCCGCCCGTTGCGGACGCGCGCCACCCCTTCCTGGACTGCCAGTTGGACCACCGCCCGGACTTCCGCGAGCAGGCGCACCACCTCTGTCTCGCTCAGGTCGCCAGCGGGGCGCGCCGGGTGGATACCCGCCCCAAAGAGCGCCTCGTCGGCATAGATGTTGCCCACCCCGGCGAGGAACGCCTGGTCGAGCAGCACCGCTTTGATCGGAGCGCGCTTGTGCCGGCGCAACTGCTGGGAGAGCGTAGCCGGGTCGAGCGGGTCAAGGAGGGCGTCCGGTCCGCGCCGCTGGGCCGCGAGGAACGCCTCGGCGGCTGGACGGGGGAGCAGCCAGGCGCGGGCAAAGGTGCGCACGTCATCGAGGGCAAGCCAGGAGCCATCATCGAGCGTCAGGAGCAGACGCGTCGTCTTGTGAGGGAGCGGCACAGTAAACGCCGGGATGGGGTGCCCGCCAGCGAAGCGCGTACCATCGGGAAGCTGGAGGATGATCTGGCCGGTCAGGTTGAGGTGCAGCACCAGCGACCAGTCGTCGGCAAACTCCCAGACGAGGAATTTCGCGACTCGGCGAATGGCAGCGACCTGCTTGCCTACCAGGGTGGTTGGGTCGCCTTGGACGAACAGCTTGGGGAGCCGCACCTCCACCGCCGCGATCGTGCGGCCAACGAGCCGCTCAGCCAGCCCCCGGCGCAGCGTCTCGACTTCGGGCAGTTCAGGCATCAGGCTACCTGGCGCCGCACCGCCAGCGGGGTCAGGCGTCGGGCGTGGAAGAGATAGTGCTGGGCCCAGCCGGGAGCAGCGGGGAAGGTAGCGCGGAACAGGTCGGCCACCGCCCGGTAGGTCCGGGGCGTCAGGCTAGCAGTGGGAATAGCCGGCCCGAACAGGGTACGCGCAATTGCCCAAAGGTGGGAGTCGATCGGTACTGCCTCGTCGAAGCCGAGCCCATAGAGGCAGACGCAATCGGCAATCTTGGGGCCGATCCCGGGCAGGGCGGCAAGCTCCCGCTGCGCCTCTGAGTAGGGAAGGGCTGCCAGCCCCGCGAGCCAGCCCGCTGGCCGGCGGGCTAGGGCCTCCCCCAGCCGCTGGAGCACCCGCCCCCGATAGCCGAGGTCCGCCACCCGCCAGAGCCAGTCCGGATCGGCCGCCGCGAGCTGCTCCCAGCCGGGCAGAGCCCAGAATGGCTCCCCGCCAGGGGTCGCGATCGGCGGGCCGAGGGCCGCGGCAAGCCGGTCCAACGAGCGCGCGATCCGACCGACGTGGTTCGCCGAGGCGACCGCAAAGCTGAGCAGCGCATCGTCCGCTGGCTGGCAGACCACCCGCAGGCCAGGAAAGCGCGCCAGCGCCGCATCGAGGAGCGGCTGGCGCCCCCCCAGCGCGGCGTAGAGCTGCCCAAGCTCCACCTCCAGCCGGAAGAAGCGCTGGACCGCCGCTACATCGACTGGTGCCCCCCAGCTGGTGACCGTGAGACGCTCGCCGTGCTGGCTCACCTGCCAGACGGTCCTCCCCACCACCCCCACCCAGCCGGCACCATGGGGGCGCCAGCGGAAGACTTGGCCGCTCGCGAGGGTCGGGGCAAGGGCTAGCTCCCTCGCTGGCACCAGTAGCTCAACGACGGTCGCAGGAGCGTTCACCCGTTCAGACATGGAGCGCTGTCATCTCATCCCAATTCTTGCCAACTTTCACTTCGACCTTGAGTGGCACCGAGAGTTCGTAGGCATGCTCCATCACGTCGCAGACCAGGCGGGCAATCTCCTCCACCCGGCGCTCTTCGACTTCGAGCAACAGCTCGTCATGCACCTGGAGCAGCAGCCCACACTGGATCCCGCGCTCGGTGAGCTCGCGGTGCAGGCGAACCATCGCCAGCTTGATGATGTCGGCGGCGGTGCCCTGGATCGGCATATTGATGGCGGTCCGTTCAGCAGCGCCGCGCACCGAAGGGGTAGCGCTCAGGATCTCGCGTTCCGAGAAGCGCTGGAAGCGCCCGGTGAGGGTCTGGACCCGCCCTCGCCGGGCAGCTTCTTTCGTGCGCTCGATGTAGTCCCGGATGCCGGGGTAGGTCTCGAAGTAGGTGCGGATGAACTGGGCAGCCTCCTGACGCGAGAGGTCAGTCCGCTCGGCGAGGCCGAAATCGCTGATGCCGTAGATCACGCCGAAATTGGTCGTCTTCGCGACGCGTCGCTGCTCGGGGGTAACGGCTTCCAGCGAGACGCGGAAGATCGCTGCAGCGGTGGCAGCGTGGATATCGTCCCCGCGGGCGAAGGCGGCCAGGAGAGCCGGGTCCTGGGTCACGTGGGCGAGGATCCGCAGTTCGATCTGGGAATAGTCCGCCGAAAGCAGGACGCTGTCCGGCCGGCTGGCGATGAACGCCTGGCGGATCCGACGCCCGAGCGGCGTACGGACCGGGATGTTCTGGAGATTCGGCTCCGAGGAGCTGAGGCGACCCGTGCGGGCAACGGTCTGGTTGAAGCTGGTATGGATCCGGCCGGTGCGAGGATTGACCAAGGCGGGTAGAGCATCCACGTAGGTCGTCTTCAGCTTCGTGAGCTGGCGGTACTCCAGGATGTCATGGACCACCTGGTGGTACGGTGCCAGTTTCTCCAAGACATCCGCACTGGTCGAATAGCCCGTCTTCGTCTTTTTGAGCGCAGGCAGACCGAGTTTGTCAAACAAGACCTCGCCCAGTTGTTTCGGCGAATTTAGGTTAAACTCGCTCCCTGCCTGCTCGAAGATCCGCGTCCGAAGCTGCTCAATCTTCGTCTGCAATTCCACCCCGAACTGGCGCAAACGCGCAGCGTCCACAGGGAAACCCAGGACCTCCATGCGCGCCAACACAAACTCCAGCGGCAGTTCTACCCGCTGGTACAGGTCATCCACCGCTTGCGCCTGTAAAGCCGCGGCAATGTGCGGTTGCAACTCCGGCAAGCAGGCTGCAAACCGCGCCGCAGCTTCGGGCGCATCCTCCTGTCCCGGCTGCACCGGTGGCAACGTCCGCCGCAGTTCCCGTTCAACCACGTGAGCAAGACTGACTTCACCGTCCGACGGGTTCAAGAGATAGCTGCCAATCATTACGTCGAACCAAGAACCATCGTGGACCAGTGCAGTACCGCGCCCATCCAGGACCACCGCCAAAGCCTTTAAATCGAACGTTACCTTTTCAAACTCCGGCGTCAGGAGCGGCCGGATATCACCCATATTCAACTCTGACCGCCCCGGTTCTAAGGACAAAAACCAACCGCGTCCGCGTACACCCAGGGCCACCCCAAGCAAATGGGCCTGGTGGTAATCAAGGCTGTCACATACGGGCAAAATTCCGATGGGACCCGTTAGCTGCGCTAACAATGTGGACCAAGCCCGGCGCGTGTACACCCGCTCCACGGGCAGGTCAGCCCGCACTTCGACCGCCGCTTCAGACCGCGCGGGGCCCTGCTCGCCGCGCTCCGCCATGCTGTGCGCTTGGCTGGGCAGAGCCGGTTTCGACACGGCATACGGCGCGTTGTCGTCTGCCGTAGGTGTGCTGTCGTCTGCCGCTGCAGCGCTGTCGATTGCCCGGGGAATCCTGTCGAGCAACGAGCGAAAGCCCAGCCGTTGAAAAGCCTCTCTGACCCGCGGCCAAGGAACAGCTGGCAGACACAAGTCAGGTACGTCTACGGGGAGCGGCGCATCACAGCGAATGGTCGCCAAGCGTTTCGAGAGCAGCGCCTGTTCGCGGTGTTCAGCCAGACGTGCCCGCAATTTGGTCCCTGTGATCTCGTCAAGATGTTCTAACACAGATTCTACGCTGGGAAACTGTTGTAACAGTTTCACCGCAGTCTTTTCCCCAATGCCAGGTACACCAGGGATGTTGTCGGACGGGTCTCCCATGAAGCCTTTAAGGTCGATGATTTGCGCGGGCGTCACGCCAAACCGCTCGAGCACAGCTTGGGGAGTATAGCGGTCCACCTGGGTAATCCCTTTCCGGGTCAGGACAGCCTGGATGTGGTCGCTGACCAACTGCAGCAGGTCTTTGTCACCGGTGACCAATACCACATCATAGCCTGCTGCTTCCGCTTTTCTGGCCAGCGTTCCCATGAGGTCGTCCGCTTCGTAACCGGCCAGCTCCAGAACACGGATTCCACTGAGCGGTGCGCGCACGGACATGGCGGCGTACGGTGAGTAGGGTTTCGCACCCTCCCCCGCGGATCCTGCACCGCGGCGCTAGACCAGCCCCAAATGTCGCGCAGCGATTTTTGGGGACCCCGGTCTCCCTCCGTAGCAGGGAGTTTTCCGGGACACGCGCCTAGCGCATGTCCGAGAGATCTTAGCGGGACCCCCGGGAATCGCGCCAACGATGTTGGGGTGGTCCAGGCGTTGACCCTGGGAGGTGGAGCTGGTAGCATAGCCGCCACAGCGGAATCGAACCC
>JAILZB010000104.1 GCA_023512725.1 Chloroflexota bacterium | reverse complement strand
GCGAGGGGTATAAGAGACAGGGCGTGCAGCCGCGCGCCAGGCCCCGATAGCAAAGGAGAGGGATGCTTCGGCGATCCCGAGCAGCACGGCGGCTGCCACGATCCCCCAGGGGTTGCCGATCCCGCCGACGATGGCGGCGATAAACCCCTTGATCAGCAGGTTCAGCCCCATGGCCGCGTTCACGTTGGTAATGGGGCCCACCAGGTTCCCGGCCAGTCCTGCCAGTGCCCCCGAGAGCCCATAGGCGCCGACGGCCATCAGCCGGGAGTTGATCCCCTTGAGCTCGGCGGCCTCACGGTTGAAGGCGACCGCGCGGAACGCCCGCCCGATCTGGGTCCGCTCGAGCACGAGGAGCAGCACCCCGACCACCACCACCGCCGCGACGATGACAAACCCCTCCTGGGGCAGCAGGCCTGCCCCACCGATCCGGAGCACTTGCTCTCCGAACGGCTTGGGGAATCGCACCGTCTCGCGGGTCCAGATGAGCGTCATCGCATTGAGCAGGATGAACGAGACCCCTGCGGTGCTGACCAGCCACTCGTGCCGCTCCGGTCCCCCGCTCACTGGCGCTACCGCCACCCGCTCGATGATGACGCCGAGCACCGCGCCCCCCAGCATGCCCGCAAGAATGCCGGCCGGAAAACCGACCTCGATCGGCGCGGCGAGGAACGCCATCGTCGAGAGGGCGAGAAATGCGCCAATGACGACCAGCTCGCCCTGCGCGAAGTTGAAGGTGCGGGTCGCCGCGTAGGTGACATAGATCCCCTGGGCGACGATGGCATAGATCGCGCCAAGCGCCAGCCCAGAAAGCACGAATTGCAGGACAAGGTCCATGGGTCTTCCCGTCGTCGCCGTTCTCACTGACCGCGCCAGCCCGGCCTGCCGGGTGGCAGGGCTGCCCTGCCACCGCCTGGGGTGGTAAGTCAGCCCTTCTACTGGGCCGTGACGATCACACCCCCCTTCCACTCGCCCATGAAGTACATCGCATCGTCATCCAGCCCCTCATGGTCGGTCTTGCTGAAGGGAGCCTGGTTGATCCGGGTCACGCCTTTGTAGCCGCTCGTGCTCTCCAGCGCCTCAACAATCTTTTTGCCGTCGGTCGACTGCGCCTTCGCGATCGCGCGCAAGAGCAGCATGGTGCCATCGTAGCCCTGGGCGCTATTGAGCGGAAAGAGCGATTCCTTGTAGCGCTCGAGCAGGCGCTCGTTGAGGGCACGCGCCTCCGGGCTCATGTCCACGGTAAAGGACTGGACGAAGGGAATACCACGCAGCAACTCCTCGCCCGCCAGCTTGTAGAGTGCCGGCTGGCTCCAGCCCCAGTTGCCGAAGAACTTGATCGGGGAGTTGATCTTGCGCGCGCTGTTCAGGATGGCCGTGGTCTCGGGTGCGAAGGTGTAGAGGATGAGGGCCTCGCAACCGGCCGCCTGGATGCGCTGGAGCTGTGGGGTGGCGTCGGTCTCTCCCGGCTGGATCGTCTCGATGGCGCAGGGGCGGGCGCCAAGGTCCGCGAGGGCGTTGGTGCCGTCGATGGTGCTCTGCTGCCCGTAGCCGCTGGTATCGCCGAGGATCGCGATCTTGTTCAGCGGGACGTTGCGCTTATCGCGCATAAAGCGGAAGGCCACGCGGGCCTGGACCCGGTCGAGCATGCGGACGCCGAACATGTAGTTCACCGGCTCCTTCGCGTAGCGCGCCGTCACCTCACCCACGCCCGAGCCGGTCACGATCAGCGGAACGCCCGCCGCCTGAGCCACGTCGATCGCTGCCAGGGCCGCGCCGCCGAAGTTGTAGCCGACGATGCCTGCCACCCGGTCAACGTTGATCAGCCGCTGGGTCAACTCGATCGCACGCTGGGGCTGGAACTCGTCGTCGTAGACCACCGGCACCACTTTCCGCCCGCCGAAGCCACCAGCGTTGTTCCAGTCTTCAATTGCCAGCTCGAAACCGCGCAGGTTGGCCGTCGACGAGTCGTTAATCGGCCCGGTCATCGAGCTGACAAAGCCGATCTTGACCTCGACGTTGAGCGGGGGCCCAGGTTGGACTGGTACGATCGTCTTGACCGTGGGGCTCGCCGGCGCGGGTGCTCCTCCACCAGTCGTTGCCGGTCCGGCCGGAGCCTGACACGCCCCCACCAGCAAGGCGCCGGCAGTCAACGTGCTGCCAAGCAGGCGGAGGATGCTGCGTTGCAGGAGCATGATAGTCACCTCCTTGATGGTCCATCGATGCAGGAGTGTGCCTACGATATCCGTTTTTGGCAGGCGCTGCATCTTTTTTGCGCATCCTAGCTAGCGAAGCCGGGCGAGCACCTGCTCGGCAAGCACCTTGAGCCCGGCCAGGTCGTAGGGCGCGAAGACCGAGAACATGAAGTGGGTAAAACCAGCCTCGCGGTAGGCGTGCAGCCGCTCGACCGCCGCCTCCGGCGGCCCACTGAGCACCCGCGGCGCCAGCGCCGCGAACGGCTGTCGGAAGATGGCTTCCAGCCGCTCTTGCTGCGCCCGCTCAGCGGCGGGGTTGGCCGCGATCGTCTGGAGCACGATTGCCGTGCGCTCGACGGTGGCAGGGTCGCGGCCGACCTCGCGGCAGCGGGTATCGAGCAGGGCCGAGAGCCGCGTGGCCTCCTCCAGGGCGGCGGCGGTGTTCCACTGGTCGGCATGGCGCGCGACCACCCGTAGCCCGAGCTGCTCACCCCGCGAGCCGACCAGGAGCGGGGGATAGGGCTGCTGCACCGGTGGCGGGTCCGTCAGTGCGTCCTTGAGTGTGTAGTAGCGGCCCTGAAAGGAAGCGGGCTGGTGGGTCCACAGCGTGCGGATGAGCGCGAGCGCCTCGTCGAGCATGCGCACGCGGGTCGCGTTAGGCGGGAAGGGGATGCCGTACATCTCGTGTTCGAGGCGATACCAACCAGCACCCATCCCCAGGATGAACCGCCCACCGGAGATGACATCGAGCATGGCGCCCATTTTGCCCACTAGCGCCGGATTCCGATAGGTCACGCCTAGGACCAGCGCCCCAAGCTGGATCCGGCGGGTCACGCTGGCCAGCGCGGCCAGGGTGGTGAAACACTCCAGGCACGCTCCCTCCGGCGAGGCCGGCCCGGGGACAAAGTGGTCGAACACCCAGAAGGAGTCGAACCCCATTGCCTCTGCTTCCTGGCAGAGCCGCAGGTACTCTGGCCAGCTGGTATGCATCGGGGTCGCGTTCAGACCGAACCGCACCCGGTCGCCGGTTCGGCGGTGCGGGAGCGGGAGGGAAGCGGTCGACACCACAGCTCCTTGGGTCAGGGATAGCCCATCATAGGCGATCCCCGTAGGGAATACCTGACGGCGTGGGGCGCGCAGCGCGCCTCGTCAGCGGGTGGCCACCACCGCTGGTCGGCCCGCGTTCGTCTGGATGCGTTGGGCGTCGTGGAACCCGCCCTGGCGAAGCTCGGCCAGGAAGTCGAGGTGGCAGAAGTCCCAGGCGAACGGCTCGCCGTTCTCGCGGGTGATAAAGTCCAGCAAATACTCGCCCACCGGCGAGGGGTCATCCGGGTTGTAGACCACGAACTCGTAGATGACGAAGAGGCCGCCTGGCCGGAGCACTCGCGCCACCTCGCGGATGGTCTGCCGAATGACTGGCACCGGCAGCTCGTGGAAGAGGAGAAAGGCATGCGCGAGGTCGAAGTACCCATCGGGGAAGCGCAGCTGCTCGGCGGCCATCTGGGCGAAGTGGACTTCCAGGCCGAGGTCAATGGCGCGCTTGTGGGCATAGCGGACCATCGGCGCGGCGATATCGATCCCCCAGACCTCGGCGGCGGGGAAGCGCGCCTTGAAGGCCGTCGTGCTCTGACCGATCGAGCAGCCAAGGTCCAGAATACACCGCACCTGGCCGTCGGCCGGAATGGGTGCCGCCTGTACCTGAGCGCGGTGGAGGGCATCGCCATCGTTGCGGCCGGTAAAGAAGATCTTGGTCCCGTAGTGGTAGATGTAGCCCGCGAGCGGGGCGCGGTGGTAAGAACCCGGCTGGAGATGGATCTCGTAGGCTTGAACGTAGTCCGGGTAGACGAAGTTGGGGTCCCACTGGACCGTGCCGGGGCCGCTGCGGTCTGCCTCCTCTAGCTCCGCCAGGAGTTCAGCCTCACGCTTGCGATAGGTCGCGATCACGCCTTCCCACATCATCTCCTGGCTGCTCCGCCAGAGCCGGTTCCGTGCCTGCACCAGTGGATCCTGGTCGAGCAGGGCACGAACTTCCGCGAAGGTGGCCGGTGGGCGGCCATGCTGGCGCGCGAAGGTCGCTGCTGCCTGCTGGTAGCGGGCATGGATCTGGCTCTCGACCTGCTGGAGGGTGAAGGCACGCACCCCTTCGATGAAGGCGAGGTAACTGGCGTCGTCGACTTCGGTTGCGGGCGGGAGCGTGCCGGAAATGAGCGGACGCTTGCTGATCACACGACACCTCCCCACCGCTCGGGTAGCCCTGGCTCCGGGCGAGCGGCCAGACTTCATTATACTGCTGACGCGGATTCCGGCCGGAGAGCCCGAAAGATCTCCCAGTGGACCACCTGCCGCGTGACTGGCACGTGCAGGAGGGTTGACCGGCTGCCGTCGAAGCGGCGCAATGCCGCAATGAGGGAGGCCTCATTGGTAACGCGCTCGGCCATCATCCCGAGGGCCGTCGCCACCTGGACGAAGTCGGGGTTGTCGAAGCAGGCTAGTCGGGTGGGGAGACCCGCCGCAGTAAGGAGATGCAGCTCAGCGCCGTAGGCCCGGTCATCGAGGACGATGACAAGGAGGGGGACCCGCTCGCGAGCGGCGGTCTCTAGCTCGGGCAAGCTCATCATCACCCCACCATCACCCTCGAAGACGACGACCGGCTGGCCCGGGCGGCCGACTGCCACGCCGATGGCCACCGGTAACCCTAGGCCGACGGCTCCCAGCTGCCACGGAAGGATGAGGTCCCGCGGGTCGGCCACCCCGACGTGAATGGCCGGGTAGCCGCTGTAATGGCCGATGCCCACCACCACCACGCGGTTCGGCGGCAGGGCCTGGTCCGCTCGGATAGCTACCAGCCGTGGGTCGAGCCCATCCGCTGCCGGGAGGTACTCGGGCTCCGGGAGGGGTGCTGCCAACTGCTCCTGGAGCGCTGGCTGGCGGAACCCCGGGCGAGGCGTGGCGGGAAGCGCCGCCAGCAACGCCTCAGCCGCCAGCCGGGCATCGGCCAGGATGGCATCGGCAACCCGCGTGAACGCTCCTACCTGGGCAGGGTCGTTCTCGATCTGGACGATGGCAGCGCGTGGGAAGAGGCGCCCCTGGTCGAGCGTGAAGGGGTTTAGGCTGGCACCGAAGGCCAGCACGAGGTCCGCCTCGGCGAGGACCGCCCGGGCCCGCGCGTCGGCAAAGCCGCCCGCCAGCCCAACGACGAACGGCTCTCCCGCGAACCACCCTTTGGCCAGCAGGGTCGTTGCGAGCACGGCACCGGTCCGTTCTGCCAGCGCGAGGAGCGCCGCGCGCGCCCCGGCCAGCACCGCCCCCCGGCCAGCAAGCACTACCGGGCGGCTACTCTGCTCGAGGCGTGCCGCCACGGCCGCTACCCGCTCGGGGTCGGGGACGCGACGCTGGGGCGGCGCCAGCCATTCCCAGGATGGTGCAGGCCGTTGCGCCTCGGGGACCGGCTGCAGCTGGACGTCTAGCCCGGCATTCAGCACAATCGGGCCAGCACCGAGGCGCACATGACGAAAGGCAAGCGCGGTATCCTCAGCAATGAAGGCTGGCCCCCGCAACGGCTGCACGGCCCCAGCGCTGGCCAGGGCGAAGCTCTGCTGGTCGATATTCTGGGCGTGGTGGCGCGCTCCAACGGGGGTGTCGCCCGCGATCAGCACCACTGGGCTGCGGGCGCGGCGAGCGGCGATGAGCGGCGTGCCGGTCTGAGTCAGCCCAGGGCCGTGGGTCACCGTGCAGACCCCCGGTCGGCCGGTTGCCCGGCTGTAGCCATCGGCCATGGCGACGGCGCCAGCCTCGTGGCGCGCAGCGAGGTAGCGCACCCCGTGGCGCTCGGCCAGGTCGGTAATCAGATGGAGGTTGCCATCCCCCATCACCCCAAACACCACCTCCACCCCTTCCGCCACCAGGGCATCGGCCAGGGCGTGGTAACCCAGTCGTGGCACGCTGGTCCCTCCTCCCCCTGCCAGCAAGCTGGTATGTTTCTGGGGGCGCCGGGGCCATTTTACCGCTGGGGGGGCGAGCAGCAACCGCCGAGAGAGATCTGAGGCCCGGGTGTACCCACGCGGGGAAGCCTGAGTTCGCTCAAGGACGAGCATGGACCACCAGGACAACGCCTACCGCACCTTATTCCAAGAGAGCCCGCTCGCGCAGTGGGTCTTCGACGCGGAATCCTTCGCTTTCCTCGACGTCACGGCGGGCGCAATCCGGCAGTATGGCTATTCGCGGGAGGAGTTCTTACGCCTGAAGGTGACGGACATCCGCCAGGAGGACGACCTCCCCCAGCTCCGCCAGCGCATCCAGGCCCTGACGCCAGACTACACCCCGCTCGGCCAGCAGCACCACCGTCACAAGGATGGACGCGAGCTGATCGTCGAGGTAACGGCGCGGCGGGCGGAGTTCAACGGCCGCCCAGCAGTGCATGCAGTGCTGGTGGATGTCACCCAGCGGGTGCGGGCGGACGAAGCGCGGCGCTGGGTCGAGGAACGCCTGGCGCTCGTCGCCCGCGTCACCGCCGATGCCATCTGGGACTGGGACCTTGAGCGGGGAGTGCTCTGGTGGAGCGAGGGGCTGCAGACCCTCTTCGGCTACGACCCGCGGACTATCGAGCCAACCATTGACTGGTGGCGCGAACGCATCCACCCCGAAGACCGCCCGCGCGTGGAGGAAGGGCTCTGGCGTGCCCTCCAGGGCGAGGCGACGACCTGGGAAGAGGAGTACCGCTTCCAGCACCGCGACCAGCGCTATCGCGAGGTCCTCGACCGCGGCGCGATCGTCCGCGCCGCCAGCGGTCGGGCTATCCGCATGGCCGGGGGGATGATCGACATCAGCGAGCGGAAGCGGGTAGCGCGTGAACTGGCCGCTAGTGAGGCGCGCTTCCGCGCGATCTTCGAGCAGTCGAGCCTCGGCGTAGCGCAGGTCGATCGGGATGGGTTCATTCTTCGCGCCAACCGGGCCTTCCACCGCCTGCTCGGCTTCTCTACCGCCGCGCTCGACCGGACCAGCGTTTTTGCCATCTTCCCACCGGGTGCTCGCGAGCGAGCTCAGGCTGCCCTCCAGCGCCTGGTGAGCGGGAGAAGCAGCGAAATTCACGGTGAGATCCCGTGCCAGCGGCGCGATGGCTCCCTCTTCTGGGCGGAAGCGACGGCTTCGATCATCTGCGATGCTCGTGGGGCGCCGGAGTTCTGCCTCCTCACGCTCGAAGATATCAGCGCCCGCAAGGAAGCAGAAGCCCAGGCCCAGCAGCTCGCCCAATCGGATAAGCTCCGCGCGCTCGGCCAGATGGCGGGCGGCATCGCCCACACCCTCAACCAGAGCCTCAGCCTGATCGCCGGGCACAGTCAGCTTGCCCTGAGCGAACTGGAGCAGCTCGTGCCCAGCCTGGACCGGTTGCGGGAATCACTCACCCTCATCTTACAAGCGAGCGCGGATGGTGCGCTGACCGTGCGTCGCCTCCAAAGCTTTGCCCGGCCCGAGGCGCTGGGGCCAGCCCAACCCGTGGTGGTCGCTGAGCTGCTGGAAGACGTCGCTCGGCTTACCGCGCCACGCTGGCGCGACCTCGCCCAGCGGGAAGGCCGCCCGATCACCCTCACCGTGAGTGCGCCCGCGGACCTGACCATCCAGGGCTGGCCCGATGCCCTCCGCGAGGCCCTGACGAACCTGATCTTCAACGCTGTCGACGCTCTGCCGACCGGGGGAATGATCCAGCTGACCGCCCAGCGCCAGGGGAACCGTGCCATCCTCGAGGTCCGCGATAGTGGCATCGGGATCAGTGAAGAGATCCAGGAGCGGATCTTCGAGCCGTTCTTCACCACCAAGGGTGAGCGCGGCACCGGCCTAGGCCTGCCGACTGTCTATCGAATTGTCGAGCGGCACGGCGGGACGATCACGGTACGTTCGGCACCAGGCCGGGGCACGGTCTTTCGCCTGAGCCTGCCCCTCACCACTAGCGAGCCGGCACCAGCCGCGGCACCATCCCCAGCGGAGCGCCTCCCCGGCCGGCGGGTGCTGGCTGTCGATGACGACCCCCGCCTGGCCGAGATGGCCCGCCGGATGCTGGAGTTGGATGGCCACTGGGTGATGGTCGCCACCTCGGGGGAAGAGGCGCTCGCTCTGCTCACCACCCAGGCGTTTGATGTCGTGCTCTCGGACCTCGGCCTGGGGAGCGGGATGACTGGCTGGGACCTCGCTGCGGCGGTGAAAGCGCGCTGGCCTACCATCCGCTTTGTCCTCACAACTGGCTGGGGGGCTGAGCTGGACGCGGAGGCGGCGCGCCGGCGCGGCGTCGATGCCATCCTGGCCAAGCCCTACACCTTGAGTGACCTCCAGCGCGTGATCGACCGCTGAGGCATCAGGGAGGCGCGTTGCGCCCTATCACCGGCAAGAACACCGTGCCTGCCCGCGGCTGAGGCAGCGGCCCGCGGGCGGCCGCTGCCCAGAAGCCGCCGAGCAGCTGGTAGCGACCGCCACGTTGCTCACCCGCCAGCGGCTCAGCAGCCGTGACGCCAAGCTGATACGGTCCTCCGCCGCTCACGTTGCCCCCCTGCGCAATGACCGCCGCCCGTAGGCTGTAGGCTGCGCTTGCGGCCTGCGTTACCCCTCCCCCGGCGAGAGCGAGCGCCAGCGCGATCACGATCCCCCACCGTGGCATGCGTTCCTCCTAACGCGCCAGCACCAGCATCGGTACGCTGCCATGGCCGGCGGCGAGGCTACCGAGCGCCTTCCCGATGACGGTGCCCGGCGGTGGGTTCGGGCCAGCCCGCATCGCCTCCCCAGGCGTGGAGGAGGCAGTCAGCAGGTCACCCGGCTGGATGGGCCCGTTCTCATCGTTCACCCGCACTGGCACCATTCCGGCCAGGGCGAGGAGCGGCCGGCCATCGCCCGGCAAGCCGTTCATGGTGATGGCAGGAGCCGTCGAGATGACCCCCACCACCAGCGGAGAGCGGGCGGTGCGCGCCCGCCGGAAGCGGCCGGGCGCGCTTGGATCGATCTCGACGACCTCCCCGGGCTGCAGCGGTTCGCTCGCCGGGATCCGCTCGGCGAGATCGGCGCCGCTGCCAGCATTGAAGCAGTTCGCTGGCAGCCCGCAGTTGAAGCTCCCGCTGGCGAAGACACTGCCGTTGGTCGAGATGTAGAAGACCCGGCGCTCTCCCGCCGCAAAGCCTTCGATGAGGTTGCCGCTCTCGCTGAATGCCTGAACCCCGGCGCCACTCTTGCTGAAGCCAGCCACTCCGGCTCCGGTCTCGCTTCGTCCGAGGGTCCCGACCCCCGCTGGCCCATAACCGCTGAGCCCTACTCCCCCCGGCTGGGTATTCTGGCCGTAGACGCCGTTCTTCCCACTCGCACCCGCGACCCCCACGATCCCGTCGGCCTGGGCGCTGGTGCCGTACACGCCGATCCCGGCCTGGCTCTGGCCGGTCACCCCGACCCCCCCTGCCACCGGGTTAGCGCCGAAGACCCCGCTCTTGCCCGCACCATTCGAGAAGCCCGCTACGCCGTCACCGCTCTGGCTGCTCCCCGTTACTCCCGCCCCAAGGGTGTTCTGGCCGTAGACGCCACTCTTGCCGGCCGTCTGGGAGAAGCCGACGATGCCATCGCCTCCCCCACTTTTCCCCGTGACCCCCGGCCCGCTCACGTTATACCCGAAGACGCCGCTCTTCCCGCTCGACGCCGCAATCCCGGCAACACCATCATTCTGGCCGCTCGAGCCAAGCACTCCAACCCCGCTGAAGGAATCACCCCAGACCCCGCGGCCACGCGTTTCGGGGGGAGCCAGCACCCCGCTCGGGCTCTCGAAGACGCCGTAGAGGGCAGCAGCATCGCTGGCGGGGGAGTTGGTGCTCACCGCCAGCCCTTTGACGGCACTTCCCGTCCAGCTCGTGCCGTAGTAGTACTGGGCGGGGAGGTTCAGCGCAAAGAGGGCATAGGGCACCGCCGTCAGCGGCTGACGAGGGGTTAGGGTCGTGAAGGTGGTCTCTGCCCCGCACTTGACCGACGTCTCGACCCAGCGCTTATCGCCGTTGAACGCCTCTGGCCCGAAGTCGAGGGTGGTGGTGAACAGCCCGTTCACCACCTCCACCCCCGAGCGGACTACCAGCGAGCCGACGCGGTTGCCCGTAGCTGGGGCATCATGGAGGGAAAAGACAAAATCGCAATTCCCCGTGAACGGGGTTGCCCCCGCGTTGAGTTGCCCCTGGTAGGTGAAGGTCGTGCCGGCTGCCGGTGCCCCCTGGGGCGGGCGCGGACCAGTCGCCGCCACCGGCAGACTGCCGACCACCCCCGCGACCACCAGTCCCAGGACAAACGCCAGTCGCTTGGTACCCACCACTGCCTCCAGCCGGACAGAGACTCTCCCGTGCCAGCCGAAGGTGGGAGCGACCAGCATAGGGACCACCCGGCCGGCGGCAGTCTAGCCGCTCGCTTAGTGCCCCGTAAAGCGCGCTTCTTCTCCGCGCTGGTGGCCTTCCTCGCGGTGATGCTTCAGGACGGTACGCGCCGCAACCTCTTCCGCCCGCTCGCCATAGCGTCCGCTCTCCTTCGCCTCCTTGAGGATGTGCTGGCACATGCGCTGCTCTTTCTCACCGACGCCCTTGACGTGCTACTTCTTCCGTGTCCGCCTGGCCATGTCAGACCTCCTGCCGGGTCGTAGGCGGCTGCCCGCCAGGAAGAGAACGCGTACTCCCCAACAAAAGTTCCCCTCTTCAGGCCAGGAGACGTTTGCGCGCCCCCGGCTCGGTCCTGGTCGGCGCTGGACCGGCGCGGGGAATGGACGATGGTGAGCCAGCGGCTTCCTACTCTTCCTCTTCAGAGGGAAGGGAGCTGGAAAATGGTGACCACTCCCTCCCGGATGAGCCGCACGGCGATCGCGGCCAGCACCAGGCTGACGATCTTGGAAAGTGCCCGCAGCCCATTCTGGCCCAGGAGGCGCGTGACCACCCCCGCCTGACGGAACAGCCACCAGGCCAGCAGCAAGTTGAGGCCGAGCGCCAAGAGCGTCGGGAGCAGGCCGTACTTGCCTACCAGGATGAGGATCGTCGCCAGAGTGGCGGGGCCAGCCAGCAGCGGCGTCCCGATCGGCACGACGCCGAAATCGGCCACCGTCGGCTGGCCACGGGGCTCTTCTCCGCTCAGGGCCAGGTCGCGCACGGCGAGCACCAGCAGCACCGCACCGCCAGCAACGAGAAAGTCGGCTACCCCGATCCCCAGCAGGCCCAGCAGGGCGCCCCCACCCACGGCAAAGATGCCCCCGATCGCTAAGGCGGTGAGCAAGGCATCGCGGAACTGGCGCTCACGTTCGGCGATCGGGAGCTGACCCGTCCAGGCGAGCACCAGGGGGAGGGCACCCAGGGGGTCCATTGCCACGAAGAGCGGCACGACCACCGCCACCGCGAGGCCGGCGAACTCCGCCAGCAGGCCAGGGAGGGACTCCATCACGGGTGAGCACCATCGGTGGGCAGCAGCCGCGCTGCCCTCGGGGCGTGGTTCAGAAGGGCAAGCCCTTCAGCCCCTGGATGCCCTTGAGGGCGCAGATCTCACCGAGATGCATCGCCGCATGCGGGGCCATGAAGCGACCGAGCAGCTCGCCCACCGGCAGCGGGCCTCGAAATCCCTGGACGACCCGCGCGAGCTCTGTCTCGTCCGCCCGCTCGAGGTAGGCGTTCGTCTCGGCGAAGACGCGCTCGGTGTACGGCCGGAAGGCGCGCAGGTCGATTGGGTGCTGGCTAACCGTCTCGCGGTTCAGGCGCAGGATGAGCGGAAGGTTCAGCCGCTCGTTCCAGCCTTCCCGCTCCGCGATGGTCGGCTGGCTGAGGATAAAGGTGTTCAAGTAGCGGTCCTGGATCGCCACAATGTGAGCATAGGTATGGGCGATCGGGTTCGCGGTGCCAGGAGGAAGCCAGTTCGCTTGCTCGAAGGTCAGCTCTTCCGTGACCTGAAGGAGCAGGTCGTTTGCCTGCCGGATCGCGGTCGCGAGTGCCGCCATCGCCTGAGACATACCGTGTCATCCTCCGGTTGGCTGCTCACCGTTTCCGTGCCCACTCATCATAGGGCGGGGTGGGAGCGCGCCGCTACGCAACAAAAAGCCCCGAGTGACCGCGGCGCCCCGGAAGCAGCGCTGACGTGAAGTCACGCCACCCTGCCTCCCCGCCCGTGCACCGGTGGGGTGGACGACGCTCCGAACGGAGCTACTCGCCGGCCCGCCTAGCACCGGGGCCTGCGCCCTCAGCCACTCGGGACGGGGTGCAGGATACCCCAGCGAAGGCGAGAAAACAAGGGCTTAACGGCGCCGCAGGACGAAATTCGTTGCCTCTTCCACCGGGAAGAGCGGCCCGCTGGCACGACCAGTGAGTGGGGAAGAGGAGCGTGCGCCCTCTCGGCACGCCTCCTAGCCTCAGGCCGGCACGGGGGCACTCGTGACATCGCTGGGAGCAGGCTCGTTGAAGATCTGGGCCAGTGTCACAGCGTCCATCGTTTCGTGCTGGATCAAGTACCGCGCGATCTGTTCCAGCTTGTCGCGGTGCTGGCGGATGACGTCTTTCGCCCGTTGGTAGGCGGTCATGATGAGGGCGTGCACTTCCTCGTCGATCTCTTCGGC
>JAILZB010000103.1 GCA_023512725.1 Chloroflexota bacterium | reverse complement strand
ATCCTGAGGCACGACGTTCCCACCTACGGAGGAGTGATGACGGTCAAACCTGGCTGGCAAGGCCGATTTTTCGAGGACTTCGAGGTCGGCGATGTCTATCGTCATAATCTTGGACGGACGCTGACCGACGCAGATAATATCTGGTTCACGCTGCTGACCATGAATACCAACCCGATCCACTTCGATGCGGAGTATGCGCGGGGAACCTCCTTTGGCCGCATGCTGATCAACTCCTGCCTCACCCTAGCGATTGTCACTGGCCAGAGCGTGCCGGACGTCAGCGAGAATGCGGTCAACCTCGGCTGGGACGAAGTACGCCTTCCGAACCCGCTCTATGCCGGCGATACGCTCTATGCCGAGAGCGAAGTGATCGAGAAGCGGGAATCTCGCTCGCGCCCGGAGGCCGGCATTGTCACCATCCGCACCCGTGGCCTGAAGCAAGATGGCACCGTCGTCATCGAGTTCAAGCGCACGATGCTGGTCTACAAGCGCGACCACTCCCCGAAGCGCTCGCTCCATCCGGCGGCGCGGCACGACCTCTAATGGCATCGCTCGACTTCGAGATCGACCCCACTGGCACCATCCCAGCCCCTACCCTCCCCACCCTGGCCCGCCAGGTCGAGGAAGCAGGCTTCGCGGGCATCTGGCGGGGCGAGACCAACACCCGCGATCCCATCGCCCTGCTGGCTGCCTGCGCCCCGCTGACCGAACGGGTGACGCTTGGCACCGCCGTCCTTCACCTCTTTGCCCGCTCGCCGGTCGCCGCTGGCATGGTCGCCGCGACCCTCAACGCCCTGACGGGTGGCCGCTTCGTCCTGGGGCTGGGGGTGGCCAATCCAACGCTCGCACGCTGGCATGGCGGCAGCTTTGCCCGCCCCCTCGCCATGGCGCGCGATTACCTCACGATCGTCCGCGCAGTGTACGCCGGCGCCCGCGTCGATCACGCTGGCTCCACCTTCCGCGCCCACGAGTTCCGCCTCGGCGGAAGCCGGCCCGAGCAGCCGCTCCGCATCCTCCTGGCAGCTCTGGGGCCGCGGATGAGCCGCCTTGCAGGAGAACAGGCTGATGGCGTGATGGTCAATCTGGGCACGCCCGCGGCGATCCGCCAAATTGCGGCGTGGATGCGCGAAGGCGCTCTGGCCGCTGGCCGCGACCCCAGCCAGCTCGCAGTGGTAGTGAAGGTGCGGGTGGCGCTGAGCGATGACCCGGCGGCCGCGCGCGACGCCCTCCGTCCCACCGTCGCGACCTACGTCCGCGCTCCGGGCTACCGTGAGCACCTGGTGCGGAGCGGCTTCGGCGAGGAGCTAGCCCGGCTGGAAGCGGCCTGGGAGGCCGGGGGCTTCGCGGCCGCCGTCCGCGCGGTCGACGATGGGCTGCTGGCGCGCCTTCCCGTCCTCGCAGTGCGCGACCCCGCGGAGGTCCCGCCCCAGCTCGCCGCCTACGCTGCCGCGGGCGCGACCCACATCATCCTCCCCCTCATTCCCGTCGGCCCGAACGCCGCCGCGGAGGCCCACCGCTTCCTCGCTGGCTGGCCCCGGTCCTAGCCGCCTGGTCCCAGGACCTCCGGGCCACCTGGCCCATTTTTCTGCCGGTTCCTTCAGCTCGATTCGTTGGTAACCGAAGAGGTTCGTAGTACCACCGTAGTACCGGCTGGGAGGAACACATGGCTCGGTTCTGGAGTGCCCTTTCTCTTCGCTGGAAGCTGCTCACTGCCTTTGGCCTGGTCGCGCTGATCAATGCCGTCGTCGGCGTGATCACCACCTTCCAGGTCCGCGAGATGCTGAGCGCCATCCAGGCGATCGAACGCCATGAAGATACCATGACCAACGCACTCATCATCCACTGGTACTTCGATGAGATGTTGAAGAACGTCCGCAACGTGGTGCTCTTCAACGGCGACCCACAGGCTCTCGAAGCCATCCGGACGCGCGAGAGCCAGTTCCCCGAGATCTTGAGGCACCTCCGCAGGTTGGCCAACGATGGGGAGAGCCAAGCGCGCGTTGCCGAGCTCGAAGCCGCCTTCCCCACCTGGGTGAGCACCCGTAACCGCTTGGTGCTGAACCCCGCCCAGGCCGGGGAGTTCGAGGAAGCGAAAGCTGGCCTGAACGCGCCTGAGCTCGCAACTCTCCGGACGCGCATCCTGAACATTGCTGACGAACTGTTGAAGGCCGCCCAGCGTGAGTCAGCTGAGGCACGCGCTGATGCTGACGCCACCGCTACCCGGCTCCCCCTGATCGTTGCCGGGCTAACGGCACTGAGCGTCCTCTGTGGCCTCGTGCTTGCCCTCGTGATCGCGACAAGCGTCGCTCGCGCAGCCGGCCGGGTGAAAGCGCTCCTGGAGGCGCTTGCCACCACCGCACTCCCCAACCTGGTGCGCGGGATGGAAGCCCTCGCTCGCGGCGACCTCTCCGTTTCGGTCGAGCACACCGTTCGCCCGGCACCTGCTAGTGGCCGCGATGAGTTTGGCCGCGCCGTCACCGCCGCCAACCAGATCCTGGAAAGCGTCGACAGCGCCGTCGCCAGCTACCGCAGCGCCATCGCCGGCCTGAGCAGGCTCGTCCGCCAGGTACAGGAAGCCTCAGGCAACCTGGCTGCCAGCAGCCAGCAGCTCGGCTCAGCCATGAGCCAGACTGCCCTGGGCGTCCAGCAGGTGAACGAGACAGTCCAGAACATCGCGATGGGCGCGCAAGAGACGGCCCGCGCGGCAGCGGCGGCCGGCGCCGCGACCCATCAGGTCGGCACCGGTGCCCAGAGCGTGGCCGAGCGAGCAGGAACGGCCGCCCGGTCGAGCGAAGACGTGCGCCGGGCCGCTGAGATGGGCAGCAGCGCCGTGACGGCGACCGCCAGCCGGATGGCCCACGCCCGCCAGACGGTTGCCGAAGCCGCCGCGATCGTCCGTGAGCTTGGGGCAGCTGGTCGTTCTATCGGTCAGGTAGTCGAGACGATCGATGACCTGGCCGAGCAGACGAACTTGCTTGCCCTCAACGCGGCCATCGAGGCAGCGCGAGCCGGCGAGCATGGTCGCGGCTTCGCGGTGGTGGCGGATGAGGTCCGCAAGCTGGCCGAACGCTCCAGCCGCGAGACGAAGCAGATTGCCGCGCTTATCGAGCAGATCCAGCAGGCCACGGCCCGCGCGGTCGACGCGATGACGCAGGGTGCAAACGAGGTCGAGGAGGGCGCCCGGCTCTCGGCGGAGGCCGACGCTGCCCTGAGCCAGATCCGCGAGGTCGTTGCCCAGACGGCCGTTCAGGTGAGCGAGATCGCTGCCAGCGCCCAGGAGATGGCCGCCGCGCTGGCTAATGCCTCCAACGAGGTCCAGAGCATCGCGGCCGTAGCGGAGGAGAACAGTGCGGCCACCGAGGAAGTCTCAGCCAGCGCCGAGGAGATGAGCGCCCAGATCGAGGAGGTCTCGGCCCAGGCCGAAGAGTTGGCCGCGCTCGCCGAGCAGCTGCGTGCGCTGGCCGGCCGCTTCACCCTGGCAGAGGAGCCGGCTAGTGGGCGTGTTGTCCCCATGATCCCCATGAGCAAAGGCGCCTAGCTCGTCGGACTCATCAGCAGCACCCGGGGTAGCATGGGGCGCACCGGGTGCTGCTCGACTTGACAGGAACGACGGACTCCGCGACCATGCCGCCATGACCAACCACGAGGAGACCCTTCCCGTCCTGGTCGTGGGGGCCGGCATTGGTGGCCTGGTCGCCGCGCTGGCGCTGCACCATGTCGGGTTACCCGTTGCCGTCTTCGAGCAGGTCTCCGAGCTCAGCGAGGTCGGCGCCGGGCTCACCATGTACCCCAACGCCACCCGCGCCCTCGAATACCTCGGGCTGGGTGACGCGCTCGCTGCGGTGGCGGTGATCCCGGAGGACGGTGGCGTCCGACACTGGCAGACGGGTGAGCTGCTCCGGCATTTCCCAGTCGGTAGCCAGGCTCGCACGCGCTACGGTGCACCCCAGTACTTCGTCCATCGCGCCGATCTCCAGGAGCTGCTCGTGGGCACCCTGCGCGCGCGTGTGCCGGGCGCGCTCCATCTGGACCATGCCTTCCTCAGTTACGAGGAGCAGGGGAACCAGGTCGTGGCGCACTTCGCCAACGGCGCCACCGTTGCGGGGCGCGCGCTGATCGGCTGCGATGGGATCCACTCGCGCGTGCGGGAGTGCCTCTTCGGACCAGATGCCCCCCGCTTCACGGGGAAGGTTGCCTGGCGCGGGCTGGTCCCGATGGAGCGGCTGAGCGAGCAGCAGCGTACTCCTACCTCCTGTCTCTGGACCGGCCCCGACCATGCCTTCCTGCGCTACCCCGTTCGTGGCGGGCGCCTGATGAACTATGTCGCCCACGCGGCGCAGGGCGCGTGGGCAGAGGAGAGCTGGAAGCTCCCCAGTGAGGTGAGCGAGGTGCTCGCCGAGTTCGCCGGTTGGGACCCCGCTGTGCTGGCGGTCATCGCGGCCACGCCACCCGAGCTGTGCTTCAAGTGGGCACTCTTCGACCGGGACCCCCTGCCCCGCTGGAGCGTTGGGCGGGTGACCTTGCTGGGGGATGCTGCCCACCCGGCTCTACCCTATCTCGGCCAGGGAGCAGGGATGGCGATCGAAGATGGGATGGTGCTGGCGCGCTGCCTCGCCCTGGAGCCAGCAGTTCCCGCAGCCCTCCAGCGCTACGAGGCAGCCCGCCAGCCACGCTGCCAGTGGGTCCAGCGAGAATCGCGTGCCAACGGCGATCGTTTCTTCGAGGCCGACCCCACCGCGCGTTACCAGGATGGCCGGGCCCAATCGAGCGCCGACCTCGAGCAAGCGCTTCGCTACTACGACGCTACGAGCGTACCGGTCTGAGGGCGCATGAAGGGGCAGCGGGTGGCGCCTTCCAACCCGGGCGAGCGCTCCCGGGAGCCGCGAGGAGGTGGCTGGCGGGAGCAGCTCGCCGTTGACCTCGCCACCGGGGCCGAGACGTTCCTCCTGACCTTCCCCCCACGCACGACCAGCCCTCACCGGGGTGAGCTGGAGTACCACACCTGCCACGAAGAGAACGTCCTCCTGAGCGGCAGCGTGGATTTCGACGGCTGGTACCAGTGGCAGGCGCTCGGCTACCTGATGCACCCGCCCTACTGGTGGCATCCCGCGGGCTATACCTTCCCCAACGGGGCGACCATCCTCATCCGCCTGGATGCACCGGTCGATTTCACCTACCGCCCGGTCCCCTCCGACTGGGATGGCCGCGAGTGGATCGCACCGGAAGCCCCCCACTGGTGCCGTAACCGCGCTGTCTCGGCGGCCCACCTCGACCCTGTCCCCTGGGAAGCGGTGCGGGATAGCACGGGCCAGCCCCTGGGGCTGGAGGCCAAGCACCTCTGGGATGATGTCGAGCAGGGCTGGGTCGCCTGGCTTCTCCGGGCACCGGCCAGCTGGCAGGGGAGCGGCCAGCAGTATGCCGGGAGCGACGAACTCTATCTCCTCGCGGGCGACCTGCGCGTCGGTGATGTCCGGCTGGTAGCGGGTGGCTACTACTTCGAGCCGACCGTCCTGCGCGATGACCTCGCGAGCGAGGAGGGCGCAGTCGCCATCCGGTGGACGCGCGGCGCACCCTGGCGGCTGCCACCTATCCGCATCTGCTAGCGGCGCGGGCCCAGCGCTTGCCCCATCGCGGGCAGATTCGGCGAGAAGAGCTGCGAACGGACCACCTCCCGCTGGTGGTGCGCTTCATCGCCAAAGAGGCTCCCGACTGCCAGGAGCCGGCGGTAGTAAAGCTGAAGGTCGTGGATGCGCATGAAGCCGATCCCCGCGAACACCTCGTGGCAGCGGTGGAGTGCCCAGATCGTCCAACGATTGGCGTAGAGCTTAGCGGCAGCGACCGCGGCCGTGCTGGTGGGGTCGCGCGCCAGGGCGGCCGCGGCGCGGTAGGTGAGCATCCGCAGGGCATCCAGCCGCCAGCGCACCTCAGCCAGCTTGTGGGAGACTGCCTGAAAGGACCCGATGGGGCGCCCGAACTGGACGCGCACGCGAGCGTACTCGACGGCCATCTCGAGCGCCCGCTCGGCCGCCCCGAGCATCCAAGCAGCAGCGGCCGCCGCTGCCCGCCACTCGGCCGGCTCGACGAGTGCCCAGCCAGCACCCGGAGCACCCAGGAGGATGGCAGGAGCCTGATCAAGCCAGAGAACGGCCAGACTGTGGCCATCCGTCGTTGGCTGGACTGCGAGACGAACCCCCTCCGCCGCCGGCAGCAGAAAGAGCCCTTCCTCCCCCTCACCCGTCCGGGCGAGGACAAGAAAGGCATCAGCGATGCTGCCATCGGGCACGAACTGTTTTTCGCCACTCAGGCGCCACTCTCCATCGGCGGGTGCTGCCTGGCAGTGGGTCGCCGTCGGGCGGTAGCCGGTGTCCCGCTCCCGGAGGGCCGGCACCACCACGGCATTTCCGGCGATGAGCTGGCTGAGTACCCGCGCTGCTGCTGGCTCTAAGCAGCCTGCCAGCACATTCGCTGACCAGACCGCGGTACTCAGCCAGGGGACCGGCGCGATCACCCGCCCGAGCTCCTCCGCGAGGACCGCCACCTCGACCGGTCCACCGCTGCCACCCACCGCCGCGGGCAACCCTACGCCCAGCCAGCCATGATCAGCGAGGACCTTCCAAAGAGCACGCGCCATTCCTCGCCGCTCGTCCTCGACCTGGCGTGCGAGGCTGACCGGGGCGTGGGCGCTGAGCAAGTCGCGGGCGGCGCGCTGGAGGAGCTGCTGGTCTTCGCGCAGGCTCAGGTTCATCGCGGGAGCCCCAGGCCCCGTACCGCGACGATATTCCGCTGGATCTCGGGCGTACCAGCGCTGTGGGTATGGAGCGCCTCCCGCTGCCAGAACTCACATTCACCCTCGCCCAGGGCCCCGACCGCCGTGCGCTGGAGGAGGGCATACGAGCCGACGAGGCGGTAGATAGCGTTCTGGAGGAGGGGGAAGAACGCCTTGCGGTGGATCGCCACGACCGAGGCCTCAGCCACGATGGGCGCTCCCGTCGCCTGGAGGTGGACCACCCGCCAGCAGAGCCAGCGCCAGGCCTCAACCTCGATCAGCAAGTCGGCGAGCAGGTTCTGAGCCCATTCGTGGCTGACCAGCGGCTGGCCGTCGCGCGTGAGTTCGTGGCAGTAAGCAATCAAGTCCTCGACCATTCGGCGCGCTTCCCCGTTTGTAGCGATGCCCGAGCGCTCGACAGCGAGGGTCTCGCGCATATGGCTCCAGCCTTGATTGAGTTGCCCCATGAGGGCGCTCGCTGGCACCCGCACGTCGTCAAAGAAGACCTGGTTCTTGGCCCAGCCGGCGACCGGATCGAGCTTGGTCACCGTAATTCCGGGCAGGCGCGCCGGGACGAGAAAGATACTGATCCCACGGTGTTTGGGTGCGGTGGGATCCGTGCGGGCAGCGAGGTAGAAGTAGTCGGGCTCGCGGCCATCACCGACGAAGATCTTCTGGCCATTGACGAGAAAGTCATCGCCATCCCGGAGCGCCCGCGTCTCCAGCGCGGCGAGGTCCGAGCCTGCGTTCGGCTCGGTGAACAGCTGCCAGTAGACCCCCTCGCCGCGGGTGATGCGGGGCAGGTGTTCGCGCTTCTGCGCTTCGGTGCCAAACTGGAGGATGGCGGGGCCGATGATCGTGACGGGGACCAGCGCCTCGTTAGGGGCCCGGTAGTAGCCCATCTGCTCGTTGAAGATCGCGTGATCGATAAGGTCGCGCCCTGCCCCCCCATACTCGACCGGCCAGCTCAGCGCAAGCCAACGCCGTTCGGCTAGGCGCTTGAGAAAGCGGTCCAACTCTACCTGCTGGGCGGGGGACTGGCGGCTCTCCTCGTAAAAGCGGCCAGGAGGAAGCTCGGCCGCGAGAAAGGCGGCAACCTCGCGCTGAAAAGCGAGCCGCTCCGGACTGAGTTCAAACTCCATCGTGGCGCTCCGTGGGACGTCTGCGAGCGGCGGCTATTGTATCCAACGCTCTCACGGCTCGCAATTCCTCGCCCGGCCCGTCACGCGCCTCCTCCTTCTCTCGGCACGTCCAGCCAGCGGCGCCTCACCGGGGTGCCTCGCCCCACGCGCACCCTCACGCTCCCGGCAGGAAAGAGGGCCTCAGTCGGGAGAGGCTCTGACTGGCCAGTGCCCAGCAGCTGAGGCACGGGGAGGAGCGAGCAACGCCAGGGGCGAACTCCAGCGGACGCGAGCACCGCTTGCCCCCGCTGAGTGGGCAGGGGGGCAAGCACCTCCACGGCGGAACGCCCCCGGCTGGCTGGTAGCTTGTGCTGCCGCTCGCGCGGTGACGAGGCGCCATGTGCTTCCTGGCAGTGCCTTGCCCAGTAACTGGCTGGCTCCAGCGGGTGGAACCTTCCCGCCGGTGGGGTTAGAAGCTCCCAGCCTTCAGGCGGTCGATCGCCTCGGACGCCTGGCGCTTGGTAAGTTCAGTCGGCGCCCGGCCGAAGAGGGAGCGCACGCGAGCATCGGTCTCTTCCTCGGAGAGGCGATGCTCATTGCGCGCAATCGAGTAGATCGCCTTGAGCTGGGCTGGGGTCGCCTTCGCCCCGCCGTTCTCCCCGGTCGGCAGCCGCAAGGGCAGCGGGCGGTCCTCCGCCTGCTCGGGCAGCTCGGTCTCCTCCGGCGGCAGCTCCTCCAGAGCCACGGCAGCCACATTCACGGCATCGCGCAGCGCCCGCGCCTTAGCCCGCGTCTCCGCCATCCGGATGAGGCAGGTCTGCATCTGGGGGGAGACGTTGTAAGGCGCAGCATCGCCGAGGCCAGTGAAGGTGCCAAGCTCCGTTTCCACCGTGGCGAAGACGATCGCCGTCTGGCCGTTCGTCTCATTCGGTACCTGGAGCAGTTCGGTACGGATGCTGCGCAGCCCCCGGCTGTGGGCTTCATCGAGCAGGCCCGCGTAGAGCACAAAGGTCTTCCCCTGGCGCTCGACGACGAACTCTTTCTTCATGGCCCCCTCCTCACCAGGATAGAACATTTGTTCTCATTCTACGTCGATGCTGCCTCCCTGTCAACCGCCCCTGCGCGGTTGCCCGCATTCGCGCTATAGTGCCCACGAGCGTGAGGAGGGTTGCCCGTGCGGATCCATCCCCGGATCACCCTGAGCACCACGGAGCGCGCGGCGCTGAAAGCGCGCATCCAGCAGTTCATGGCCGAGTTTGCGGCCCCGAAGATCGTCATCACCCGCGGGCTCGATGGGCAGCCTCGCCATCGCCTGATGGGGGTGCGGACGCGGGGGTTCTGGTGCTACCTCATCAGCGTCGTGCCCTCGGCCAAGCTAGCTGAACTGGAAGCCGACCCCAGGATCCAGATCGCCTGGTACCAGTACGATGCCAACGACCCCGGCCAAGACCAGCCGCTCCGCTACGTTGCGGTCAGCGGCGTGGCCGAACTCGTTCGCACTGCCGCCGAGCTGCGTCGGTTCCCCGCACTCGTCACTCTCCGGGAGGAAGCCTGGCGCCGTGTCAACCCGCCCACTATCGACGAACTCGACGATGCGACCCTCGAAGCTACGCGGGCTGGCATCGTCGTTCGGCCCCTCCTCGTTCGGGCGGAGGGGTTCCTCCCTGGCCCGCGCTATCCGGTGTACTTCCGCGGAGAGGAGTAAACTGCCATAATCCCTGTCGGCGACGAGAACCCCACCAGCGGACCTGCCATTGTCACCCTCTCGCTGATCGCGCTGAATGTCGCGGTCTTTATCCTGCAGGTGCTGCTCGGGGACCCCTTCACCCTCACCTTCAGCTTCGTCCCGGTGGAGCTGACCGCGCTGCTGTTGGGTCGCGCCCCGATCGATGTGCTCCTCACCATCTTTACCGCCATGTTTCTCCACGCCAGCCTGGGGCACCTGTTGGGGAACATGCTGTTCCTGTGGGTATTTGGCGATAACGTCGAGCACCGGCTGGGGGCGGCGCTGTACCTCGTCTTCTACCTGCTGAGTGGGATCGCTGCCACCTTCGCCCAGTACCTGCTCGACCCGCTCTCGCCCATCCCGAACCTGGGTGCGAGCGGCGCGATCTCCGGCGTGCTGGGCGCGTACCTCTTGCTCTTTCCGGCCAACGAGGTGCGAGTCTTCGTCTGGCCGTACTCGCTCTTCTTCGGGGCGATTCCGATCCCCGCCGCGGTGATGCTAGGCCTCTGGTTCCTGATCCAGCTCTGGGGTGGGCTCGGCCAACTGGGTGCCGTGAGTAGCGGCGGCGTAGCCTTCTGGGCCCATGTCGGCGGATTCGTCGCCGGGCTGGCGCTGGCACTTCCCTTTCGCGAGCGGCGGGGGCCACGTCGGTTCACCACCTTCCCGCGCTACTGAGCGCCCACCTTCCCCGCGCGTGCCACTCCCTGTGCCCGGTCCCGTTGGGCTGGCACGTGGTAGCATCACTGCGAAGGAGAAGCGATGCCCTTTGCTCCGCGTCCCCACACCGAGCTGGTGTACGTGCGCGACCTCCCCGCGGAAACCGTGACCTTGCCGGGCGCCGACCGTCCCGCGCGGCTAATCACTCTCTCGCGCTCCCCGCTGAACGGCGCGATCTCAGCGGTGGTGATCCTGCCGCCTGGCTGGCGCCGCACGGCGGGCAGCAATCCGCTCACCTTTAGCGAGTTCTTTCTTCTCAGCGGCGACCTCCAGCTCGGGGACCACCTGCTCCAGCCCTGGCACTACCTCCGCCTGGCGAAAGGGGCGAACCCTGGCGCGTGGCAGACCACCCACGGAGCCCGCTTGCTCTGGTTCACCAACGACGACCCCCTGGCCTGGGAACTGAGCAGACCAGGCGAGCAGGGCGTGCTCCATGTCGATACTAACGTGCCGGAGTGGACCCTCCCCTTCGTCCCCGGCTCCAACGTGACCAGGACGGGAGCGCGGCTCCTTATCAAGCTGCTCTACCGCGACCCCGACGAGGGGGGCTACACCCGCCTGGTTCGCCAGCTCCCTGGCTGGGAAGAACCTCGGCTGGAGCACCACCTGTGTACGGAAGAGGCCTACGGTCTGGTGGGGATCTCCACCTACAACTTTGGCGTCGCCCCGGCCGATAGCTACTTCTGGCGACCACCCCGCATCCAGCATGGCAACTTCCGCGCTGGCGAGAGCGGGAAGATCGGGCTGACGCGCACCGACGGTCCGCTGGAGAACCTCTACTCAACCCTCGAAGGAGAGCCTCTCAACTGGGAACCGGGCAGCGGGCGAGACCCCATCCCGGTCGAGGAAGTCCGTCCCATCCGCTCGCCCAGTGCCGGGCCGCTCCCACCCCAACCACACGCCCGCGCCCAGCTGCGGGAACAGCGATAAGCCCATTCGCGTACCTCTCCTGGCTCAGGGGGCCCGGCCGAGCTCAATACGCCTCCCCGCGCGGCGGAACGAAGGAGCACACTGCGCAGTGGCACCCACCACCTCTCGTCTCTACCAGCCGGGGAGCCTGCGTCCGCACGGCTACCGGGCGAGCGGAATGTCGGGAAGCGGAACGGACTCGCTCTGGTCGTGGGGCGGGATCTCCCTGCCAGGCGGCAGGAGAATCTGCGCGGCAGCCATTCGCAAAGTGGCTCAGCCAGGGTCGCGGCTGAGCCCGGGCGGAGACTGCCCAGCAAGAATGCGCTGGCAGCCCTCGTTTCCCTCCGGGCGCCTAGCGGAGCACGGCCGGGTGAGCCCGAGGATGCGCCCCCTTAGAACGGCTTTGCCACCATTAGCCAGAGGATGACCACCAGGCCGACCGTCTCGTAGGTGGCGACCAGAGGCAGCAGCGGTGAACGCGCCAGCTGCCGGGCCTCCTCGGGAAGCTCCTTGCCTGCCTGGCCAAGTATCTGGCGCCAGCGCCGAAAGTGCGGGACGAGCGGCAGGGCGCCGACCACCAGGACGGCTAAAAGTGCCAGCGACGCCCAGACCCATCCCCACGACCACCAGCCCCGCGTCCAGGCAGCCGCCAACCCGCCCACGAGCAGCACGGCCAGGCCGATGTACTGCACCGGCCGCACCCGGGCCGAGAGGTTAAGCAGGGTGCGTAGCCGCTCCGGGCGCTCTTCCTGCCGGATCTCAAAGGCCACCGCCACCGCCACGCTATGCGTCCCCACGAAGACGAACGCACCTACCTCATGCAAGAAAATCCAGAGCGCATCCATGCCCTCCTCCGAGCGGTTGCTCCCGCCTGCCTTCGCAGCCCCAGGCGGTACGACGGGGTGCTTCACTCCGCGCGGGCACCGTTCTGCCCGCGCTGTCGGAGCCACCGAGGCAGCCGCTTGCGAATGGCCGCCCGTAGCGCGGCGCGGAGGTACACCCGCTGACGGATGGTTTCGCGGAGCCGCAGCGGCCCTGGGCCCGGGTTCCGGAGCGCATGAACACGCCCGGCTGGCACGACGACAACTTCGCCGCGGCGGAGCGGCCGCCAGCCTCCACCGAGCCACACCTCCCCTTCGCCTTCCATCACATCGAACACTTCGTCGTGGTGCTCGTGGTGATGGGGGGGCACCTCAGCCCCGGGGTCGAGCTCGACCAGCGCCACAATCAGCCCTTCGACCTGCGCAAGGTGGTCGCTACTGATCCCGCGGATGACCTCCGGTCGGGGGCGTTCGCGCCAGCGCACGAGCTCCGGCACCTGCTTACTCACCGTCTTGCACCTCCCTTGCTAGGCTGGACGACCACGGACTCGGTTCCAGAGCTGGGCTGCGAAGATCACCCCTGCCGCAACCTGAAGCACAGCGGAGAGAAGCAGCAGCGGCCGAAGCGGTGTCTCCCCGAGTGCTACTAGCGGCTCGACCAGGACCCGCAGGACCAGCCCGACATTCAACAAAGCGTAGCCAGCGAAGGCGATGCGCTCGGAATAGGCAAGCGGTTGGAGCGCGCTCCGCCGACGGGGGAGGAGCCAGTAGGCGATCCCGAGCGCAAACTGGAGCAGCCAGCCGACGAACAGCACGTGAGCGTGGACTGTCCCCAGGGGTGGCAGCGGGTGCGGCGTAGCCAGCCCCAGATTGGCCAGCAACACCCCACCC
>JAILZB010000102.1 GCA_023512725.1 Chloroflexota bacterium | reverse complement strand
CCTCCGTAGGTGGGAACGTCGTGCCTCAGGATCGTGGTCCAGCTGGAATGGTACTGTCAAGCGAGGCGCGGCGAGTACCACTGGGGAAGCCCAGCTGGCGGCCAAGACGATATGAGACCGTGACACTCCCCTCTGAGCAGCCAATGGAGCAACCATCGCCGGGAAATGCGCTGCGCTGGACGTAACGATGATGTGAACACCGAAGTACTGGAGTAACGGCAAAAGATATGCTACACTGCCCAGCGAATGACAGAATAGACGAGGAGGAAGTGAGTGGTTCGCTTTGAACGATTACCAAAGTCCGCATTTCTCAAGAGCCAGGGCCGGCCGAGGAACTCCTACCTGGAGGAGTATCGGGCGTATCTTACGAGTCTTGAGGTGGGTGAAGGAGGAGAACTCATCCTGGAAGGGACGGAAAAGAAGGCAACGATCAAAAACCGGTTGAACCACGCGGCCCGCGTGGAGAACCGGAAGATCCGCTACCTTCGCACGCCGAAAGACCGCGTCCGCTTCCAGGTGGTGGAATAGCGCCCTGGTGGCCCGAACGCTTTCCCAGCAGCTCGCCGAGTTTATCGCCGGGCTGAAGGTGGAGGACTGTCCGCCCGCGGTCATCGATAAAGCGAAGGCGGTGCTGCTCCATGGGTTGCTGGTGGGGCTGGCGAGCCTCGACGACCCCGACGTTGCCCTCGGGCGGGCGGCCATTGCGGAGGATACTGGCCGGGGGGCCCGGCTGCTGGGGTTCGGCACCCCCGCGAGCCGGGCCGATGCTGCGTTCGTCAACAGCCTGCTGCTCCACGCGCGCGGTCAGGACGATTCTTACCGCATGCTGACCCACCCTGGTCCGGTGGTGCTGCCCGCTGCCCTGGCGGAAGGCGAGGGGCGCGGGCAGGATGGGCGGGCTTTGCTGGCAGCGATCATCGCTGGCTACGAGGTGCAATGCCGGCTGGCGGCCGACGTAGTCCCCGCCGTCCAGGACCGCGGCTTTCGCTCCAGCGCCCTCTTTGGGATCTTCGGGGCAACGGCGGCGGCCGGGCGCATCCGTGGCCTCAGCGCGGACCAACTCGCCCATGCGCTGGCCTTGGCCTCTGCTGTCGCCGCCGGTGGGCTCGAACCCAGCCGGGTGGGGACGCGCGAGATGACCTTCCAGGAGCCTCTCCTCTGTGCAACGGGGATCCGGGTAGCGCGGCTCGCCCAGCTGGGTGCCACCGGCGCCGCCAGCTGCCTGGAAGGACCAGCCGGGTTCTTCGCTACCTTCGCGGGGACGATAGGCGGAGAGCTACCGGCCTCCTTTCATGGCGAGCGCTCCTGGGAGAGCGCTCAGGTCGTGGCAGGGCTCGGCGAACGCTGGGAGCTGCTCGGTGTGACGATGAAGATCTACTCCACCGCTGGCTTCAACCAGCCGGTGATCGAGGCCGTGGCGACCCTCGCGCGGAGGCATGACCTGACGGCCGAGCAGGTCGCCAGGATCGACATCGAGATGAACCCCTGGGAGGTCTTCTATCCTTCTCCGCGCTTTGCCCGTGCTGGGGCCCACCTGGGCGTGAGCTTCGGCAGCACGCGCTACTTTGCTGCCAGCGCCCTGCTCGCGCGTGGCTACCCCTCCACTGGCCGCCGCCTTGCCTACGGTGGCAGTACTGTCGCACCCGCTGACCCGCCTGAGCTCGAGGCGCTCATCGCCCGAACCCAGGTGCGCGCGGGAGACCGCCGCCAGTATGCCCCCCGCGTGACGATCGAGACGACCAGCGGCCAGCGCTACGTCCACGAAATGACTGGCGACGAGTTCAAGTGGGATTTCGCGACCGAGCGGCAGCGGGTCGCCGCCCTCCTGCCGGCGCTTCCGTTGCCCCCTGACCAGCTCGAGCGGCTCATCGAGCACGTCGCCACCCTCGAGCGCTGCCCGACAGTTGACGCCCTTGTCGACCTGACGGTCGTGCCAAGCCGCTAAGGCCGCCCGCCGCCGCTCACCCAAGGCGGTGGCCCGCCCATGCCCGGTGGCCTGCCACCGGGGCCACTCACTCCCGGCGGTGGGCCACCTGCGCCCATCACCCCGGGCGGCGGGCCGCCCGCACCGGCGAAGCCCGGCGGTGGGCCAGCTGGGGCCTCGCTCTCCTCATCGCTGGCGGGCCAGGGTATCGTCTTGCCGGTGAGGTCGGCGATCACACTCTTGACCTCGGTGTATTCTTCCAGGCCGCGCAGACCGTTCTCCTGGAGGAGGCCACTCTGCTTGACCCCACCTAGGGGGGTGCCGGTGGTCTGGACGGCCCAGGTGTTGACCCAGACCCAGCCGGTGCGCAGTCCCCGGATCATTCGCGCGGCGCGGTTGAAGTCGCGCGTCCAGATACCACTCGCCAGGCCGTATTTGGTGTCGTTGGCAATGGCGAGAGCCTCTTCCTCGCTCTCAAAGGGAACGACGCAGACGACCGGCCCGAAAATCTCTTCCTGCATCACGGTCAGGTGAGAGGGGACGTCGGTCAGGATGGTCGGCAGGTAGAAGTTCCCCAACTCGAGATCGCTTGGTCGGTCGCCACCGGTCACCACCCGCGCGCCGGCCTCGCGCGCCTCGTTGACGGCGCGGTGGACCCGCTGCCAGGCTGCCTCGGAGATCAGGGGGCCCATCCGCGTTCGCGGGTCGAAGGGGTCGCCCACCCGAATCCGCTCTGCCCGGGCGGTCAGCTGAGTAAGGAACGGCTCAAAGATCGGCCGCTGCACGAGCAAGCGCGAGCCGGCAAAGCAGCGCTGGCCGGCATCGGGGAAGATCGCGGCCAGCGCCCCGCGGAGGGCCAGGTCGAAATCGGCGTCCGCAAAGACGATGTTGGCGCCCTTCCCGCCCAGTTCGAGGATGACCTTCTTGATCGTGGGGGCAGCGAGCTGAAGGATGGCAGTGCCCGCTGCTACCGAGCCGGTCAGCGAAACGAGGTCGACGTCGGGATGGCTGGCCAGGGCGGCAGCAACCTCGTTGCCACCGCAGACCACCTGGAGCACTCCTGGCGGCAGACCAGCCTGGTTGCCCAGCTCGACGAACTTGATGGCGGCAAGCGATGCCAGGGGTGAAGGCTTGAGGATGATGCAATTGCCCGCCGCGAGGGCTGCCCCGGCCTTGCCGCCCGCGAAGATCATCGGCACGTTGAACGGGAGCAGGCCTGCCACCACTCCGATCGGTTCGCGGCGGCTCCAGCGCTCGAGGTCGGGGTGGTCGGGCATGGTCTCGCCGCGCAGCATCGTGGCCAGGCTGGCAAAATCGAGCAGCCGGAAGGCGGCCGCGCGCACCTCACTGGTGCTCTCGCGCAGGGTCTTGCCCGTATCGAGACAGTGGAGGCGGCCGATCTCCTCGGCCGCGGCCATCAGCAAGCCAGCGAAGCGATTCAGAATGCCCACGCGCGCTTCGACTGGGAGCTGCCGCCAGGGGCCACGGTCGAACGCCTGACGGGCCTGGGCGACCGCCCGGTCGACATCCTCGCGGCTCGCCTGGTGGACGTGCGCGATCGTCTCGTTCGTCGCAGGATAGAGGGTGGGAAACGTCTCCCCGCTCGACCCTTCAGTGAACCCGTGACCGATCCAGAGGCGCGTTTCGACCGCCGGTCGGTTCCCAAGTTCCGCCAGCCGCGTGACGCTCATCTGTCCCCCTTCTGTCAATCGATCGCTGCCCGATTGCAAGACAACCGCTATTGTACTGGGCGAACAGCATCCTCGGCTGGCTCCAGCTCGAGGTCGGGCAGGCGTTGGTCGGCCGTGAGGGCGCCAGCCGCGAGGTCGCCGTACCGCTGCAGCCGCTGGCGGACAGTCTCAAGGGTGAACTGGCGGGGCGTGAGCGGGCCAGCGTCAATTTCTTCCCAGCGGAGCGGGGTAGCAACGGGGGCGCCTGGCCGGGCGCGGACGCTGTAGGGAGCGACCATGTTCTTGCCGATGGCGATCTGCGCGTAGTCGATAGTCACGCGGTCGCCAGCGTGGGTGGGGCCAGTGGCGATGCTGAGGAGGGTAGGGTGTTCGGCAGCCAGGCGGCGGGCGAACGTCTGGGCCCAGGCGCGCACGACGGGAAATGGGTGGTGCGGCTGGAGCGGCACGGTCACGTGAAGGCCACTGCCACCGGTGGTCTTGGGGTAGGAGCGGAGCCCGAGCTGCGCCAGAGCCTGGCGGAGCACCCGCGCCGCCTGGCGGACGACGGGAAACTCGACGGTTGCTCCCGGGTCGAGGTCGAAGATCAGCTGGTCGGGGTGCTCGAGGTCGGGCAGACGCGCCAGCCAGAAGTGGAACTCGATGGCCCCTCGATTGACGAGCCAGAGGAGGTCGTCCGGTTCATCGAGCACCAGGAGCGTAGCGGTACTCTCCTGGGTGCGTAGGCGGTAGAGCGGGCCCCCAAGCCAGGAGGGGGCATCAGCCGGGCGATCCCGCCGGTAGTAGCAGGGAGCCGCGAGGCCCCGTGGGCAGACGACGCAGGTCACGGGGCGGCCGGCACCGTGCTGAAGGAGGAAGGGCGCCACCTCGGCGTAGTAGCGGGCCAGATCGATCTTGCGGATCCCTTCCTCAGGCCAGACGAGCCGGTCAGGGTGAGAGAGTGCTACCCGCTGGGAGAGAGGGGTGAGGGGTGGTGGCGGCGGGCGCGGCGCGCGCCGGCGGGGCATCCGGCCTCACCCCTCGCTTCTCGTCGGGTTCACTCCTCGCCCCAGCGTCGCCAGCGGCGGTAGTTCGGCCCGTCACTCAGGGCAAGGCCGATCTGATGGCGACTAGAGAGTTCGTCGTGGCCACCCTCGTTGGCACCAATGTAGTAGAGGCGGAAGCTGCCATCCTCCAGCGGGACGACGCACGGGGTGCCGACGGCGCGGGCATCCCAGCGACCGGAGCCCTTCGGCGCGTGGCGAAAGACTGGCCCCCCCGGCTCGGGACCTTCGCGGTCCTTCTCCCAGTGAAGGCCATCCTCCGAGATGGCCAGCCCGATCGAGTAGTACGCCTCGGCGTCCTGCCCCTCGTAGAACATCAGGTAGCGCCCCTCGTGCCGGATAACGCAGCGACAGCCTGGGCCGCGTTCGTCAAAGCTCCCGGGCGCTCCCGGGCCCAGCACCGGACCGCGTTTCTCCCAGTGCAGACCGTCGGGCGAAGTCGCCACCCCGACCGAGTACCCTTTGCCGAGTTCGAGCGAGTGGTAGTACATCAGGTAGCTGCCGTCGTCGGCCTGGATGATCCGCGGCCAGGCGCAGAACAGGGCATCCCACTCGCCCGGCGCGCCCGGGGCGAGGAAGGCGCCCCGGTGCGGCCCCTCGAGCCGCACCCAGTGGAGGCCATCGCGGGAGATCGCCAGGCCGGGGAGCATCCGGAGCCCCTTGGCCGGGAAGATCCGCCCCTGAAAGGGCACCTCGATCACGCTCTGGTCGCCACCGAAGTAGGCCATCCAGTAGAGGCCATGCTCAACCCGAATATCGCTGATGCCGACGTGGGCGTTGTCGAAGCGGTCCGGGGCGTTGCTCGGCTCGAATACTGCCCCCATCGTGAGCGGGCCTCGCACCCGCTCCCAGTGGATGCCGTCGCGCGAGATGGCCAGGCCAACCCGACCGGTGGGCAGGTTGATCTGGCGGTCGAAGCTGGGGTCTCGCCCGTAGTACCACATCTTCCAGGTGCCATCGGGCGCCCGCAGCACCTGAGGCGAGGAGACCCGCTCAGAGTCCCACCAGTCCGCGGGACCGGGGCCGAGGATGAGACCGGGCTGGCTGGTCGCGGCGGGCATGCTCATACAGTGTCCATCCTCTCGGCAGAATTGCCGCCGGTCGGCAGCGGGGCGATTCTACCACGGCCCGGCTGCGCCCTCCTCCCTGAAGGCGCGGAAGACGAGAGTGGCGTTGTGCCCACCGAACCCGAGCGAGTTCGAAAGGGCGACCTGCACGGGCACCTGGCGTGCCCCCTCAGTGACATAATCCAGGTCACACTCGGGGTCGGGGTGGGTGCGGTTGATCGTGGGGTGGACCCAGCCCGTCTCGATCGTCTTGGCGCAGACGACTGCCTCGAAGGCGCCAGCCGCCCCCAGCAGGTGCCCTGTCATCGATTTCGTCGAGCTGATAGGGATGTGAGAGGCCCGCTCGCCAAAGACGGTCTTGATCGCAACCGTCTCCAGCTTGTCGTTCAGCGGGGTCGAGGTGCCGTGGGCATTGATGTAGTCCACTGCCGCTGGCGTCAGGCCCGCCGCGCGGAGGGCAAGGCGCATCGCCCGGGCTCCTCCTTCTCCCCCTTCGGAGGGCTGGGTGATGTGATAGGCGTCGGCGGTTGCCGCGTAGCCGACCAGCTCACAGATGATGCGGGCGCCGCGAGCAAGCGCCGATTCGAGCGCCTCGAGCACCAGCACAGCGGCCCCTTCCCCCATTACGAAGCCATCGCGCTCAGCATCGAAGGGGCGGGAAGCCCGCGGAGGGTCGTCGTTGCGGGTGGAGAGGGCCCGCATGGCGGCAAAGCCGGCGATCCCGATCGGGGTGATCGCTGCCTCGGTGCCGCCCGCCAGCATGGCGGTCGCATCGCCCCGCCGAATCGTCTCGAACGCGGCGCCGATGGCATCGGCCCCCGTGGCACAGGCCGAGACGACCGCATAGTTCGGTCCCCGGCAGCCAAGGGCGATCGAGACATGCCCCGAGGCCATATCGACGATCATCATCGGTATCAGGAAGGGAGAGACTCGCCCCGGGCCACGCTCATGGAGGACGCCGATCTGCTCCGTGAGGGTGGCAATCCCCCCAATTCCACTTCCGATGATCGCCCCGACATCATCCCGCCCGCGGACTTCCAATCCGGCAGCGGCCACCGCCTGGCGGGCGGCAGCGATCGCCAGCTGGACGAAGCGATCGGTGCGACGGACCTCCTTCCGGTCGAGGTAGTCCAGCGGGTCGAAGCCCTCCACCTCCGCCGCAATCTGGACCTCGAACCCCGTCGGGTCGAAGGCCGTGATGCGCCTGACCCCCGAGCAGCCCGCCAGGAGATTGCGCCAACTCGCTTCGACGGTGAGCCCAACCGGGGTGACTGCTCCCATCCCGGTGATCACGACCCGATGCATCGCGTCCTCCCCGCCGGCCGGCCCAGCGCAGTGGGGCCAGCGGCACCTGCGCGGATTCTAGCCCACGGCTAGCGGCTTCGTGACAACGAGTACAATCTAGACGAGGGGAGACGGCACCCCCAAGGCAGCGACGGCACGGAGCGTGAGGTTCTTGCGATGACGACCCGCCCCCGCCGCGAAGGGAGCAGCATGGCGCTGCGACAGAACCTGCGAATTGTGATTGCCGATGACGAGGCGTTGCGGTTGCTCTCCCTCCGCCAGCAGCTCGAAGGGATGGGCCATCAGGTCGTCGGCGAGGCGACCACCGGCGACGAGGCCGTGCGGCTGGCCCGCGAGCTGAAGCCCGACTTGATGATTATGGACATCCGGATGCCGGGGATGGACGGCATTGATGCGGCCAAGGCGATCACCGCCGAGCGGCCGATCCCGATTGTGCTGGTCACCGCCTACAGCGAGAAGTCGCTGGCGGAGCGGGCGGCGGGTGCAGGCATCTTTGCTTACCTGATGAAGCCCGTCTCCGAAGCGGACCTGCTGCCGGCGATTATCCTGGCCACTTCGCGCTTCGAGGAGTTCCGCGAGCTACGCAAGGATATCGACGACCTGCGCGAGGCGCTGGAGGCCCGCAAGCTGATCGAGCAGGCGAAGGGTATCCTGATGAACCGGCGGAATCTGACCGAGCAGGAGGCGTTCCGCCGGATGCAGCAGCAGAGCCAGAACGAGAACAAGAAGCTGGTCGAGATCGCGCGGGCCATCATCATGGCCGATAAGATGCTGTAGCGCGGACCCCCGCGTGCTACAGTTCCCCGGCACAACGGCAACCACCCCCCAGTGAGGACGCGCATGGATTCCCTTCCGCTCCTGCTCGAGCAGCTCGTAGCTGCCATCCAGCAGGCACCCCCAGCCTATGCGCTGCTTGCCCTGTTCCTCTGGGTCTACCTGGAAGAGGCTGGAGTGCCCCTGGTGCCAACCGCCGATATGGTATTGCTTTACAGTGGCTATCGGGTGGCCCAGGGCCAGCTTGACCCCTTCGCCATCATTGCGGTAACGGTGCTGGCCACCGTCCTGGGCGCCACCACCCTCTACCTAGTCGCCAGCCGGGGTGGGCACCCGCTGCTCATCCGCTACCAGCGGGTTGTGCGGCTTGACCAGGGGCGGCTGGAACGGGTCGAGCGCTGGTTGCAGCAGTACCAGGGCCCGGCGCTGGTGGCCGGGCGGATGATCCCCGGGCTGAAAACGGTGGTCTCGTTAGCGGCTGGACTGTTCGAAGTCCGCTACCGTCCGTTCGCGGGCTACACCGCACTCGCCGCGACCATCTGGGCCGTCTCCTCGGTGACGATCGGGCGGCTGGTTGGTCCCCGCATTGCCGAGGTGGCCGGCGCACTGGTCCACCATCCGCACCTGATGGCCGGCCTGGCGGCGGTTGCGACATCGCTGCTGGCTGTCACCCTGTACCGGCGGTTCCGCCGCGCCGCCTGATCAGCGTGTGGGGGGCACTGGAACCGGTGGCTGCTCAGCGGCCTCCAGCGGCAGCTGGTCGCCCTCGTGGAGAACGCGGACCGCGGCCGCAATGAAGTCGCGGTAGAGCGGATGCGGCCGGGTCGGGCGGGACTTGAACTCCGGGTGGAACTGGACGCCGAGCATCCAGGGATGGCCGGCGATTTCGCTCACCTCGACCAACCGGCCGTCCGGTGAGGTCCCACTGACCCGGAGCCCAGCGGCCACCAACCGGGCACGGTACTCGTTGTTGAATTCGAAGCGGTGGCGATGACGCTCGTAGACCACCGTCTCGCCGTAGGCGGCCGCTGCCAGCGTCCCCGGAACCAGGTGGCAGGGATACTGGCCGAGCCGCATCGTCCCCCCTTTCTCGGCCAGGCCCCGTTGCTCGGGCAGGAGGTCGAAGATGGGGTGAGGGGTAGCGAAGTTCAATTCGGTCGAGTTGGCCTCCTCGCAGCCGAGCACTGCCCGGGCGAACTCGATCACCATGATCTGCATCCCCAGGCAGAGCCCAAGGTACGGGATCTGGTGGAGGCGGGCGTAGCGCGCCGCCCGGATCATCCCTTCCGTTCCCCGACTGCTGAAGCCACCCGGAACGACGATCCCGTCGAAGCCGTGCAGGATCGGCTCGACCTCCTCGCGCTCCAGCCGTTCGCTGTCGATCCACGCCAGCTCGAGCGTGCGCCCGTGATAGACCGCGGCGTGCTCCAGCGCTTCTTTCACCGAGAGGTACGAGTCTTTCAGGTCAACGTACTTGCCGACGAGCGCGATCCGGATGCTCGCCTTCGGCTGCTTGATCCGCTCGACCAACGCGCGCCACTCGGTGAGATCCGGTGGCTGGGCGGGCAGGCCGAGCCGCTCGACCAGAATGTCGCCGAGGCCTTGCTCTTCGACGATCAGGGGAACTTCGTAGATCGAGGAGACGGTTGGCAGCGTGATCACCGCTTCTACATCGACGTCGGTAAAGAGCGCGATCTTCTCTTTCAGCTCCGGGGGGACGGGCACTTCCGAGCGCGTGATGATCACATCGGGTTGGATGCCGATGCTGCGCAGTTCCTTCACCGAGTGCTGGGTCGGCTTCGTTTTCAGCTCACCGGTCGCCTGCAGGTAAGGCAGCAGGGTAACGTGGATGTAGAGCACATTGTCGCGTCCTGCATCCTTCCGCATCTGCCGGATCGCTTCCAGAAACGGCTGGCTTTCGATATCGCCGACCGTGCCGCCGACCTCGACGATGATCACCTGGGCGCCCGTCTGCTTGGCGACGAGCGTGATCCGCTCCTTGATCTCGTTGGTTACGTGGGGGACCACCTGGATGGTGCCACCGAGATAGTCGCCCCGGCGCTCCTTGGCGATGACACTGCTATAGACCTGGCCAGTCGTGACGTTGCTTAGGCGGCTGAGGGAGACGTCGATAAACCGCTCGTAGTGACCCAGGTCCAGGTCGGTCTCGGCCCCGTCGTCGGTCACGAACACTTCGCCGTGCTGGTAGGGCGACATCGTGCCGGGGTCGACATTCAGGTAGGGGTCAAGCTTTTGCACCGAGACCGAGATCCCGCGGCTCTTCAGGACCCGGCCGATCGAGGCGACGGTGATCCCTTTCCCTACCGAGCTGACAACGCCACCCGTCACAAAGATGTACTTCGGCATCTGGTCCCTCACCGGTTCTTCCCACCGCGCGATTGTAGCAACGCCTCCCTGCCCGCTCTAGCACCTGCGCGGTCGCACGCGATCGCCCGTGGAGCACCGGACGAGGAGACGACAGGGGGAGGAGACGACCAGCGTGGTGGGAGCAGCGCGACGTCACGCACGTGCACAGTGAAGTGTAGCGGCTCGCGAGCCGTGTTAGCGAAGCAAGTGGGCAAGCTGCGGCCAGTCGACCACTGCTCGTCGCTGCACCCACTGCCGTTGGCGAAGGGTCTCCCCCAGCCCGGCCAGGGCAGCTAGCCGTCCCGACAGCGAAGCGCCGTCGCCGCGGCTTGCCCGCGCTGCGGCGACCAGCAGGTCGGCAACGAGAGCGGCAAGCACCGTGGGCAGCGCAGGGGCAGGGGTGTTTTTGAGCGCTGTCCAGATCCGGTTCCGTCCCAGGAGGTAGCGTTTCCGCGCAGGGTGCCGCCCGCCCGTGGCGGAGTGAGCGTGCCGCACGCGGGCGCTCGGGATGTAGCGCCCTGGCCAACCGCGGAGCTGAGCTCGCCAGGCCAGGTCGACGTCTTCGTAGAAGCTCTCGAAGCGCTCGTCGAAGAGCCCCACGTCCTCCAGCATGCTGCGGCGGTAGAGGGCAGCTCCCGCACACGCCCCGAAGACGTCCTGCGGCGCCTCTCGCTCTGGCACCAGCTCGCCTGCCCGCAGGTTCCAGGCGAAACCGAACCGGTCGACCGTGACCCCAGCCGAGTCGAAGCGGCGCGGATCGTCCCACCGCACCATCCGCGAGGCTGCCATCGCCAGGTTGTTATCGCGTTCGCAGGCATCGACGAGGGCAGCCAGCCAGTCAGGGTCGGCGATGGCATCGTTGTTCAGGGTGGCAAGGTACTGCCCGCTCGCGGCAGCGAAGCCCTGGTTGGTGGCAGGAGCAAACCCGCGGTTCGTGCGGTTCCGGATCAGCCGGACGCGCGGAAACGCGCGCTCGATCCACTCGGCACTGCCATCCTGCGAGCCATTATCGACCACGATCACCTCGAAGCGGACGCCGCGCTGATCCGCGACGGCAGGCAGGCAGCGCTCGAGCCATTCCCGGCCGTTCCAGGTGACGATGATGACCGAGGCGAGCGGTTCACTCATGACTGGGGATGCAGACGGTACTGGTCAACGGCGAACTGCAAACGCTGCCAGGTACGCGGCAGGCGGTCGAGCGTCGCTTCCAGGGTGGGCACGTCGAAGACGTGGCGAGCGACCAGCTCGGTGCTCAGGCCGTCGGCCGTTGGCGCTGGTCCGCTCGGCGTCAGGTAAACGACTGCGCGCCCCTCGGCCGTCCAGCGCTGCACGGCCTGGCGCACCCCGGGCGCGCTCAGCGCCCCGTCCTCGAGGGCGAAGACGGTGAACCCATAGCTCAGCTGGAGTGGCGTGGCCAGGCGGGCCGCCTCCTCGCCCCATTGGATCAGCACGACCCCCTGCGGTGGGAGGTGCCGCACGAGCGCCTCGAGCTGGGCGCGCGCGCCCGCGTATTCTGCCTGGCCGAGGAACGGCAGCAAGGTGGGCACCAGCTGCGCCACGATGAGGCCTGCTGCGGCGGTGGCAAGGGGCCGGCCCCACGGGCGCCAGCCGGTGCTCACCAGCAGCAGGGCGTAGGCGATCCCGAGGGAAAGGGCGGGTGCTGCGAGCGGGAGATAGCGCCGGAACGCCCAGAAGTGGGTGGGGGTAACCAGCCCCTGGGCCAGCACCGCGATGGTGGCGCTGGCACCGCAGAGGGCAAAGAGTACGAGCACAGCGTTCGGCCGACGCACGATACTGGCGGTCAGGCCCGCGACCGCGAGCACCAGCCCGGGGATGGAGAGGTACCAGCCCAGCTGCACGAAGCTCTCCCGGTTCGCCAGGGCGATCTGCCGCGCGACCGGGTCGGTGGGGAGCTGTTCGGCGTTCACGACCGGTCGGAGGAAGAACGCCCAGAGACAGAGCAGGGCTACCCCGCTGACTACGACCAGGTTGAAGGCTGGCCAAGGCGCCCGCTGCCGGCGGGGCCAGAAGCGATGCCCCAGGGCAAGGAGGAGGGCGCCCGCCGCCGCGAGGGCGAGGAGCGGGAGCGCCAGCCACCAGTTGGCAGCGGCCAGCTGCCCGAGCTGGGAGAGACTGTAGGGAGCATCGAGGTCGGCACGGTCCAACGGGCGCAGGTCGAGCCACGGCCGGAGCCCCGCGACGGTCAGCAGGTCGAGCGTGATCCGAAGCAGGTAGAACCGGGCAAAGAGCAGAGCATGGGCAACTGCCTGGGCCCCTACTACGGCGTACCCCAGCAGGAAGGCCGTCTCGCGGCGCCCCCACTGGCCGCTGAGCCAACGCAGGGCGAGCGCAGCTCCTAGCGTGGCGGGCAGCACCAGCAGGTCGATCTTGGCGAGATGAACGCTCCCGAAGGCAGCGCCAGCCAGGGCTGCCCAGGCGACCGAGCGATGAGCGGAGGCCAGGGCGAGGAAGACGAACCCCGCAAGCCCCGCGGCCTGGGCGAGCATCTCCGCCATCGGATAACGGGCGAACCAGACCTCTCCCGGGTTGAGGGCAAGGAAGAACGCTGCTCCCAGCCCCACCAGCGGATGGATCGTCAGCCGGCCGAAGAGCGCCACAGCCGCAAGCGCTACCAGCGCCAGCACCGGCGTGCCGAGGAGCGGGTCGCCAGCGAGCCCCCAGAGCGCGAGCCAGGCCGGGAAAAGGTGGAACCACTCTGGCTCCAGTTCACCGGCAGCCGCATCGTGGACGGTCAGGAACGGCATGCCGCTCCGGTGCCAGGGCGCGGGGACGTAGCCGAACAGGGCGTGCCGTTC
>JAILZB010000101.1 GCA_023512725.1 Chloroflexota bacterium | reverse complement strand
GTATAGGCATGTAACGCAAGGTTGCAAAACAGTTCCACCAACCACCGACGCGGCAAATGAAAATCGAATTCTCGTGCCGTCTGGTCTATAAAAAAGATGACCCACTTCATGGACGGGGAGCAAGTCCATGTAACCAGCTACATCTACTGAACCATCTGCCTGCCCATAGGTATTTCGTATGGCGCGGGCATGCGATGGAGGCAACATATCCAGCGGCGGGACAATCATCTTCCAGAGTTCGGCATTTTGTCCCGCAACGACGACGGTTTGCTCATCAACTGTTTGCGGCACGCCGAACATGGGAGAACCTGTGTATTCCTGCCAGTGCTCAGGCGCAAGAACAAGGAGTCGCACCCTTGGTTTGCATTCGAGCGCGCTAGAGAAGAAGGAATAAGCCTTTTGACAGCGTGCAGCGAGCTGATGGGCGCGGTTCTCCGAGCCTTTGCTCACATGCACGGGAAACGAGTAACCACCGACTTCAACAAGGTTGGAATAATTTGTTTGAGACATCTGTGTATACTCCTTTGGTGTCAGCCGCCCAACGGCTCGCGCTTCACCTGCGCCGCGAAGCGCAGCGGAGCGGCGTCAGGTGGAAGCGCAGGTTGGGCGATGATTATCAACGACGCGCTTGAATCCTAACTATGGATACTACCTTGGTTGTCAAAAAGCCCCACGGTGACTGATTCGTGAGGGCCTCCTATTGGTCTGTTGGGTCTACGAGTTTGAATGTTGCAATCACGGCCTCGGCAACCGCCTGGCATTGACGGGCCGTCGAAGTAGTTCCGGCTGATCTCAAAGTGACTGCCCAGGTCATCCACGAGGGCCTGCTCATCCCAGTGGGTCCCGACGATCTGGCCCAGCGCGAGCGGCACCACTTGGCGTGGGGGCGTGACCCCCGCCCGGGCCAGCTCGGCAGCGAGCAGCCCGTGCTGGCAGGCAACGGCAGCGTAGGCATTGCGGACGGTCGCCCCTTCGAGCGCAGCCACCGCTGGCGGTGCGAGCACCAGGGCGGCAGCGTTCGCCATGGCGCCTGCCAGGAGCGTGGGCTCACCCCCCTGGAGCTTGACGGCAGTCGCGGCAGCCGCAAGCGCGCCCCAGACGCCGTGGGGATGCAGCTCGGGGCGAAGGAGGCAAGCCCGCCCCAGGCGCGCAGCCACCTCGTAGCCGGCGACCAGCGCCGCCAGGGCCTCGCGGCTCCTTCGCCGCTGCGCCTCCCCCAGGGCCAGCACGACCGGCACCACGTGGATGGCCGGATGGCCGCGGGCGAGGCGGTGGCCTTCATCGAGTTCCTGCCAGCAGGCGCTGAGGGCATTGCAGAACGCGGCCAGCAGCGGCGCGGCGCGGCGTTCCTACGATCCTCGCCGCGCCGCCCCGGGCGAGGGCGCGGCTGAGCGCCTGAACCTCTGGCTCCGCGCTGCCGGCTATCGCCGCCCCCAGCGTATCGATCAGCACCCGCCGGGCCTGGGCAACCACCGGCTCCGGTAGCTGATCGAAGCGGAGTTCGGCGGCGAAAGCCGCGAGGGTGCTGAGCGCATCCATCACGCCGCGCACGCGCCTGGCTGCCCGGTAGTGGCCGTCCGGTAGGCAAGGCTACTTGAGCAGGTAGACTTCATCGAAGCGGAAGGAGAGGGGCATCGGCACCTGCCAGCCACGCACCTTCGGGCTCGCGGTGAGCAGGGAATCTGCCGTGTAGAGAAAGACCACCGGCACATCATCGCGGAAGACCTTGTTCGCCTGGAGGAAGATCTGGCGGCGCTTGGCATCGTCGCGCTCGGCGTAGGCGAGGTCCATCAGCCGGTCCCACTCGAGGTTGCAGTAGAAGTACTGCTGGGGTGAGGGGCGGCCACAGCCGATAAACACCCGCGAGCCGGAATTGAAGCCGTTCGTATCGCCGTTCCCCCCCGGGCTCAGCTCGCTGATCGACTGGTTGTTTCGCCCGTAGACCTTATCGACGTAGATCCCCTGCTCATAGGCATTGGCGGAGACCTCCACGCCGACCTCGCGGAAGTAGGCCTGGATCGCCTGGACGAGGGTGGGGCTGGTCATCGAGGTCGAGTAGTCCATGTCGGCCTTGAAGCCGTTGGGATACCCGGCCTCGGCGAGCAACTGCTTCGCCTTCACCGGGTCATACGGCCAGATCGGCACTGAGGGATCGTAGTACTGGCTGCCCGGCAGGGCCCACTGGCTGTCCGGTCGGCCGTAGCTCCCGTAGAGCACGCGGGTGAGGGTCTCGCGGTCGACGGCGTAGTTGAGGGCCTGGCGGACACGCTTATCCTTGAGCGGTGAGTTCTTCGCCTCGTAGACGCTCTGGGTGAAACGGACCCCCCCGATACCGGTCGGCTTGTTGTAGATGACGAAGCCTTCGCGCTTGAGCTGCTCGGCCTGGTCGGCCTGGTAGGTTGGGCCGGCGACGATGTGGGCCTCACCGGTGCGTAGGCCATTGACCTGCTGGCTCGCATCGACGACCGCCCGGATCAGGATCTCGGTCGGGTTTGCCTTGCGGAAGGTGTGGGGGGTGCTCCGCTTGCGGTAGAGGATGCGGTCGGCCGAGCGGAACTCGACCAGCTCATAGGGGCCAGAGCCGATCGGTTGCTGGACGAACCCTTCGAAGCCAACCCGCTCGAAGTACGCCTTCGGCACGATCCACAGGTATGTCGTCCCTGAAGGCAGGGTGACATCGACCTGACGGGTTGTGATCGCCAAGGTCGTGGGGTTGATCACCCGCGCACCGGCCACGGTGGCGATGTAGGTCAGCTGGGGCCAGCGCTTCTCCAGCACCTGCTGGATGGTGAACACTACGTCTTCGGCGGTCAGCTTGTCGCCGTTCGAGAAGGTCACGTCGTCGCGGATGGTGAACGTCCAGGTCAGGCCATCGGCCGAGGCCTCCCACTTCGTGGCGATCCAGGGGAGGACGGTTGCGTTCTCCCCGAAGACGGTCAGGCTATCGTAGAGGGGGAAGTACTGATAGGCGTTTGAGTTCGAGGCCTGGGGGGTAGGGTTGCCGATGAGGGCACCTGCAATCACGCGGAGCGCCTGGCTCTCGGCACGCTCTTCGCGCGGTGCGCCGACCCCTCCCGACACAGCCGGGGTGACTGGTGCGGCCGGAGCGCACGCCGCCGCAACGATCACGACGAGGAAGGGAAGACGTCCGAACCAGCTGCTCACCGATCCTCCTTCGCCTCTGCTGACGGCAGCTTGTGCCGCGATTCTGCGTAGTCTTTAGCCGGAAGGCAAGATTTCTCGCTCCTGCGAGCCCACTGCGGGTGCTCGCGCCCCGTCCCGGGCACGGGCCGCGCTCGTCTCCCCGGTGAGCGGGGGAGCGCCGTAGGTTGCGCGGCCACCGTTGCCCCCATCTGCTCGTCTCCCCCTCGCGCAGGAGCGCTCCCCTCCTCACCCTGCCCCCCAGGCATCCCGGCCGCGGGAACGCGCTCGCTAGCCCACCATCCCAGCGCCCTCATCGATCATGCGGAGGGTCTGAGAGACGACGTGGGGCAGGTAGCTGGCAATCTGGTTGGCGAGCCGCTCACCAGTGGTGAGCAGGTCTTCATCTGGCACGACCAGGCTCACGAGGCCGAGTTCGTAGGCTTCGCGGCCGGAGAGGGGGCTTGCAAGCAGGAGGTAGCGCTTGGCGCGCACCGGGCCGAGGGTGCGCCCAAGGCGACGAGCCCAGCTCTCGTCGTTGAAGCCCCCCATCCGCATCTCGGGCTCGACGATCTGGGCGTTTTCGGCCGCAATGATCAGGTCGGCCGCGGTGGCAAGCTGGCAGCCTGCTGCGATGCAGTGGCCGTGCACCAGGGAGAGGACTGGCTTGGGAAAGCGATCGACGCGCCAGGCCACGCGGTAGATGCCATTCAGGCCGGTGAACAGGTCCAGGCGGCGGCCCGCCTCCGCCAGGCGCGCGATCTCGGCTCGGTCGAGCCCGGAGCAGAACCCTTTGGGGCCCGCTCCGCGCAGCACGATGACGCGGACGGCGTCGTCCCGCTCAGCTTCATCGAGGGCCGCGTTGAGCTGCTGGAACATCGCCTCGGTCAGGGCGTTGACCCGTTCGGGCCGATTGAGCGTCAGGGTCATCACCTCGCCGCCTGCTTCCGCTGGCCGACGCTCGACGAGGAGTTCACTCATCTTTACCCTCCAAGAGTAGCAATCGGGCACAGGGTAACGGGTTTGGGGCGCCGGTGTCGCCCCCTCTCGCGAATCGACGAGAAACATGGTAGGGTCAACCAGAAGCAGGATGGACTGGCTACGCTTCGCCGATCGCTTCGACGCCGGGCGGCGGCTGGCAGCTCGGCTGAAGCACTATGCCGGTCGGCCGGATGTGCTGGTGCTGGCGCTCCCCCGCGGCGGGGTTGCGGTTGGCTACGAAGTGGCCCGTGCCCTCCGGCTCCCGCTCGATGTCTTCCTCGTCCGCAAGCTCGGGGTTCCTGGCCACGAGGAACTCGCCATGGGAGCAGTCGCGAGTGGCGGGATGCGGGTGCTGAATGAGGACGTCATCTCCATGCTGCACATCCCGCCGGCGGTGATCGAACGGGTGGCTACGGCGGAACTCCGTGAACTCGAGCGCCGGGAAGCGCTCTACCGGGCCGGCCGTCCTCCGCTGAACCTTGCGGGCCGAACCGTCATCCTGGTCGACGATGGGCTCGCGACGGGGAGCACCATGCGGGCGGCCGTCCTGGCGGCACGCCAGCAGCAGCCCGCGGCGGTGGTGATGGCGGTGCCGGTGGCGGCACCTGAGGTCTGCGCCGCTTTCCGCAACCTGGCCGACGAGGTGGTGTGCCTGGAAACGCCACCGGTGCTGTACGCCGTCGGCATGTGGTACCGCGATTTCCGCCAGCTCACCGACGCCGAAGTGCGAGACCTCCTCGCGCGGGCTGAGCAGTTCCGCCCGCCCACGACTGACCAGGAGCAGATCCGACCATCACCAATGTAAGCAGGAACGACCATGTTGGAGGCGTTGGAGGCAACCCCCTCGGTGACGATCCCCCTGCCATCGGTCCGGCTTGCTGCCACCCTGAGCCGCCCGCCGTCGCCACGGGGGAGTGTCATCTTTGCCCATGGCAGTGGCAGCAGTCGGTTTAGTCCCCGGAACCGCTTCGTGGCCGCTGTGCTGCACGAGGCGGGCTTTGCCACCCTCTTAGCCGACTTGCTCACTCCGCGGGAAGAAGCGCTGGACGTTCGCACCGGCCAGTTCCGCTTTGATATCGCGCTGCTTGGTCAGCGGGTCGCCGAACTCGTGGACTGGGTTGCCACCCAGCCCGGCCTGGCGGACCTCCCGATCGGGCTGTTTGGGGCGAGTACGGGCGCGGCGGCAGCGCTGCGCGCCGCCGCGGAGCGCCCACCGGTGCGGGCCGTGGTCTCGCGTGGTGGCCGCCCGGACCTTGCGGCCGAGGTGCTCCCACGGGTGCGTGTGCCCGTACTCCTCATTGTTGGGGGGAGCGACCTTCCCGTCCTCACCCTCCACCAGCAGGTGTTGCACCGCTTCGGCGGCCCGCATCAGCTGGTGGTCATTCCGGGGGCGAGCCATCTCTTCGAAGAGCCAGGCGCGCTAGAGCAGGTGGCCACGCTGGCCCGGGACTGGTTTCTCCGCTACCTGACGGCGCCAGCAGGAGGCCAGCCACCGGCCTAGCCGCCGTGTCTCCGGCGAGGACCCCCCGCTCTCGCCTGCCGCTTGGCCCGCGTGGCTATTGGCGCGGGATCACCATCACCTTGCGACTGTCGCCTTCGCCGATGCTCTGGCTGGTGACGGCCGGATGCTCCCGCAAGGCGAGGTGGACGATCCGGCGTTCGTTCGGTGGCATCGCCTCCAGGGTGATGGCCTGGCGCGTCTCGGCTACCCGCTCGGCAGCGCGGAGGGCGAGTGTCTGGAGGGAGCGGGTGCGGCGCTGGCGGTAGTGTTCGACATCGCAGGTCACCCGGACCGGGACGCCGAGCTTCTTCGCGAGCATCAGGTTGACCAGAAACTGCAAGGCGCTGAGGGTTTCGCCGCGCCGGCCGATCAGGATACCAAGGTCCTCGCCGGTAATGTCGACGGTGAACTCCGAGGAGTCGATGGCGTTGGGCGGAGTCGGGGTGATCGTGATCTCCGCCTCGAGCCCCATCAGTTCGAGCAAGCGGCTGACGATCTGCTTGAGGGCCGCCATCACCTCCTCGTCGGTCACCTCCTCGTACTCGTCTTCGCTGGGCACCACCACGCGGATGCGGGCCTCTTCGGCGCCAAGCCCCAGGATGCCCGACCGACCTTCGGTGATCACCTCATAGTCGAGGTCTTCGCGGGGCACGCCGAAATGGGCAGCGGCCCGGTCCAGCGCCTCGCGGACGGTCTTCCCGGTAAACTCCTGCGTTTCCATCCCCTCTTACCCTCAGGCGGTGGTCCAACCGCGGCAGCCGGGGGTTGCCCGGGGCTCACCGCTCCGGCCGCCTCTTAGCGGCGGGGTGCTGCGCGTCTGGCCGACCGGGTGCGGCTGGCGGGTTTGCGGGCCGGGCGGCCAGTCTCCCGCGCCCGCGCGCCAGCGAGCGGCCCGTCGACCGCAGCGGGCGCCGGAGCGGGCGCCGCAGCCGACCGCCCGCCCGCCACCGCTGGCGCGGGTGCAAGCTCCACGAAGGGCAGGCGCAGCGAGCCCCAGCCCGTGATGAAATACTGCAGCACGATGCTGTACAGGTTGGAGATCAGCCAGTAGAGCGCCAGACCGCTGGGGAAGTTGATGGTGAAGAAGCCCATCATCAGCGGCATCATGACGCTCATCATCTGGTTCATCTGCTGCTGCTGCGGGTCGCTGCTCGGCTGCGTCATCATCTTCTGCTGGACCCAGGTCGACCCCGCAACCAGGACTGCCAGGAGATAGATCGGGTCAGGGTGCGCCAGGTTGAGCCAGAGGAACTGGTAGTACACCGGGATCAGGGTGGCGATCCCGCTCAGGCCGGAGTAGACGTACTTGCCGAGTTCGTAGAGCGCGTCCGGCCGCTCGGCCATCGCGAGCTGGATCGATTGGTACAGCCCGATCCAGATAGGGAGCTGGATGAGGGTGGGCACCGCGCAGCCAATCGGGTTGACGCCATGCTCGCGGTACAGCTCCATGGTCGCCCGCGAGAGCTCTTCGCGGTTCTTGCCGTACTTGCGCTGCAGCTCCTGGATCTTCGGCTGGAGCGTGCTCATCGCTTTGGCCGAATGCAGTTGCTTGAGGGTGAGCGGCAGCATCAGGGTCCGCACGATCACCGTAAAGGCGATGATCGCCAGGCCGAAGTTGCTCCAGAGCAGGCCGTAGAGCAGGAGCAGCCCGTTGAGCATCGGCTCCAGCAAGAGGTAGATCCACAGGTCGCCGAGTGCCACGTGCCGTCTCCTTACCGATTTGCCGGGATCTCCCACCGCAGGGTGCGCGACCGGAGGTCGAGCGCCAGGAGGCGGTGAGAGGCGTTGTCACTGGCGTAGAGGGTGTCCCCCTCGACCGCGAGGTCGCCGAGGACTGCGCCACCAGCGTTGAAGGACCACTGTTGCTCGCCGCTCCGGCTCACGGCGTAGATCTTACCATCGTCTGCCCCGACCACGATCAGGTCGCCCGCCAGCACGGGGCGAGCGCGCACCCGCCCCCCGAGCGGCAGCGTCCAGCGCACCTGGCCGCTTGCCGCCTCGAGCGCGTACAGCAGGCGCCCGAAGCTGCCGACGTAGAGGGTCTCGCCATCCACGAGCGGCTCACTCCATACCCACCAGCTCGTCTGGGTACTCCACTGGACGTTCAGGGTCGCCGGGTCGAGGGCGTAGACTGTCTCGCCGAGGGAGCTCAAGTAGAGCAGCCGGCCCACCGCGACCGAGCCGGGCACTGCTCCGTTCGCGGTGAAGCTCCGCTGCACGGCGCCGGTCGCCGGGTCGAGGGCGTAGAGCCGGTGGTCGAGTGAGGTCACGTAGAGGGTATTCCCCTGGAGCACCGGTCGCCCCCAGATGGCATCGTTGGCCTTGAAGGCAAAGCCAGCCCGCGGCTGTCCGGTCGCCAGGTCGAGCGCGAAGAGGGTACCGTCGGAGGCGCCGAGGTAGACAGTGCCGCCAGCGATCAGGGGAGCGCTACGGGGAAGCACGGGTGCCCCTTGGGCCGAGCGGAGCTCCTGCTCCCAGAGGCGCTGGCCATCGCTTCCCCGCAGGGCCACCACCCGGCCGGCCGCCGTTGCCGTGTTCGGCACAATGACCACCTGGTCGCTTACGCCGGGTGCAAAGTAGAGCAGCCCGAGGTTGCCCTCCGCGGGATAGCTCCACCGCTGGGTGCCGCTTGCCGCCTCTGCCGCCACGATCTGTCCACTAGCCAGAGCGGCGAAGACCACCCCTCCCACCGGCTGGGCAGCGGTCCACCCGGTTGGGGCGGCGCCGAAGCAGGCGCTGCTTGCTAGCGCCGTCAGGGTGAGCCCGACCAGCCAGCGCCCTGTTTCACGTGAAACACGGTCAAGGAACCGGGTCATAGCCTCCTGCCGACCAAGGATTGCAGCGCACGATCCGCCCGGCGGTGAGCCACCCACCCCGCAGCACCCCGTACTTCGCAATCGCTTCGACCGCGTACTGCGAGCAGGAGGGGAGGAAGCGACAGGAAGGCGGCAGCACCCGCGACAGGGTACGCTGGTACAGCCGGATCAACCCGATCGCCAGCCAGCTCAGGGGGGAAAGGCGGCCATCGGTCGGTCGAGCGGGCTCCCCCCCAGCAGACGAGCGCGCGCCAAGAGGACCCGCAGCGCCGTCACCAGCTCGGCGAACGGCGCCTTCGCCGCGGGCGGACGCGCCACGACCAGCAGGTCGTGCCCCGGCTGGAGGGGGAGCTGCCGCAGGGCCTCCCGCAGGCGTCGGCGCACTCGGTTGCGCACTACCGCCTTGCCCAGCCGCTTGCCTGCCACCACGGCGAGCCGCGGGTACCCGCACTCGTTCGGGCGCACCCGCAGCGTCAACAACGGATGGGTGAAGACGCGCCCCTCGCGGTAGACGCGGTCGATATCGCGCTGGCGCCGCAGCCGGTGCTGACGGTCCATCACCCCGGGTGGGCACTGGGGTCAGACAGTGAGCCGCCAGCGGCCACGCAGCCGCCGCCGCTTCAGCACCAGCCGGCCGCCTCGGGTCGCCATCCGCGCACGAAAGCCATGCTTACGCTTGCGCGGGATCCGCTTCGGTTGATACGTTCGCTTGGGCATCGGTACTGCCTCGCCGCGGCAACCAGCGCCGACCGCCGCGGGCACTTCTGGAGTTCAAGTATAGCCGAGCCAGCCGGGCGGGGCTATGCGCTGGCCGGCGAGACGCCGGGGTTGCCTTCCTGACGCTGCTGGTACTCCAACACTGCCTCTTTGAGCGTTTCCCAGGCGAGCAACGCGCATTTTATCCGCGCCGGGAACTTGCGGACGCCTTCCAGCGCTGCCAGGTCGTCCAGCTGGGGCCCCTCCGGAACCGGACCGCCGCGCATCATCCCCTCGACCGCCGCGACCAGACCGAGCGCTTCCTCCAGCGAACGCCCGACCACGGCCTGGGAGAGGATTGAGGACGACGCCTGGCTGATCGCGCAGCCGTTGCCGGTCGAGCGCGCCGCGGTGATCGTCCCCTCGCAGACTTTCAGGTACAGCGTGACGTCATCGCCGCAAACTGGGTTCCGGCCCCGGGCCCGCGCATCCGCATCGCTCAGTTCGCCCCGGTTGCGAGGACTGCGGTAATGGTCGAGGATGATCTCGCGGTAGAGTTCCTCAAGCAAGAGCGAAGACCTCGCGCGCCCGGGCCAACGCCGCCACGAGCTGGTCGATCTCCTCGCGGGTGTTGTATAGGAACACGCTCGCCCGCGCCGTGCCGCTAAGGCCAAGGGCGCGCATCGCTGGCTGGCAGCAGTGGTGGCCGGCGCGGATGGCGATCCCCTCCTGGTCGAGGATGGTCGCCAGGTCGTGGGGGTGAACCCCGTCCATGGTAAAGGAAAGGATACCACCGTGCCGGTCCGGATCGCGCGGACCGAAGACGTGGATGCCGGGCTCAGCCGCCAGCCGCTCCAGCCCGTAGACGACGAGGTCGCGCTCGTGGGTGCGGATCGCCTCCCGCCCGATGGCTTCCAGATAGCGAATGGCCGCTGCGAGCCCGACCGCATCGGCAACGTTCGGCGTGCCGGCCTCGAACCGGTAGGGTGGCGGGGCCCAGGTCGCCTCCTCATAGGTGACGGTGTCGATCATGCTGCCCCCGCTCAGGAAGGGGTCCATCGCTTCGAGCAACTCCAACCGTCCCCAGAGCACCCCGATCCCCATTGGCCCACCCAGCTTGTGCCCGGAGAAGGCGAAGAAGTCGCAGCCCAGGGCCTGGACATCCACCGGTAGGTGCGGCGCCGATTGGGCCCCATCGATGAGCACTGTCGCACCGACCGCGTGGGCAGCTGCCGCGACCTCTGCCACGGGGTGGACGGTCCCGAAGGCGTTCGAGACGTGCACCAGCGCCACCAGGCGTGCGCGGGGCGTCAGCTGATCGAGCGCGGTGAGCGGAAGCGCCTGCTCAGCATCCATCGGGAACTGGCGCACCCGCGCCCCGCGCGCGGCCGCCAGCCGCAGCCAGGGGACGTAATTGCTGTGGTGTTCAATGGCACTGGTCCAGATCTCATCGCCCGCCCCCACCGCCTTCATCCCCCAGGCGAAGGCAACGAGATTGATCGCCTCGGTCGTGTTCCGCACGAACACTACCTCGCGCGGGTCGCGGGCATTGAGGAAGCCAGCGACCGTGCGCCGGGCCTCTTCGAACAGCTCCGTTGCTTCATCGCCTAACGCGTGGACGCCACGATGGACATTCGCGTTATGGCGGGTGTAGAACTCGCTCAATGCCTCGAGGACAACCCGGGGCTTCTGGGCGGTCGCTGCATTGTCCAGATAGACCAGCGGTTTCCCGTAGACCGTTCGCGTCAGGATGGGAAAATCGGCCCGGATCCGCGTTGGGTCAAGCATCATGCACTCCCCGCAGCGGGCTGCGCTTCGGGCAGCTTCACCAGCACGTCATCGCCTTCGACCTTGACTTCGTAGACCTGGATCGGGAAGACCGCGGGCAGCGAGCGGACCGCGCCGGTTCGGAGGTCGAAGCGGGCGCCGTGGAGCGGACACTCGATGATGCCATCGAACGCCTCCCCCTCAGCGAGCGAGGCCTCTTCGTGGGTGCAGGTGTCCTGGCAAGCGAACACCTCGCCCCCCGAGCGGACCACCGCCAGGGCCCGCCCGTCCACCTCGACGCGGAGCGGGATCCCTTCTTCCAGCTCACTCAGCCGAGCGACCGGTCGAAAGGTGCTCATTCGCCCTCCTCCATCTTGCGAGCGATCGCGCGCTCGAGGCGACGCCGGAGGTGTGCCAACGGCACCTGAGCGAGGAGTGGCTCGAAGAACCCTTCGACGATCATTCGCTCCGCCTCGCGACGGGGGATGCCGCGCGCCATCAGGTAGAACACCTGATCCTCTTCGATCGGCCCAACGGTGGCGCCGTGGGTGCAGCGCACGTCGTTCGCCTCGATCTCGAGGGTGGGGATCGAGTCCGCCCGCGCCGTCTTGGAGAGGAGCAAGTTACGGTTGGCCAGATAGGCATCGGTCCGCTGGGCGCCTCGCTCCACCCGAATGAGGCCGGCGTAGGCCGAGCGTGCGCTGTCCTTCAGCACGCCCTTGAAGAGCAGGTCGCTGGTCGTATGCGGCGCCTGGTGCACTTGCAGGGTGTGGAGGTCGAAGTGCTGGCTGTCGTCGCCGAAGAACAACCCGCGCAGCTGGTGGGTCCCACCGGGCTGGTCGAGGAGGGCAGTCAGTTCGCTCCGTGCCAGGCGGCTGCCGAGGGTCACCACCAGCCAGGCGATCCTTGCATCGCGTCCCGCTGCTCCCCGCAGGTGGTTGAGGCTGACCAGGCCGCGTCCCCAGTCCTGGAGGGCGAGGTACTGGAGCTGGGCTCCCTCCCCCACAATCAGCTCGACCGCGCTGAGGTCCAGCCCGCTCGCCTGGGGCGTGCTCAGGGAGTCGTCGATCACTGTCGCGCGGGCGCCACGCTCGAGCACGACCAGCGTCCGATGGAGCACGCCAACCCGACTGCCGTCTGCCCAGTGGAGCACCCGCACCGGCCGCTCGAGGCTGACGCCAGCGGGAACGACCAGGAGGGCACCGCTGGTCCAGCAGGCGGCGTTCAGGGCGGGGAAGATCCCGTGCTCGGGTCGGATGAGCCCACCCAGGTGCTCGCGCACCAGCTCAGGAACGGTGCGCACCGCCTCTTCCAGGGAGGTAAAGACTACGCCCGCTGGGAGGTCCGCCGCCCGATAGACCGCACCCCCGTGGTGGAGGACCAGGACGGCCTCGTCCTCTTTCCCGAGGGCGGCCTGGAGTGCGCTGGGAAGGTCGCTGAGCCGACGGGCCTGGTAGCCCGGCTCCCGCGCAGGGGTTACCGCCTCGAGCTGGAGCTGGACGGCGCGCAGGTCGAAGCGCCGCCAGGCTTCTTCTTTCCCGGTCGGCCAGGGGGTCTGCTGATAGACGTCCCAGGCCGCTTGCCGCTGCTCGCGCAACCAGGCTGGCTCATCGCGGCGCTGGGGCAGGTCGTCCAGGTGCTCCTGGCTGAAGCCAACGCGACGCGCAGTTACCGGAGGGACCGGACCACTGGCGCTACTCATTCCTCACCTCACACGCTGGCCGTCCGGGGAGCGGCGCCCCCACCCAGGTGGGAGGAGGGCGCGTGGCCACTGCTGCTTCTGCCCGGCTGGCCAGCCAGGCAGCGCCACGCCCCCCGTGGGAAGGCGGCCAGTCGGGGAACTTAGCCCACCGAGCCTTCCATCTCGAGCTGGATCAGCCGGTTCAGCTCGACCGCGTACTCGAGCGGCAGCTCCTTCGTGAAGGGCTCCATGAAGCCGTTCACGATCATCAGCGCGGCCTCGGACTCCTTGAGGCCGCGGCTCATCAGGTAGAAGAGCTGCTCCTCGCCGAGCTTGCTGACCGTCGCCTCGTGGGCGATGCTGACCTGCTCCTCCTCGATCTCCATGTAGGGGTAGGTGTCCG
>JAILZB010000100.1 GCA_023512725.1 Chloroflexota bacterium | reverse complement strand
TCCTCCCAGCGCACCGCCAGCTCGGGCACCGGCTCGCCGCGCTCGTTGAGCCGCACGAGGCCGCTGAAAATCAGGGAGGCGAGATCACGGTCGACATCGTTGAAGCCCGCCAGGATCGGGTTCAGGGTCAGAGGGCTTCCCACTACTCCCTCAACGAAGACCCCGCCCCGATCCGGTGCCACCTCGGTCGTGAGCGTCAGCGCCAGCACGCCGATCAGGCTGCTGAGCGCCAGGCAGCCAATGAGCGCAATCAGGATCGGCAGGCGGAGCGCACGTAGGACGGGGCTCATTCCCATGAGCGAGCGGCACCGGTGTCGGCTGGCCGGCGGGGTGCCACGGGGCGCTAGAGTTCGATGAAGCGCACGCTCAGCATCGAGAAGACGAGAAAGACGATCGCCAGCACGATCGTCAGCTGGAAGAGCGTGCGATCAAGCCCTCGCCGGGTGCGGTAGATCGAGGAGTCGTTGCTGAACGTGCCGGAGAACGTCATGCTCTTCGTCTGGAGCATGATCACCACGATCAGCGCAATCGCCGCCACGATCTGACCAGCTTGCAGATAGGGCGTCATCAGTCCCTCGCCAGCGCTCGGAGCGCCGAGCTGGATGATAGCACTCGCGCCCGTTCCCCGCCAGCAGCTGGTGGGCGCTCGCGGAAAGGCCAGGGCGTTCGAGGGGGCGAAGCGGCGGGGAGCTCAGGCGCCGGGAAGGGTGGCGATGGTACGGGTTGCCTCCCCCAGGGCCCGCAGACGACGCTCGGCCTGCTCCAGGTCGCGGGCGCTCGTGTGGGAGAGCACGAGGCAGGCTAGCCCCTCGCGCGCTTGGCGAGCAGCCAGCACGAGCGTACCCAGCCGTTCCCGCTCGGGTTCCAGCTGGGGTGCCACGAGCGGATAGGGCACCCGTTGAGCCGCGGCAGCGCTCACCCGGTCAGCGAGCCGCCAGAGCGCTTCGCTCGCCTGGGCGATCTCTTCGTTCAGCGGGCGCAGCAGGCCAGGAGGCACCCCCGCTGCGACTGCAGCCGCCACCCCCGCGCGAAGGTCAGCCAGCTCTCCCGCAGCTTCCAGGAGGGCGCTGCTCACCGGCCAGGGGGGCAGCACCCGACGGAGGTGCCACTGGACCGCCCGGCGATTGGTCTGCCCAGCGAAGTCGCGGAGGCCAGCGGAGACACGCCCTGGCACCAGCGGTGGGAGGTAGCGGCGTCGCAGGTGCTGGTAGGCCCACCGGGCGAGCGCCACGGGCAGCAGCACGATGAGGCCGAGCAAGGCAAGGTTCAGGGCGAGGAGCAGCAGGAGGCCGAGGCTCAGGGTCATAAGTTCGACGAGCGGGTCACCCATCAGGGCGCCTCCCGGGAGCATCTGACCACCCGATCATACTGCTGGCCGCACCACCACGACGACCCGTCCCCCGGTGAGATAGCGGCGGGCGACGCGGAGGACCTCCTCGCTGCTCACCTGGCGGAGTCGCTGCGCGAACGCTTCGGTCGTCTCGTAGCAGCCTAATGCCGTCAAGGTAGCTAGCTGGTTGGCCTGGGCGCTGCTGGTCTCTTCCGCCATGATGCGCTGGCCGGCGAGCTGGCCAACGGCGGCCGCCAGTTCCTCCGCGGTGAGGGGGGTCTCACTGATACGCTGCAGCTCCTGGGCGATGACGGCGAGCACTGGCTCGAGCGTTGCGGGGTCGGTGCCAGCCTGGGCGTAGAACATGCCGGCATCGGTCAGCAGGTTTAGGCCCGTACCCGCGGCGTAGGCGAGCGCTCGCCGGGTTCGGATCTCAGCGAACAGTCGCCCGGCGGGCGAGCCGAGCACAGCATCGATCACGGCCAGGGGGTAGCGGTCTGGGTCGAGGCGACCGGGCACGGGCAGCCCGCTCAGGACGATCGCCTGGCGCTGGCCGGCCTGGCACTCTACCTGCTCGTCCTGGCGACGCGGTGGCACGGGCTGGAAGGGACGCAGCGCCGGCTCTCCGGCGGGGAGCGGCGCGACTGCCTGGGTCAGGGCCTCAAGTGCCTGCTCCGGCTCCACCTGGCCAACGAGCGCGACAGTGAGGTTGCGTCCCACCATCACCTGCTCGCGCAGGGCGCGCAGAGTGGCCGGCTCGCAGCGCTCGACCGTCTCCCGGCGGCCGAGCGGCGAATGCCCCGCTGGGTGATCCCGCCAGAGTGCCTCCACCAGGGTATCGAAGGCGAGGGCGGCGGGCTCACTCTGGCGCCGCTGGATCTCCAGCAGCACCAGGCCACGGTCGCGTCGCAACTGGTCCTCGTCAAAACGGGGAGCGTTCAGCAGCTCGCTCAAGACCTCGCATGCGAGGGGGAATTCGGCCGCTGGCACGGTGATGGAGAAGGTAGAAAGCTCATAGGTCGTGGCTGCGCCGATGGTGCCACCCGTTACTCCGATCACCCGCCGCAGGAGGTCTTCGGTCGGCCAGCGGGCGGTCCCCAGCAGGTGCGCGCGGGTGAGCAGGTTCCGCCAGCCGGCCTGCTCGGGCAGCTCGTCGCGGGCGCCGGAGCGCACGGCGACCGTGAGGGCCACGACCCCCGCGGTGGGGCGTTCGCGGACGAGGAGGACGGCCCCGTTCGCAAGTGTGCGCTGCACGATGGGGGCAGGCGTGACCGGAGCAGCGAGTGCGCCGGGGTCGGCGGTCAAAATGTCACCACCACGGTCGTCAGGTGGTCGAGGTCGAGGTACTGGCGGGCGACGCGCTGGACGTCGGCGGGGGTCACGCGGGCCAGCCGCTCGAGCCAGCGGTCCCACGGCTCCAGGAGGCCGAGGGCAGCCTCGCGGGCTAAGCGCCGGGCCTGGCCCAGGTTGCGCTCCTCCGCCAATTGCCGGCTTCCCCGAATGCTGCGAATGGCATCCCGCACTTCCTGCTCGCTTACGCCCTCCTCGCGGAGACGGTGCAGCTCTGCCAGGATGGCGGCACGGACCTCCTCGACCTTCGCCGGCGTGGTCAGCGCAGAGACCGCCCAGGCGCCGACATCCGTCAGGCCGAAGTAGGAGACGCCCACCGAGCTTGCCAGGCCGCGCCGGTCGCGGACTTCGCTTGCCAGCCGCCGCCCGGGGTGGTCGAGAATAGCATCGAGGACGATAAACGGCTCGCGGTCCGGGCTACGCGCAGCAGGGGCAAGCCCTCCGAGGAGCAGATGGGCCTGCTGGTCCCCGAGGCGAACGTGGACCTCACGGGGTTCCTCGGGGGCAGGCTCGTGCACTCCGGGACGCTCGATCCAGGGCCCTTGAGGCAGGCGAGCAAACGCCGCCTCGACTGCCGCCACCGCAGCCTCATGGGTGATCCGTCCCGTCACTGCCACGGTCATGTTACCGGCCACGTAGCGCTGCTCACGGTAGGCCAGGATCGTTGCGAGCGGGATCTGCTGGACGCTTTCGATCGTGCCCCCGATCAGCCGGCGTGCGGGGTGCACCCGGAAGACCGTGCTGTAGAACAGGTCCCCAGCGAGAGCAGCCGGTGTGTTCTGGCGCCGCTTCAGCTCTTCAAAGACGACCTTCCGCTCGCGGTCGAATGCCTCCGCGGGGAAGGCACTGTCCAGCAGCATATCGGCCAGCACGTCAAGCGCGAGGGCAAAGTCGCTCGCTGGTACGGTCACAAAGTAGTCGGTCAGCTCCCAGCTGGTGGTGGCATTGATCTCCCCCCCAACCGCTTCGACCGCGCCGAAGATCGCCTGGTTACTCGGTCGCCGGGCTGTTCCCAGAAAGTGGGCGTGTTCAAGCCAGTGCGATCCCCCGCTGGTGGTGTCGTCTTCGTCGCGGGAGCCTGCCCGCACCGCCACGACGAGCGCAACCGTGTTAGAATCCGGTCGCTCTTTGGTGAGCACCAGCAGGCCGTTCGGCAGGAGCGTGACCCGCTCGCTCGGTTCGCCCGCAATCCCACCGACGGGGAGCTCCCCTGTCGTCAGGGACAGCGGGCCCTCCACCGTTGCCCGGACTGTGGCCGGGCCAGGCGGCAAGGCCAGCTGCACCCCAAACGGCCCTTCTGCACTCCCTTCCCACTCGACGACGCTTGCGCCAACGGTCCCTCCGGGCTGACTAGGCTGGCCAACCCAGGGGTCGTGGGCGGTTGCTCCCGCGGGTAGGACCAAGCGGACCCGCCGATGGCCAGCAGGGAGCTGACGCGGCTGAATAACGACTGCCACCCCCTCAGCGGTGCCCTCGGCCCAGAGGAGGACCACTGGCGCGCTGATTGCAACGGACCGAGCTTCAGTGGAAAGCACGCTGCTTGTCTCCGAGATGGGCTCGCCTACAGATGGTACTGGGATTGACTGTACGAAGGGAGCGCGCGACTGTCAACTGCGCCGCTCTGACCAGGCAGGCATGGGCCCTCCTCCGTACGGCCCTACCCCGTACAATGGAGACACGCCTGAGGGTAGACCCTCGCCCGCCCGCTCGAAGGAGGAATCGATGCGCTTCAGCCTCTACGTCAACCCGCAGACGAGCGGCCCAGAAGATGACCTGCGCGTCATCCGCGCCGTGACCCAGCACATCGAGTACGCCGACCAGAACGGCTTCGATGCAGTCTTCCTCACCGAGCACCACACCACGGGCTATAACGCCTTCGCCGACCCCCTGCTGTTCGGCGCCTACCTGGCCCCCCGGCTGCGGCACCTGACGCTCGGCTTCTCGGTGGCTGTCCTTCCGTTCCACCACCCGCTGCGCTTCGCCACCCAGTGTAACCTGCTGGATAACTTCATGGAGGGGCGCTTCATCGCTGGCTTCGGCACTGGCAATGGCCCTCTCGAGTACGAAGCATTCGGGCTGCCGCTGGAGGAGCGGCGCGCGATCGTCAACGAGGCGATCGAGGTCGTGCTGGGCTGCTGGCGGGGGAACTACGAACACCACGGTCGCTACTTCAACGTCAAGGTCGAGCGGGTGATTCCCGCTCCCTATACCCAGCCCCACCCCAAGCTCGCACGCGCGGTGACAAGCGAAGAATCGCTCGTTGATACCGCCCACCGGGGTTGGCCGGTGCTGCTGGGCCGCTTCCCTGAGCAGCGGATCAAGCAGTACATCGACCAGTACCGGGAGGCGCTGGAGGCGAGCAACCATCCTGAGGACGTTGTCCGCCACTGCCTGGACTGGGTAACCGTGCTGAAACTGGTCTACCTGGCCGAGAGCGAGGAGCAGGCCTACACCGAGCTGCGCCCCTCGCTCATCCGCTATCTCATCCAGGCAGCCAAAGCCAACTCCTCCGACTTTATCGTGGAAGAACAAGCGAACGAGCAGGCTGATGCCTTCATCGAGCGGGCAATGATTGTGGGGACACCTCGCCAGGCGATCGAGCGGATCGAGTCCTATGCCCAGGTCGGGGTCTCGAACATGATGATCTGGACTGCCTTCGGCTCGATGCCGAACGAGCAGTCCGTCCGCACCTTACGCCTGTTCGTCGAAGAGGTGCTGCCGCACTTCCGGCACGTTCCCGCTGGCGTCCGCTGAAATCTCCCTCGCTGGCAGGAGCAGGACGATGCTAACGAACGGGCACGTTTGGCGGGTGGGCATGCTCGCGCTGGCTCTGGGTATGCTCCTGCTTTCGCTTGCGGGCGCGGAAGCGCAGACTGGCTCGCGGCGGGTGTTCCTGCCCCTGGCCAGCAAAGGCACGGGCGAGCCGCCGGTGAGTGGCCAGTGGGAAGTCGTGAGTGCACCGAGCACGGCTGCCCTGTTTGCTGTCGCCTGGAGCGATGAGAGCACCGTCTGGACAGTGGGCTCCGGTGGCACCGTCCTCCGCTCGCGCGACCGCGGGGCCAGCTGGCAGCCAGTGAGTGTCGGCACCGGGGTTGACCTCTACGGGGTACGCTTTGCCTCGGCTCAGGTGGGGGTGATCGCCGGCACTGGCGGCACCGTGCTCCGGACGGCCGATGGCGGTGCGACATGGTCACGCGTGGCGGTAGCGAGCGGGGCAAACCTCGGGTTTCTCTGGTTCGCGAGCGAGCAGGTCGGCTATCTCGCTGGCGATGGGGGCGCGCTCCTCCGCACGGTGGATGGTGGAGCGAGCTGGCAGCGTGTGACGATCCCCTTCGACCGCGACATCACGGGCATCCACTGCCTCGACCCTCAGACCTGCTGGGCAGCCGGCAGCAGCGACACTGGCGGCGTGGTCCTCCGCACGACTGACGGCACCGGTTGGCAGCAGGTGGGCGGCGGCTTCACTCCGCTGGGTGCGGTCTGGTTCCTCGACCGGCAAGTGGGCGTCGTCGGTGGGGACCCCACCTTCACCACAGGCGAGAGCAACCTCTGGCGGACGAGCGACGGCGGCCAGAGCTGGAGCCGCGCGCGGACGGACATCTTCGGCCCGGCGATCACCGGCTTCGCCTTCAGCACGGGCAGCACGGGCTGGGCCTCGGCCGAGGAGCGGATCGTCCTGCAGACTGATGACGGTGGCCAGAGCTGGCGCACGGTGCTCCCCCAGCTGAAAGTTCCTGGGCAGAACCGCTGGCTCCATGCCATCGCCGCCCGGCCAAATGGTGCGGTGGTTGCGGTGGGAGCCGTCTATCCGGCTAACGGCAGCTTCGCTCCGCTCGCCGCGATCATCGTCCGCCGGCGCTAACAGCGAACGATGGCAGCCGAACGAGCAGGGTGATATACTTGCTCGCGATTAACCTCGGCTGGAGCCCAGGCAGGCGCCATCCGATGGCCGCGATCCAGCGTCGCGTCGGGTCAGCCTTGTCCCCTCGAGCGAGGGAGGCGCAGCGAGTTCGACGCCTCGCACCCTCGAGAAGTGACAATGCGCCCACTGTGGCTGCTGGCAGCGGGCCTCTTGGCCGTGATCTTTCTCGCCCTGCACTGGGGAAGCCACGTTGCAGCTCAGTCCGCTGGGAGCCCCCCTCTACTCCTGCGGACTGGGCTCGCCGACCCGACGGGGCGAGGCACTCTCGCCACTTCCAGCGACGACCTCTATCTCGTCCAGTTCAACGGGCCCGTGCGCGAGGAGTGGAAGGCCGCCGTCCGGGCGACGGGTGCCACCCTCTTCGGCTATCTCCCCGAGTTCGCCTTCATCGCCCGCATTCCTGAAGAAGCGGTCGCACGTGTCCGGGCGTTCAGCATGGTGGCGCGGGTGCTGCCATACTCGACCGAGTTCCGCCTGGCGCCAGAAGCGCGCGCCCTGATTCCCCACGGAGGCACGGTCGCCCTCACCGTCCAGGCTTTGCCCGACAGCGACCTCGCCGCGCTCGCGCAGCGGGTGGTCGCCCTGGGTGGAACGGTGGTGGCAACGAGCGGGGGAACGAGTGCCAGCTACCTGCGCGTGCAGCTGCCAGCGGCACGGATCGTCGACCTGGGGAGGGAAGCGGGCGTCATCTGGATCGAGCCCCAGTGGGAGGCCGGTCCCCTGAACGACCAGGCGGCCAAGATCATCGGCGTTGCCCGGGATGACAGCGGGGTCGATGGGGTCCGCCAGCGGCTCGGATTGTACGGCAATGGCCAGACGGTTGCCGTCGTCGATGGCGGGATCGATCGCACCCATCCGGACTTCGCCGGCCGGATCGCCCAGGCCTACTGCTATGGCCGACCAGGACCGGGTGGACCAAGTGACTGTGGCCCCGGTGCGGGGCAGTTCACCGACCTCGACGGGCACGGCACCCACGTAGCCGGCTCAGTGGCCGGCAGCGGCGTTCTCTCCGGGGCGAATGTCAGCACCTCCAGCTACACCAATACCCCAGCGGGGATGGCACCCCAGGCCAAGGTGATCTTTCAGAGCATTCTCGCCGCCAGCGGGGGCTACGCCCCGGGCCTAGCAGACGTCGGCGACCTCTACCGCCGGGCCTACAGCGATGGCGCGCGCCTCTCCAACAACTCCTGGGGCGCCAACTTGGTCCGCAGCGGCCCCAACGCGAACGTCGGCAGCTACACCGCTGAGGCCAGCAGATCGACCGGGCGACCTGGGAGCTGAAGGACCTGCTGCTCCTCTGGGCGGCCGGCAACGACGGACGGGACTGCCTGGACAATTCCACTCAGACGCGGCAAGACGATGGCGTGAGCGGCTGCCCGGCCGGGGATGGCGTCATCGACCTACGCTCCATCGGTGGTGAGGCGGCAGCCAAAAACCCCCTGATTATCGGAGCGGCCGAAAGCACCCGCCCCACCATTAATTCGCTCTGGGGGCAGCTGGACGATACCTTCTTCACAAAGAACCCGATCAAGGACGACCCCTACGCGAACAACCCCCGCGGGATCGCCGCCTTCTCCAGCCGGGGGCCAGCCAATGACGGGCGGATCCTGCCCCAGCTGGTTGCGCCCGGCACCGCAATCGTCTCCGCGCGGACCCGGGACTACGTCTTCAGCGATACGGTAACGGCCAACCCGGGCCCCTGGACCCTCACGGTGACCAGTGGTAGCGGCGTGCCGAGCTGGACCTTCCAGTCCGATGGTGGCCACAGCGGGCCGAACTACTGGCGCCAGCAAGTGACTGGAGACTTCACCAGCTCTAGCCCCACCCTCGCCTACCGTGCCCTCATGAACGCTACCACGCTCGAAACGCGGCCAGTTGGCGCGGTGGTGATCGTCCAGTTCTGGGGACGCTGGTCGCTGTCGGGCGATGCCCAGCTGCGCCTCGTCGTCCGCGCGCCCGCCGCCAGCGATGAAACCCCGGTGCTCTTCACCTTGGACACCGGTGTGAGCGGCACCCAGAGCAGCTGGGCGTTCCGCAGCGTGCCGGTCAACCTGCGGGAGATCACCCCTACCATTGAACGAGGCAAAGTCCAGCTGGGCTTCGCGCTGGTCAGCCCCTCGAACACCTTCACGAACGCTCGGGCCGAGATCGATGATGTGACGATCGGGCCGGGGGGAGACTTTTTCCTCTTCGAGCAAGGCCTCGCCACGCCGGGCAGCGCTGTCGACCAGGGGTATGTCCTGCTGAGCGGTACCAGCATGGCAACGCCGATCGCGACTGGCGCGGCCACGCTGGTCCGTGAATGGCTGCAACGGACGTTCCCCACCCCGAGCGCTGCGCTCCTCAAAGCGGTGCTGGTGAACGGTGCGGTGGACATCGCGCCCGGCCAGTATGGTACCGGCCCGAGCCAGGAGGTCCCGGCGACGCGGCCAAACAACGTCGCCGGCTTCGGCCGGATCGACGTGCTCGCTAGCTTGGGGCTCCGCACGTCCCAGCGGGTGCTACTGAACGACGTCCGCCCGGGCCTTGCCACCGGGGAGAGCGCGACCTTCACGGTAACCGCCGCCAGCGGAGCCTTCCGCGCCACCCTTGCCTGGACGGACTACCCCAGCGAGCTGAATGCGGCGCGTAACCTTGTCAACGACCTGGACCTCGAGGTCGCTCTTCCCGACGGCACCACCCGCTTCGGGAATGGCGATGCCTACCCGAGCGGAAACAGCGTGCTGAACGATGCGCGTGCGAACTGCCTTGCCGGCGGACACGACCGCTGTAATCCGATCGAACAAGTAGCGCTGACAGCAGGCCCGGCCGGGGTCTATCGCATCACCGTGCGCGGGGTGAATATCCCCCAGGGAGAGCTGGGTGGCAAGCAGCCCTTTGCCCTGGTCCTCTCCTTCACCGAGGGCACTCCCCCACCTCCTCCCACGGGGAGTTCTGTCTTCCTGCCGGGCGTGTTTAAAGGGACAGCGCCCTAGCGCAAAGCGTCGCGGGAGGGGGTGTTGGCGCGGGCAGCCGCCGCGAGCGCTTCGAGCTGGCGGCGGCCAGCATTCAGGCGGCTCGGGTCGCCCGGGTTGATGGTGATGCCATCGATGGGCAGCTGCAGCAGGGTCTCGAAGCTGACCACCGGAGGAACCCCCACCACCCCGAGCGGTTCGGTCAGGTCGTCCCGACTGGCACGGTAGCGTTGGGCACGCGCTTCATCCGTGAAGAGGAGGCTGACGGTCGCCCCACTGGGGTGGTGGACGATCAGGGGGCGCACATTCTGCGGCCGACCCGCCTCATCGAACTCGCCCTCTACCACGAACCAGAGCTGGGGCTGGGCGAGCAACCAGCGGGAAACCACCTCCGCGGGGACCGTCCCTGCCCGCACGCCAGCGGCGAGGTCTTCCCACGCGCTCACGCGCCTGCCTGGTGGCGGAAGATCCGCACCCGCCGGTTCGGCTCCCGGCCGGTGCTCTCGGAGGCTACCTGGTAGCGCTCGGCAAGCTCGTGCTGAAGCCGCCGGATGAAGGCGTTCTGCGGGGTGAGCTCGATCGGTTCATCGGTGCGCAGGACATGGTCGATCGCCTCTTCCGCCTCGCGTATCGCGCTGGCCACGGGGTCTGCTTCGGCAACGCCCAGGTCGAAGATGTGCCCCAGGCTCTGCTCCATCTGCAGCACGGTATTCTGCTTCAGCACAAAGACCGGTAGCCCGCGTGCCTCAAGCTCCCGCAGCCCAGGATTGCGTTGGCGGTAGTAGCTCTTGAGGGTCATCACGACGTCTGCCTCGGCCACGGAGTTGGCGATCGCGGCGGGAACCTGAAGTTCGCGGATCGCCTGCTCGAGGCGGCGCCGGCTGATCCCGTAGGGGTAGATCCGCTTGGGAGTGAGCACCGGGAAGGGGCGCGCGGGTGGCTCGACCGTGGGCCCACGCAGCTCGTCGGAACGATCAGGGCGCGGGCGCTCGAAGCCCCCCCGCCCAATCCGGCTGCTGGCCGGTGTCGGCAGGTCGCTCGGGCGGGAGACGTCGGTCCGGCCGCTGCCACGGGGCGCAAGCCAGCGCTTGAGTTCGCCCTGCTCGTCAACCATCCGGACTTCGGCGCGCGAGGAGCCGGTGCGCAGGATCTCATCGACCGTCTCGGCGACGTTCTGGTAGACCGAGACCTGCTGCCAGCCATGGATCTCGACCAGCACGTCGAAGGTCGGCGGCGCCTTCCGTTCGAGGACGGATTTCTGGGTGCCACGCCGACGCGCTTCTTCGTCCGAGAGGGTCACCGTCTGGATCCCGCCCACCAGGTCGGAGAGGGTCGGGTTGAGCATCAGGTTTTCGAGGGTGTTGCCGTGGGCAGTGCCCACCAGCTGGACACCGCGCTCGGCGATCGTCCGCGCCGCCTCCGCTTCCAGCTCGGTCCCGATCTCATCGACGATGATCACCTCGGGCATGTGGTTTTCCACCGCCTCGATCATCACGGCGTGCTGGCGGGTCGGCGTGGTGACTTGCATTCGGCGCGCGCGGCCGATCCCGGGATGGGGAATATCGCCATCGCCCGCGATCTCGTTCGAGGTATCGACCACGATCACGCGCTTGTGGAACTCATCGGCGAGCACGCGCGCAATCTCGCGGAGCATGGTGGTCTTGCCCACGCCGGGGCGACCAAGCAGGAGGATGTTCCGCCCGGATTCGACGATATCGCGGATGATGTCGATGGTGCCGAAGACGGCCCGTCCGATCCGGCAGGTCAGGCCGATGATCACCCCCTGCCGGTTCCGAATGGCGGAGATCCGGTGCAAGGTGCGTTCGATGCCGGCGCGGTTATCGTCGCCGAATTCGCCGATCTCGCGAATGACGTGGTCTAGGTCCTCCCGGGTGACGGGCTGGGAACGGAGCACGAGATCGCGCCCGGGAAAGCGCGCCTCCGGTGGCCGCCCAAGGTCGAGCACGATCTCGAGCAGTTCGCTCCGGTCCTCCCGCTGGCGGAGCGGGTCGGCGATGGAGCTCGGCAGGGCAGCCAGCAGTGCTTCCAGGTCATCGGTAATGACCTGCTGGCGTGCCCGGCGCGGGAGTGCGCCTAACCCGGCACCGGGACGAGACGCGGTTGCTTCACTCGCATGCTCAACTGCTTCACGAGGGCGCAAAATGATGCCTCCGGCTGAAATCCACGTTCGCCGAGCGCATGCGCCAGCCGGGCCTCGTGCTCGGCAACGAGGCAATACCAGGGCGCCCGGCCACCCTGCAGCATGAGCCCGACATCGAGCAGAGTGTCCACGATGTCGGGAAAGTCGGGCAGGGCGAGCAGTTCGAGGTAGCCTGCCGTCCCGCGCCACTCGAGCTGCAACCAGCCGACCAGCTGGCCCTCGCGCTCGGCGACGAGCTCTTTGCGGCGCAGGGCGGAACGCGTCCGCAGCCGCAGCTGCTGCCACTCGCTCAGCGTCATCGCCTCGGCCTGGCGGACGGCGAGCGGCACAGCCGCGCAATAGAGCTGGAAGAGCGACTGCAGATCGTGGCTCGCCTTTGGCCGCACCCCAGGGGGTAGGCTGCTCTTCCGAACGGGTGGTACTGGCACCGTCCGGACGTAGAGGGTCTCCGCGTTGTAGAGGAGGAAGCCTGCTCCCCTCGCTGCCTCGACCAGCTCGCTCATCGCCGGCAGACGGAGGTATAGCTTCTGGATCCCGACCTCACCGCCGACGGCGGTGAGGTAGCTGAGCAAGCGCTGGACCAGCCGCGGCTCGGCATCCGGCTCGACGACCAGGCGATCGATCTCCCAGGCGTTCCCTTCGTGGCGGGCCGAGATCAGGCCGTCGATCCGACGCCGCTCGACGTTCACCCAGGTCTGGCGGTTCTCTTCGAGCGCCAGCCAGTGCGAGAGCACCATGCCGAGCGAGAGCGAGCGCCGCGGCTGGGTCAGGTCGCGCCGCGAGTACGCCTCATTGACCAGCCCCCGTCGGTTAAGACTGGCGAGCCGCGGCAGGTCGGTCGGCCGGATCGAGCGGATCACCGGACAGCCTGCGCCTGGCGAGCCATCTCCAGGAAGAGCGCGTGGACCCGCAAATCGTCCGTCAGTTCGGGGTGGAAGGCCGTCGCCAGCAGCGCGCCCTGGCGCGCCCCCACAATAATCGTCCCATCCGGGAGCTGAGCGATCGCCTCGGCAGCTGGCCCCACCTCCTGGATCGCGGGCGCTCGGATGAAGATCGCGTGGAATGGCCGGTCCAATCCCTTGATCTCCAGGTCGGTCTCGAACGAATCGACCTGGCGCCCAAACGCGTTCCGCTTGACGGTGATGTCCATCACTCCGATCAGGGGCTGGACGTGGCCATCCAGCCGTCGGGCCAGGACGATCATCCCCGCACAGGTACCCCAGATCGGAAAGCCGCGGCGTGCTCGCTCGGCGATCGGCTCCAACAGCCGGTAGTCCACCATCAGCTTCCCGATCGTCGTGCTTTCACC
>JAILZB010000010.1 GCA_023512725.1 Chloroflexota bacterium | reverse complement strand
GAGATGGAGTTCTATCGTTCCGGAGGGGCCGGAGGGCAGAACGTCAATAAAGTCTCCACTGCTGTTCGGATCATCCACAAGCCGACGGGCCTGGTCGTCACCTGTCAGGACGAGCGCTCCCAGCTGAAGAACCGTCTCAAGGCGCTGGCCGTCTTGCGGGCCCGCTTGTACGAGCTTGAGCGGCGCAAGCGCGAGGAGGCGGTCGCTGCTGACCGTCGGGCGCAAGTGGGCAGCGGCGAGCGCGCCGAGAAGATCCGGACCTATAACTTCCCCCAGGACCGCCTGACCGACCACCGTATCGGCCTGACCCTCCACGGGCTGGAGGCGATCCTGGACGGGATGCTGGACCCCGTGATCGATGCGCTCGCCCTGGCCGACCGGACGCGGCGCTTAGCCGCGGAGGCAGTGGCCTGACCCTTGGCGAAGCGCGCCAGCGTGCCCGTGCGCTCTTGCGGGCGGCAGGCGATGCAGAAGCGGACGCCGCTGCTGACCGGATCCTCTTTCATGTGCTTGGGCTCGACCGAGCCCAGTTCTACCGTGAGCGCGACCGCCCGCTCACTCCCGCTGCCCAGGCGATGCTCACGCGTCTCCTCGAGCGTCGCCTGCGCGGGGAGCCGGTTGCCTACCTTACCGGACGCGCGCCGTTCCGTACCCTCACGCTCGAAGTGACGCCAGCGGTGCTGGTCCCACGGCCGGAGACCGAACTCCTGGTTGAGCAGGCGCTTACGCTCCTACGCGTTGCCACAGCGCCGCGGGTGGTGGATGTCGGGACGGGCTGCGGGGCGATCGCGCTCGCGCTGGCAGCGGAATGTCCCCAGGCAGCGGTCCTGGCCACCGAGCGCTCGTGGGCCGCGTTGGCGGTGGCCCAGCGCAACCGGGACCGGCTCGGGCTACCGATCACGCTCATTGCAGCCGACCTGCTGGGACCGCTGCGCGGGCCGTTCGACCTGGTGGTTGCTAACCTGCCCTACCTCGACCCAGAGACCTATGCGCGGCTGCCGAAAGAAGTCCGCCAGTGGGAGCCGCCAGGAGCGCTCCTGGGTGGCCCTGGGGGGCTGGCAGTGATCGAGCGCCTGCTGGCGCAAGTGGGCGCTCGCCTGGCCCGGCCGGGTGCCGTTTTGCTGGAGATCGCCTACGACCAGGGCGCGCGAGCCTACCAGCTCGCCCGGCGGTACTTCCCGACCGCAACCGTCAGCCTGCTCCGTGACTATGCCGGCCATGAGCGGGTGGTGCAAATCCTGGCACCGTGAAACAGTGGCTGCGCCCCCTACGTAGATACGGCTGAGCAGCCAGAGGCTGCACTGCGCGGGTGGTAGGAGCATGGCACGGGGCACAATCGAGCTGACAGCAGTCCGGCGGGACGACACGCTCTCCAGCGACGAACCAGAAGAGCTGACGTTCTTCCTGGCACCGGCTGAGGAAGAAGAACTGGGCGAGGAAGAGGAGGCCCTCGCGCTGACTGACGAGGAAGACGATGAGGTCAACGCGCTGGGCTACTACCTCCGCGATATCCGGCCGGTTCGGCTGTTGACCAAGGATGACGAACAGTGGCTTGCCCGCGCCATCGAAGCGGGTGAACAGGCACGGGCCCGTCTGCAGGCAGGGCATGCGCTCGCGCCCGAGGAAAGAGCGGATCTCGAGGCCCGGGTTGCTGCCGGAGCCGAGGCACGGCGGCGTCTCACCGAGGCCAACCTGCGGCTGGTGGTCAACGAGGCGAAGAAGTACCTCGGGCGGGGGCTTTCGCTGGCGGACCTGATCCAGGAAGGGAACCTCGGCTTGATGCGGGCGGTCGAGAAGTTCGACTACCGGCGCGGCTTCAAGTTCTCCACCTACGCTACCTGGTGGATCCGTCAGGCGATCCTGCGTGCCATCGCCGACCAGGCGCGCACGATCCGAATCCCGGTCCACATGATCGAGGCGATCAACCGGCTGATGCGGGTCTCCCGCCGCCTCCAGCAAGAGACGGGGCACGAACCGACGCCGGAGCAGCTGGCGGAGGCGCTGGGCGTGCCGCTGGCGAAGGTCTACCAGATCCTGCAAGCGGCTGCCCGTCCGATCTCGCTGGAAGCGCGGATTGGCGATGAGGAGGATGGGCAGCTCTCGGAGCTGGTCGAGGACAAGAGCGCCATCTCCCCGGCGGAGGAGGCGACGCGGCAGGTGCTGCGCAATGAAGTCATGGCGCTGCTGGCGACTCTCAGTGAGCGCGAGCAGCGGATCTTGCGGCTCCGCTTCGGCCTGGACGATGACCGGGCACGAACGCTGGAAGAAGTGGCCCGAGAGGTTGGCCTGACCCGCGAGCGCATCCGCCAGATCGAGGGGCAAGCCCTAGCCAAGCTTCGCCAGCCACGCCAGGCGAGCGGTCTCCAGGAGTACCTGAGCGACTGACTCGCACGCTGCTCCCCTCCTCGGCCATCATTGAGGGGAGGCTGAGGAGGCAGCGGAAACGATGCGTGCGGTCTGTGTCTTCTGTGGCTCCCAGGCCGGGGCCAAGCCTATCTACGCTGAACTTGCGCGGCGGACCGGTGAAGCAGTGGCTGAACGCGGCCTAACGCTGGTCTACGGTGGTGGCCGCATCGGGCTGATGGGGGTGCTCGCCGATGCTGCCCTGGCGCGGGGTGGCCAGGTGATCGGCGTGATCCCGGAGCCGCTCGCTGCTCGCGAGGTCGCGCACAGTGGGCTGACGAAGCTCCACCTGGTCGGCTCAATGCACGAGCGGAAGGCGCTCATGGCCGAGCTGGCCGATGGGTTCATCGCCCTGCCGGGGGGCTACGGCACCCTGGAAGAGTTCTTTGAAGTGCTCACCTGGGGCCAACTGGGGATCCACCGCAAGCCCTGCGGCCTGCTCAATGTCGCGGGCTACTTCGATGCGATCGTCGCCTTTTTCGACCGGGCCCTCCAGGATGGCTTCCTCCTGCCGGAGCACCGCCGGATGGTGCTGGAAGCCGACGACCCGGTCGCTCTCCTTCGGCAGATGGACCGTTACCGGCCACCACCGACCGCCAAGTGGGTGCTGGCACCGGAAAAGACGTAGCGCGCTTCAGGTTAGCCGAGGCGGCTTGTCAGCTCGGCAGTAACCGCTGGCGCCGCCTCGCGAGCGCAGTATGGGCAGACGTTCCAGCGCAGGTGGAGCGCCCGACCGCACCCAGCACAGACTTTCTTCAGCCGCGTGCGGCAGTTCGGGCAGAGCAGGAAGTCATCTTCCACCCGGGCCTTGCACTTCGGGCACGCGCCCTGCTCTTCCAGCTCCTGGAGGAGGCTTTCTTCTTCGAGCGTCCGCTCGTACTGCTCGGCAATCGTTTCCCGTGGCCGCAGCAGCAGGTAGAGGACGAGCCCCGGAATGTTGAAGACCGCTACCAGTAGCACCGCGAAGAGGGCAGTCAGCGGATTACGGCTGCGCGAGCGGATATCGCGAAAGGTCCAGATGAGCAGCGCCACCCAGAAGGCCAGGAGATAGGCGACGACCAGGGCGACGGCAAGTGAGAGATAGAACTCGAGCCCTTGCACGACGGGCAAACTGTAGCAGGCACGGCAATTGACTTCAACCGGAAGCCTTCTTATACTGGCAGCGAGGCCCATCCGACGCGTGAGCAACCTTCCCGAATCGTTCCCAGTGGCGATCGTGGGCGCCGGACCAGCGGGTGCCGTGCTCGCGTACGAGTTGGCCACGACCGGCGTGCGCGTCCTCCTTCTGGAGAAGGAACGGCTCCCCCGCTACAAGCCCTGTGGTGGCGGCCTGCAGGCACGGGTGGTGCGCCGCCTCGGGCTCGACCTGCAGCCGGTGGTCCGCGCTGCCGTGGACCAGCTGGTCTTCACCTACCAGCTCGGTCGGCCGGTCCTCCGCCGGGCCAGGCAGCCGCTCATCTTCATGGTGATGCGTGATGCCTTCGATGCCTATCTGGTGGAACGGGCTGCCCGCGCGGGTGCAGAAGTCCGTGACGGGGTACGGGTGGACCGTGTGGACTGGCAGGAGCACGCCGTGCTCCTCACGACGAGTCGGGGAACAGTCCGCGCCGCGGTGGTCGTCGGAGCGGACGGGGCGAACAGTCGGGTGGCGCGGGAAGCGGGGCTGGCCAACGGCCGCGACCTTGACCTCGCCTTGGAGGGCGAGTTTCCTGCCCCCGCTGCTGCCCGCGCCCGCTGGGCCACCACGGCGCTTCTGGACCTTGGTTCGCTGCCGAGCGGCTACGGCTGGCTCTTCCCGAAGGGCAGCGGGCTGTCGGTTGGGGTGGGCGGCCCGCTGCTGTACCGGGCGCAGTTGCGACCGTACTACGAGCGGTTGCTGCGCTGGTTGGGGCTGGAGGCCAGGGATGCTGAGCGGTTCTCCGGCCATCACCTACCGCTCCGCCGGCCGGGAGCACCGATCGTTGCCCACCGCACGGTGCTGGTCGGTGATGCTGCCGGGCTGGTGGACCCCTTCACCGGTGAGGGGCTTCTGGGAGCGGTCGTCAGTGGCCAGCTCGCGGCGGGGCCAGTGGCGCGGGCTGCGGCGGGTGACCTCGCTGCCCTCCAGGAGTACCAGCGCGCCATCGACCGCGAGCTGATGCCGGAATTGCTCGAGGCGCGGGTCTTGCTCCGGGTCTTCGACCGGATGCCACGCCTCGCCCACTGGCTGATGGGGAATGGCCAGCTCGCCTGGCGGAACCTCGTCCGGCTGCTGGTGGGGGAGAGCGACTACCGGCGGCTCGGCGGCGGGAGCTTCCGCCTGGCCTGGCACCTGCTCGATCGGCTGCTCCCGGTGCCCGCGGGGTGACCCTGCTCGAAGCGGTCGGGCTCCTGGCGCTGGGCTTTGTGGCGGGTTGCTACGGCACCATCATTGGGGCTGGCGGTGGCTTCCTAGTAGTACCAGCTCTGGCCTGGCTGCCGTTTTCGGCTGGTCTCAGCGCCGAAGCCATCACGGGCATCTCGCTCGTTGGGGTGCTCGCCAATGCCGTCTCTGCCGTCCTGGCCTATCGCCGCCAGCACCGGATCGACCTGCTGGTCGCGCTGACCCTGGGGGTGGTGGCCGTTCCCGGGAATATCCTCGGCCGCACTGCGGTGACCTGGTTCAACCGCCAGACGTTCCAGGCGCTCTTCGGGGCGGTCCTCATCGTCATTAGCCTCTACCTCGTGATGCGTAAGCCACCGCGCCCGCGTCCGCTCAGCGAGAAAGCGCTTCCGTTCGGGGTGGTGCGGCGGACGTACCGGTTGGCAAGCGGTGCCAGCGAGGAGGTGGCGGTGGACTTGCGCGCTGGCGTACTGGCGAGCTTCGGAATCGGCTTTCTGGCTAGCCTGCTGGGGGTTGGAGGTGGGCTGATGATGACGCCGGCCATGGTTGCGCTCATGGCGGTACCGCCGCTAGTGGCGACCGGCACTGCTCAGCTCTACGTGCTCATCAACGCCGTGACGGCACTGCTCACGGATCTGCTCAATGGCGGCGATACCCCCCTCAACCACCTCGACCTCGCGCTGCCGATTGCGGTGGGGATGGTGCTGGGGGCGCAGGCGGGCGCGCAGCTTTCGCGGCGGCTCAGCGACCAGGGGCTCGTCCGGCTCCTGGCGCTTGCGCTGGGGCTGGTTGGCATCCGCCTGCTCTGGGCCGGGCTTCCTAGCTAGGGGGCAGACCCGGTAGAATCCCGGTAGTGGCCGCGGAGTACTCATGATCGAAATCCATCTTGACCCCACCATGTTCACCCTTGGCCCGCTGGCGATCACGTGGCACGGGTTCTTTTCGGCCGTGGGGCTCTTCCTGGGCGTGTGGGTGGCGGCGCGTCTGGCTCCCACAGTCGGTTTGAGGGCGGACGATATCTACAACGGGGCGCCCTGGACGGTGATCGGTGGTATCATCGGGGCGCGGCTGTTCCACGTGATCGACCGCTGGGACTATTACTCGCAGAACCCGCTTGCGGTCCTCGCGATCACGGAGGGAGGGATCGCCATCTTCGGCGCGGTCGTCGGCGGAGCGCTCGCCGGCTCTCTCTACGTCCGTCGTGCCCGGCTCCCCTTGGCCCCCTTCGCCGATGCCGCAGCGGTCGGGCTGATCTTCGGGCAGGCGATCGGCCGGATTGGCGATATCATCAACGGTGAGCACCTGGGGCGGCCGCTCGATGCGCCCTGGGCGGTGGTCTACACCCATCCGAAGACCCTCGGCCAGATCGGCGTGCCGGTCCACCTCGCCGTCGGCTACGAGATGGTGCTGGACCTGCTGCTTTTCGGGTTGTTGCTCGGGCTGTGGAAGAAGCTACCGGCCGGCGTGATCTTCTGGCTCTACCTGGCCCTCTACTCGGCGATCCGGTTGGTGGTCGGGTTCTACCGGATCGATACCATCTGGGTGTTTGGGCTCTCCCAGCAGCAGATCCTCGGCATCATCGGCATGGCGGTGGGGCTGCCGCTGGCCTACTGGACTTACCAGCGCGGGAAAGCGCACCCAGCCGTGGTGGCTCCCGCCAGCGCTGCGGATCTCCCGACTGCCTCCGAATCGGTCTCCGAAACCTCGACCTGAACCCTAACGAGCATGGAGGCGCGCTGCGGGACGCTGGCGGGGAGCGTGAGCACGTACCCGGGCACTACCGCAGGGCCGACGGCAAGAGGAAGCCCCGGCAGCCTCTCGCTGGGCGGCGAGGCGGTCGTCCAGCGCGAACCGCCAGGAGCGCCGCACAGGCAGGCTGCAGCCAGCCGGAAGGTCATCCCGCGGTGCAGGGCCCGGCAGCCTAACGTGCCTGCCTGGCTGCTGCCCAGGAGGGGGCTTCAGGCGGGGATGCGCCGCCAGCGCGCTGGGGGTGGGTCGGCGAACGGTCGGGCAACGGGTCGCCGGTCATCGGGGGAGAGGGTGTCCATGTCGCGCTTGACCGCAGCGAGGGCTTCCCAGAGGGCCCGCGGTGGCTGTGCCTGGTTGATTGCCCGGCGGACGGCACTGCGAATAATGTCCGGCGCTAGCTGCAGGTCGAGCGAAAAGTGCCGCGTCAAGAACCGGTCGATCTCGCTGTCACATGGGTCATGTGTGAGAGCAGCGTACTCACGCGCAAACCGCTGGAACGCTCCGTCGGTCATGCCGCCTCCTAATCCAGGAATCGGCTGACGGCGCGTTGTGTTACAGGGCCATTCGTCCCGGGATACTCAGGCTCCCCCGGAGGCATGCTCCGAGCGCGGCGAGCGCTTGAGCGTCACTGGCCGGTCGGGAGCGAGGGCGCTCGTGGCGAGGAGGGCGAAGACCACGCCCAGCCCAACAAGCTGGAGCGTCCAGAGCCAGGCAGCCGGGCCGCTGCTGAGGGTCGCCACAGCGAGCGCGCCGCCGAGGGCCAAGAGGGCTGCCAGGAGAAAGATCCCGCTCTGGACGACCTGCATCATTCCTCCTCTCCGCGCAGGCGGGCGCCGTACTGTGTTTTGAGTTGCTCCACCAGCTCCTGGCGGATGTGGGCGACCTCCTCTTCCGTCAGGGTGCGGTCCGGGGCGCGGAAGCGCAGGGTAAACGCGAGCGACTTCTGCCCAGGTGCGAGCGGCTGGCCCCGGTAGATGTCGAACAGCCGCACGTCCTGAACGTAGCGACCACGGGCGAGCAGGGCGCGGATGGCTTCCGCCTCCACCGTCTCGGCGACGACCACGGCGAGGTCCTGCACGACGTCGGGGAAGCGAGAGACCGGCTGGTAGATGGCGATTGCCTCGTTGACCAGCGCGCGGACCTGGAGTTCAGCGTAGACCACCCGACCGCTCAGGTCGAAGCGTTCGGCGATCGCCGGGTGCACTTCGCCGAGGGTGCCGACAAGGGTCTCCTCGCGCCAGACTTCAGCGGCTCGCCCGGGGTGGTAGAAGGGGTCGTTGCTGCGCCTAAAGCGAAAGGCAAGGCGGAGCCGCTCGCCGATCGCCTCGACGATCCCTTTGCCGTCGAAGAAATCGTACGCTGAATTGACGCCCAACCAGGAACCCCGCCCCCGCGGTCCACAGAGGGCGAAGGCGAGCCAGGGGACTTCATCGGGCAGGTCGTTGCCGCGCGGGAGGAAGACCGGCCCCACCTCGAAGAGCGCCAGGCCGTCCTCCTGGCGGCGCGCGTTCTCGGCCATGGTCTTGAGGAGGCTGGGTCGCATGCTGGTGCGGAGCACTGCCTGCTCGCTTGTCATGGGGTTGAGCAGCGCGATCGGGTCCGGCACCGGCCCGGCTCGCGTCAGCAGTTCGCGGCTGACCAGGGGGTAGGTGATCACCTCGTCTAGCCCGGCTGCCACCATCAGGTCGCGCAGCCGCTCGCTCGTCACCCGCAGCGGGTCCGGCGGTGAGGCGGGGATCGGCCCCCGGAGTGGCGTGGCGGGGAGTTCCTCGTAGCCGATGATGCGCGCGACTTCTTCCACCAGGTCTTCCGTGAGGTTCAGGTCGGTGCGCCAGGGGGGTGCTGTGATCCAGAGGGTCTCCCCCTCCCGCTCGACGGTGGCGCCAAGGGAACGGAAGATCGCGGCCACGCGTTCTAGTGGCCAAGCCACTCCGAGGATGCGTTCGAGGTCGGCGAGCTGGAGGGCGCGGCGCTCGCGTGGCCGCTGGCCAGGGTAGGCGTCCAGGACACCCTCCGCAATCTCACCCCCCGCGATCTCAGCCAGCAGCCGGCAAGCACGCTCCAGGGCTGGCAGGGTCAACTCGGGGCTGATCCCCTTCTCAAAGCGCAGCGAGGCTTCCGAGCGCAGGCGCAAGCGGGTCGCCATTCGTCGGATGGTGTAGTTGTGAAAGTTCGCCGACTCCAGTAGCACATCGACCGTCTGCTCGGTTACCTCCGTCTCGAGCCCGCCCATCACCCCCGCGAGCGCCACCGGGCGGGCGGCATCGGCAATCACCAGCATCGTGGGGTCGAGCAGCCGTTCCTGGCCATCGAGGGTGATGAGCCGCTCCCCCTCCCGAGCCCGGCGGACGACGACCGTCTGCTCAGCCAGGGTGGCTGCATCGAAGGCGTGGAGCGGTTGGCCAAGCTCCAGCATGACGTAGTTGGTGATATCGACGACGTTGTTGATCGCGCGCATGCCTGCCGCTTCCAGCCGCTGCTGGAGCCAGGCAGGGGAGGGACCGACCCGAACGCCGCGGATGAGAGCAGCGCTATAACGGGGGCAGAGGTCGGGCGCTTCGATCCGCAGTCGGAAGCGCGCCTCGATGGGAGGTGGACGGCGGGCGACCTCCCGTGGAGGTGGGGTCACCGCCGCGCCGCTGAGAGCGGCTACCTCCCAGGCCACGCCGAGCATCGAGAGCAGGTCCGGGCGGTTCGGGGTCGTTTTGAGCACGAAGATGACATCGCCCAGGACTTCGACGAGGGGTGCTCCGACGGGTGCTGCTGAGGGGAGGATGAGAATGCCGCTGTGATCCTCGCCCAGCCCCAGCTCCTTGGCGGAGCAGACCATGCCCGCCGATTCGACCCCCCGGATCCGAACGGCCTGGAGGGGCTTTCGCTCCCCGGTGGCCCCGTCGATGAGGGTGGCGCCGACGGGGGCGAAGGGGACGCGCTGGCCAACGGCGAGGTTAGGGGCCCCGCTGACGACCGTCCGCTGCTCGCCGCCGAGGTCGACCGTCACGAGCAGCAGGCGGTCTGCGTTCGGGTGCGGCTCGATCCGGACGACCTCACCCACGCGCACACCCGCCCAGTGCTCGCCGCGCCGCTCGATCGCCTCGACCTCGACCCCCGCCATGGTCAGGCGGTAGGCGAGCTCCTCGGAAGAAAGCGACCACTGAACATAGTCGCGCAGCCAGTTCAACGGTACGCGCATCGTGGCTCTCTCCCCCCTGGCTTCTAGGCGACAAACTGCCGGAGGAAGCGGATATCGTTGCCATAGAACAGCCGGATGTCGTCGATCCGATGCAACAACATGCTGAAGCGCTCGACCCCACCTCCAAAGGCGAAGCCAGTGTAGCGGCGCGGGTCGATCCCCGCGTATTCCAGCACCCGCGGGTGGACCATCCCAGCACCCATCACTTCGATCCAGCCGCTCCGCCGGCAGAGGGTACAGCCTGCCCCCTCGCAGACCCAGCAGTCGACCGCCACATCCACGCCTGGCTCGACGAAGGGGAAGAAGTCACAGCGGAAGCGGATGCGCCGTCGCTCGCCGAACATCCGCCGGGCGAAGGTGTAGATCGTCCCATTGAGGTCGGCCATCGTCACGCCTTCATCAACCGCCAGGCCCTCAAACTGGTGGAAGACGGACTCGTGGGTGGCATCGGTCGCCTCGTAGCGGTAGACCCGCCCGGGAACGACTACCCGGACCGGCGGCTTCTGCTTCTCCATGATGCGCACCTGCATCGGTGAGGTGTGAGTGCGCAGGAGCATCGGCCGCTCGGAGTCTTCGGGGGTGATCCAGAAGGTATCCCACTGGTCCCGCGCGGGGTGACCGGGTGGGATGTTCAAGGCCTCGAAGTTATAGTAATCCCACTCGACTTCCGGGCCGGTGACGATATCAAAGCCCAGGGAAGCGAAGATCTCGGTGATCCGCCGGATCATCTGGGTGGTGGGGTGCAACGTGCCGATGACCGGTGGTCGTCCCGGCAGGGTGATATCGACCCGATCGGCCTCCAGTGCCGCGGCGCGGGCGCGCGCGACCAGCGCTTCCCGCCGCTGCTCGAAGGCGGCTTCGAGCTCCCGCTTCAGCCGATTGGCCTCGGCGCCGACCACCGGTCGCTGGTCCGCCGGGAGCGTCCCCAGCCCGCGCAGCAGCTCGTTGAGGGCGCCTTTGCGGCCGAGAAAGCGCGTGCGCCAGAGCTCCAGCTCCTGCTCGGTGGTTGCCTGGGCGAGGTGGCGATGAGCTTCGGCGGCGATCGCGCGCACCTGGTCGAGCATGGGCGTCCTTCTTCTCCCCACCCCCGCGGCCGAAGGCGAGCGCACGCTGCCTCCTGCGAACGGCAGCGCGGCTCCTGGGGAGGCCAACGGCGGCACGCTCGTCCCCTCTCCTCGGCCAGCTCCTGCCCTCTGCCCCGAGCAGCGACCTCTCGCTGGGTGCGGGAAGCAGCGCACCAGCTCCCGCGCGGCCGCGCGGGCTGGCAAAGGTCATTCTCCGCGATGGCGCTAGTGGACGGATTGTACGTGAGCCACTGCGCTGGCCTCAAGGAACGGTGAAGCGCGCCCGACCCTGCTCTACAATGGCAGGCGGGGCCCGCGGAGTATCCCGGAGGCTGGGTACGGGGATGTCCCCGGGCTGCGCCGAGTGCCAAGTTCGACCGCAGCGGGCGCCAGGAGGAAGCGTGGAGTTCGACCTACGGGAGTACGATGCCTTTCGCGACGAAGTCGTCGCCTATTGCAAGCAGAAATGGCCACCTGATGGCCTCGCCCCACCCTACCGGGCTGGGCGTCGGGCTGAGGCCGCCTTCTGGGAAGAAGCTGCCCAATGCCAGCGGGAGCTGGGGGAGCGGGGTTGGCTGACGGGTGCCTGGCCGGTGGAGTACGGCGGGGGTGGCTGGCCAAAAGTGAAGCAAGCGCTCTTCAACGAACTGGCCGCCTATCACCGCATCCGCGGCACGGGTAATGCCAACCTGGGCGTTTCCACCATCGGCCCGACGATCATGCTCTACGGCTCGGAAGAGCAGAAGCGGGAGTTCCTGCCCAAGATCGCGCGCGGGGAGATCCGCTGGTCGCAGGGCTACTCTGAGCCAGATGCCGGATCCGACCTCGCCTCCCTCCGGACGCGTGCGGTGGCCGATGGTGACGATTTCATCCTCAATGGCGCCAAGGTCTGGAACCACTCCCAGCACGCGGACTACATCTTTCTGCTCGCCCGCACCGACCCGGATGCCCCCAAACACCGCGGGATCACCCAGTTCATCCTCCCGCGGCACACGCCGGGCGTCACCGTCCAGCCGATCCTCGATGCCTACGGGCAGGAGCGCTGGACTTTGCTGACGCTGGAAGATGTTCGGCTCCCGCGCACGATGGTGGTCGGGGAGGTCAACCGCGGCTGGTACCAGACAGTCACCTCGCTCGACTTCGAGCGCTCGCAGATGGCCTGGGTCGGCCAGGGGCGCCGCCTCCTGATGGACCTGATCGCGTTCCTCAAGACGAAGACCCGTCAAGGGCGGCCGGTGCTTGCCGATCCCTTCGTCCGCGACCAGATCGGTGACCTGCTCGTCTGCTTAGAGATGGCGCGCTGGCTCGGCTACCGGATCGCCTACCTGCAAGATCAGGGCAAGGTGCCGAATGCCGAAGCCTCGATGTCCAAAGTCTTCGCCACCGAGACCCAGCAGCGGATCGAGCGCTTGGGCGTGAACCTGCTGGGGCCGCTCGGCCTCCTCTCGGCCGGCTCGCCCTGGGCCGAGCAGGATGGCCTCTGGGACGAGAGCTACTGGAGCGCTCCCGGCACGACCCTCGCCGGCGGGACCTCGGAGATCCAGCGCAACATCATCGCCACCCGGGGCTTAGGGCTGCCGCGCTAGGGAGGAGGAAACGTGCTCGAACTGCAGTTGAATGAGGAAGAGGCGTTCATCCAGCGGGTGGCCCGCGAGTTCTTGCGCGACCGGGTGCCCACCCGGGCAGTCCGCGAGGTTGAACGCTCCCCCCAGGGCTACGATGAAGCAGTCTGGCGGGAGATCCAAGAGCTCGGGTGGGTGGGCCTGCCCTTCTCGCCCGAGGTGGGGGGAAGTGGTGCAAGCTTCGTGGCGGTGGCGGTGCTCGCCGAGGAACTCGGCCGCGCCTGCTACCCCGGGCCGTTGCGGGCCGCCTGGGCCTATGGCCTCCTGCTCGAGCAGCTGGGGGACCGCGAGGCGCTGGCCGACCTGATCGCAGGACGACAGGTTGGGGTGCCTGCCCTCTGGGAGGCCGACCAGCCGTTCGACCACCAGGCGACTGCTGCCACCATCGACCCGGCGGGCGTGCTGCAGGGTACCAAGCTGCTGGTGGCGTATGCTAACGCTGCCAGTCGCCTGCTGGTGCTCGCGCGGCAGGAAGCAGCGCTCCGGTTAGCGCTCGTCGACGTGGCGAGCGTCGAACGGGTGCGCACCCCCGCTTCGTGCGGCGACCCCCTCTTCGCGGTGCGGCTGGATGGCGCGCCGACGCTCCGGGTCTACCCGGCGGATGGCGCGGCGGTGATGGCAAAGGTTCTGCCGAAGCTTGCCGCGATCGATTGTGCCTGGATGATCGGGCTGGCGAGTAGAGCGTTTGAGCTGGCGGTCGACTACGCGAAGACGCGGGTCCAGTTCGGTCGGCCGATCGGCAGCTTCCAGGCGGTGCAGCACAAGATCGCTGACCTCGGGATCGACGTCGAGGGGGGGCGCTTCCTGGCCTACCGGGCGGCCTGGGCGGTCGAGAAGGCGCCCGAGGAGGCTCAGCTGGCCGTCCACTACGCCAAGGCCTGGCTGAATAGCGTGAGCGAGCACTTCATCAAGGAGGCGTTCCAGGTGCATGGCGCGATGGGGATGACCTGGGAGTACGACCTCCAGCTAGCGCTGCGGCGGCTGAAGTTCGCCAGCCTCTCCTACGGAGACTACCACTCCCATCGAGAGCAGGTGCTGCAGGCGCTGGGGATCTAGCGGTGGAGCTCGGGGTCGTGCTGAATGAAGCGCGTGCGGAGGGTGAACACACTCTCGCCCGAGAGCACGCCTCCCCGCCCGAAGAGGCGGCCGGCCTGCCAGTTTGAGAGGCCAAGCTCCGGCCGCGCGAGGGCGAACTGCCCATCGACCCAGCGCGTGAAGCCGTTCCCGACAAACGGCGCCTCGATCGCGCGGAAGAACGCTGCGTGCGTCTCCGGCCGCGCACTGATGAGCGATGCGATAAAGCGAGGACTGTAGCGGTTGAAGAGGGCCACGGCCTCGGCAACCGTTTCCACCAGGAGCAGCGTTACCTCGGGAGTCTCTTCCCACTCCCACTCGGTGCCCAGTGCTGCGAGCGGCAGCCGTTCGACGAGCGGCTCGCGGCGGTCACCGGCAGCCCGCCGCACGGTCGTCTCCCGCTCGAACCAGTCGGCCGGGACGGCATCTTCCGACCCTTCGACCACGTGGAGCTTCCAGCCGTGGCGACGGGCACCTGCCCGGGCGAGGGCGTCGAAAAAGACGGGAAGAAGATCACGGCGCGAGCGCACCACGGCACAGACATTGAGCGTGTTGCAGACCTTCCGGTCGAGCGAGTGGTAGACGGCGGCAGCGAAGGTGGCGGGGTCAGCGGTCTCATCAGCGACCAGCCAGGCACCACCCGTACCGTGGAGGCTCACCGGAATGCCGTGCTGGCGAGCGATCGCCCCAAGCTGAGCCACCGCCGGCCCCGAGCCCCGCGCGACCGCGAGCGCTAGGCGCGGGTCCGCAAACATCGCCCAGCCGGCCGCCCGCGCTGGGCTTTCGATGAGCTGGGCTGCTCCCGCGGGAAGCCCCGCTGCTGCCAACGCCGGTTCGAGCGCAGCAGCCTTGATGGCGCAGGCCGTGCGCAACGCATCGCTGCCAATACGAAAGACGACCGTGTTGCCGCTGCGCAGGACGCCGGTGGCATCGGCGAAGACGTTCGGGCGCCCCTCGAAAACGAACCCGACCACTCCAAGGCCATCCACCACCTGCTCGACCAGAAAGCCCGGCCGCTCGATCCGCTCGATCACGCGCCCGCGCGGGCTAGGCAGGTCGCGCCAGAGCCGTAGTCCTGCGACCATCTCGCGACGCATGCGCTCACTGACCGCCAGCCGGGTGGTAGAACGCCCCTGGGCGCGCGCGGCCGCCACATCAGCGGCATTGGCGGTTGCCACCTCCGCCCAGACGGTCTCATCCTCCAGCCGCTGCGCGAACGCTTCGTAGAAGGCGGTAATCTGCTCATCACTCACCGAGCGAAGCGCCTGGAAGGCTTCGCTGGCCCGGTCGATGGCAGCGGTGACAAGCTGGTGGACTGCGGCCGGGATGTGGAGCAGCTCTCCCCCAACCACCAGCAAGCGGTCGCCCGGTTGGAACTGGGCTGCGAGCTCCTCGCTGACTGCGGCGAGCTGGCCATCGCTGCCGAGGATGGTCATCCCAGGGGTAAGGCGGGGCAGGGTGGATGGCGTGCTCATGCTGGCAGTATGCCACGTTTGGGGTCAGGGTGCCCAGGACCAGAAGTCGCCCAGCGGGGAAGGCCCGGCGCCTCCGAAAAGATAGAACCGCCGCGTATCCGACGAGTAGACTGCTGCCGCCCCTGCCCGCGGTGCGGGGCCGGTAGCGCGGAGACGGGCGAGGGTGCCATCCGCGAAGGTCAGTTGCCAGACCTCAGCGAGCAGACCGCCAGCACTCTGCCCACCGATGATGAGCCCGCGACCGTCGTCGCTGACGGCGGTCGCTGCCAGCGCAAGCGGCGGGAGAGGGGAGGGGAGCGGGGTCCAGCCTGGTGGGGCGAGCGAGAACACCCAGCCATCGGCGAGATCTTCCTCGCCACGCCCACCGAAGACGTACAGGCGGCGGCCAGAGGCATCCCAGAGGCAGGCAGCATCCTGGCGGGCAGGTGGCCGGAGGAGGGGAGGGGAAAGTTCCTCCCAGCTCTCGCTGTCCGGGTGGTAGGCCCAGAGGTCGTTGCGCAGACTGCTCCCGGAGTTCCCAAAAGCAAGAAGGACGGTATCGCCCGCCTCATCGTAGGCAGCGCAGGCTCCGGTCCGGGGCCCCGGGCCAGCGCGGTCGCGCGCGAGCTGCTGCCAGCGGAGGCGTAGGGGGTCGAAGGCCCAGAGGTCGTTGAGCGTGCCGTCGCTCCCCTGCCCGCCGAAGATCACCATCACCCGTCGGCGGCTGTCCACCGCTACCGCGTGTCCCCAGCGCGCTGGGGGGCTCGGCGCGGCTGTGAGCAGGCTCCACCGCTCGCGCTCGGTGTCGTAGCGCCAGAGCTCGGCCAGCGGCTGGTCGATGGTCCGCCCTCCGAACAGCAGCAGCTGGCCGCGAGCGTAGAGAAAGGCGAAGGTTGCGCCTATCCGTGGGCTGGGGGTCGGGCCGCTCGTTGGCACCAGTTCCCACCTCACCTGGCCCACCGTCGGCACAGGAGCGCGCGGGGTGGGGGGTAGTGCGGGGGTGGGGGTAGCGAGGCGTGAAACGGCCTCTGGCTGCGGGGCACAGCTTCCCGCGAGCACGATCAGCAGGGCAGCCAGGCGACTGGCACGCTTGTGGGGCCCGTTCGGCATCTGATACGATCAAACTGTTCGAGAGTACGCACGCCTGCGAATTCTGCCGGTCCTGCCCAGTGAGGGTCCCGGCGCACGCCGACGCAGGCGGAGGAAGGAAAGGACCGCATGGCTTCTGTTGTCTCCATGAAAACCCTGCTGGAAGCGGGGGTCCACTTCGGGCACCAGACCCGACGCTGGGACCCCCGCATGAAGCCGTACATCTTCACTGAGCGTAACGGCATCCACATTATCGACCTGCAGCAGACCGTGACTAAGCTGAACGAAGCGTATGCCTTCGTGCGGGATGTTACCGCCAAAGGGGGCAAGCTGATCTTTGTCGGCACCAAGAAGCAAGCCCAGGAGGCGGTCGAGCAGGAAGCAAAGCGCGCCGGCCAGTTCTATGTCAACCATCGCTGGCTGGGGGGTACCCTCACGAACTTTCGCACCATCGAGCAGCGCCTGGCCTACCTGGTGCGGCTGCAGGACCGCAAGCTCAAGGGCGAGTTCGACTATCTGCCGAAGAAGGAAGTAATCAAGCTGGAGGAAGAGCTGGCCAAGCTCCACCGCCTCCTGGGCGGCATCCTGGAGATGACCAGCCTGCCCCAGGCCCTGTTCATTATCGACCCGAGCAAAGAGCGGATCGCGGTGGCCGAAGCGCGCCGGTTGGAGATCCCGATCGTGGCGCTGGTCGATACCAACTGTAACCCCGAAGAGATTGACTACCCCATCCCCGCCAACGACGATGCCATCCGGGCGGTCCGGCTGCTGACGAGCAAGATCGCCGATGCCTGCATCGAGGGGCAGCAGATCGCCCAGGCGCTCGAAGAAGGGTCGGACCTCCCCACGACGCCCGCCGAGTCCAAGGAAGAGCCGGAAGAAGAGGAGGCGAGCTTCTAGGGCGGCAGCGCGCTGCTGCCAGGAAGAGATTGCTGCAACTGAGGAGGAACTGTGGAAATTACCGCCGCAATGGTCAAAGAGCTCCGCGAGCGCACTGGCGCGGGCGTGATGGAATGCAAGCGCGCGCTCGCCGAGACGGGCGGCGACCTGGACAAAGCGGAAGCCAAAATCGAGGAGTGGGCCGGGGGCCGGATCTCCAAGCGGGTTGGGCGCACCACCAACCAGGGGATCGTCGAGGCCTACGTCCATGGGGGTGGCCGCATTGGCGTCCTGGTTGAACTCAACTGCGAGACCGACTTCGTTGCCCGCAACGAGCTGTTCCGCGAGCTGGCGCACGACCTTGCCCTGCAGGTGGCGGCGATGAACCCCCAGTACCTGCGGGCGGAGGAGATCCCACCGGGAACGCCCGGCAAGCCGGAAGACCTTGCCTTGCTGGCGATGCCGTTCATCAAGGACCCCTCGCGCACGGTAGGGGACCTCGTCAACGAGGCGATCCGCAAGACCGGCGAGAACATTCAGGTGCGGCGCTTCGTGCGCTTTGTGGTGGGGGAGTGAGCGGGGATGACGAAGCCGCCACGCTACCGGCGCGTGCTGCTGAAGCTGAGCGGTGAAGCACTGGTTGGCGAGGGCGGCTATGGGATCGACCCGGCGATCGTGCGCAGCATCGCCGAGCAGATCCGTCGCGTCTGGGAGCTGGGCGTGGCGATTGGGGTCGTGGTTGGCGGAGGCAACATCTGGCGCGGCGCGACCGCCAGCGCGGCCGGCATGGACCGTGCCACCGCGGATTATGCGGGCATGCTGGCGACGATCATCAATGCGCTCGCCCTCCAGGATGCGCTGGAGAAGCTGGGCGTGCCGACGCGGACGATGACCGCGATCGACGTCCACGCCGTGGCCGAGCCGTACATCCGCCGGCGGGCGATCCATCACCTGGAGAAAGGGCTGGTGGTGCTGTTCGCGGCGGGAACGGGGAACCCCTTCATGACGACCGACACGGCGGCGGCCCTGCGAGCACTCGAGATCGGCGCCGAGGTGCTGCTGATGGCCAAGAACCGGGTCGATGGGGTCTACGACGATGACCCGCGGAAGAACCCGAACGCACGGCGGTTCGACCACCTGAGCTACCTCGATGCCCTCAACAGCCGCCTGGCTGTGATGGACAGCACCGCCCTCTCGCTCTGCATGGACAACAACCTGCCGATCATCGTCTTCAACCTACAGGCCGAGGGGAGCATCGAGCGCGCGGTGACCGGCGAAGAGATCGGCACGCTGGTCGCGCAATCGGCATAATACGGCGGACACGTCCGCTGCCGGCGGACGGAGGTTGGCTGTGATCGAGGAAGTCATCACCGACGCCGAACAACGGATGCACAAGACGGTCGAATCGCTCAAGCGGGACCTAGCCACGATCCGCACCGGCCGGGCCTCGCCGAGCCTGATCGAGCGCCTGCCGGTGGACTACTACGGGACGCCGACCCCCCTCCAGCAGCTAGCGCAGATTACAACGGCGGAGGCGCGCACCCTCGTCATTACGCCCTACGACCGCGCCGCCTTCAGCGGCATCGAGAAAGCGATCCAGAAGGCTGACCTCGGCCTCAACCCGACCAACGACGGTCGGGTGATCCGGGTTGTCTTCCCTCCCCTCACCGAAGAGCGTCGCCGTGAGCTGGTCAAAATCGTGCGCAAGCAGGTCGAGGACCACAAGGTCGCGGTGCGCAACATCCGCCGCGAGGCCGACAAGCAGATGCGCGAGCTCCAGAAAGAGGGCGTGATCTCGGCGGACGCAGAGAAGCGGGCCGAGGAGCGGCTCCAGAACCTGACGGACCAGACGATCGCGGAAATCGAGCGGCTGGGCAAACAGAAAGAAGCGGAAGTGCTCGAGGTCTAGATGACAGCAACCCGGCCGGACCAGGAGCAGGCGGCCAGCGAGCCGGCCTTGGCGGATGCGGCGCCGATCCATCCCCTTCCCCGCCACGTCGCCATCATCATGGACGGCAACGGTCGCTGGGCCCGCGCGCGCAACCTCCCGCGCCAGGCCGGCCACCGCGCTGGCACGGAGAACATCCGGCGGATCATCGAAGGCTTCGCCGAGCATGGCGTCGAGATGATCACGCTGTATGCCTTCTCGACCGAGAACTGGAGCCGTCCGCCCGAGGAGGTGGATTTTCTCCTTAACCTCATCCCCGAGGTGCTCGAGCGCGAGACGGCGAAGCTCCACGAGAAGGGGGCGCGCCTGCGGCATCTCGGGCGGCTGGACGTGCTCGCCCCCGATATTCAGCGCGCCGTGCGCGATGCCATCGAGCTGACCAAGAACAACACCCGGATTACCGTCAACCTCGCCTTCAACTATGGCGGCCGAGCCGAGATCGTTGACGCGATCCGCGCCCTCCTCGCCGAGGGGGTACCCGCTGAGGCGGTGACCGAGGAGGTGGTGAGCGCTCATCTCTACACCGCTGGCGCTCCCGACCCCGACCTGATCATCCGCACGGCTGGGGAGATGCGACTCTCAAACTTCCTGATCTGGCAGGCTGCCTACGCCGAGTACTACTCCACCCCTGTCTACTGGCCCGACTTCGGGAAGGACGACGTGCGGGCAGCGCTGCTCGCCTACAGCCGGCGCAAGCGACGGTTCGGAGGGCTCGACCCTCACTAAGGAGTGCATGCTCCATCTGCGACTACTCAGCGCCTTGGTCCTGATCCCGATCCCGGTCGCGGCTGGCTGGTTCGGCGAGCCGTGGACCTCGCTCGTGGTTGGGGTCTCCGTCGCTGCGGCCGCCTATGAGTTCGGGCTGCTGGCCGAGCGCGCGGGGTGCCATCCCCTGCGGTGGGCGGTGCTGCTGCTTGCCCTTGCCTTCTTCGCCGCGGCTTCCCTCGAAGCGAATACCGGCCGCTCAGTGGTCGGGCTGGTGCTCGCCGGAGCGGTCATCCTCGTGCTGGCTGGGCGGCTCCTCCGTCGCCAGGCAACCACCGCCTTCGCCGACTGGGGGGTAACCCTTGGGGGGGCGATCTGGACGGGCTGGTTGCTCTCCCACTTCATCTTGCTCCGCGCCCTGCCCGATGGCCGCAGCTGGGTGATCCTAGCGCTGCTGCTCACCTTTGCCTCCGATACCGCCGCCTACGCCATCGGTCGCTGGTGGGGCCGCCACCCGCTTGCTCCTGCCATCAGCCCGGCCAAGACCGTCGAGGGCGCGCTCGGCGCTCTGCTCCTCACACTCCTGGTCGCCCTCGCACTGAGCGTGATCCTGGGGCTCGCGATCTCGCCCCTCGCAGCAGTGCTCCTGGGGCTGGCCGCCAGTCTCGGCGCTCAACTGGGGGACCTAGCGGAGTCGGCCGTTAAGCGGGCGGCCCAGGTGAAAGATGCGAGCATGCTGATCCCAGGCCACGGTGGCGTCCTCGACCGGATCGACAGCCTGGCAGTTGTCGCAGTGGTCTTATACTTTCTCTACCCACTGCTCACTGCCATGAGCGCGTGAAAGGCTACTACGAGATGACAGCTCCTCGTCGGGTCGCGGTGTTGGGCTCGACCGGTTCGATCGGTCGCCAGACCCTCGACGTCCTGCGCACCTTCGCCGACCGGTTCCGCGTGGTTGCTCTGGCAGCCGGTCGCGACACCTCCCTCTTCCGCCGGCAGGTGGCGGAGTTCCAGCCTCAGCTGGTGCACGTGCGCGATCACCCCGGTTGGAGTGATGGCCGTGCGCGGCCGGTCAGCCTGGTCGAGATGGTCACCGCAGAGTGCGTCGACCTCGTCGTCCTCGCAACTCCCGGCAGCGCTGGCATCGTGCCCGCTCTCGCCACCCTGGAGGCAGGCAAGCCGCTTGCGCTCGCCAACAAGGAAGCCCTGGTTGCGGCGGGAGCCCTCGCGACAGCGGCGGCCCGGCGGAGCGGCGCTTCCATTCTCCCTATCGATAGTGAGCACAGCGCCATCTGGCAGTGCCTGCAGGAGCAGTCGGCCTGCCTGCCGCCCTGCCTGCACCTCCCAGCTGTCCACCGGTTGATCCTGACTGCCTCCGGGGGAGCGTTTCGCGATCGGCCCGCGGAGGAACTGGCACGCCTCTCGGCGGCGGAGGCGCTCCAGCACCCCGTTTGGGCGATGGGGCCGAAGGTGACGATCGACAGTGCGAGCCTCCTTAACAAAGGGTTCGAGCTGATCGAAGCCCACTGGTTGTTCGGCATTCCGCTGGAGCGAGTAAGCGTGCTGATCCACCGCGAGAGCATCGTTCATTCCCTGGTCGAGTTCGTGGATGGCTCGGTGAAAGCCCAGCTCGGCGTGCCCGATATGCGCACTCCTATCCAGTATGCCCTCACCTTCCCCGAGCGTCAGCCGAACCGCGCCCTGCCGCGGCTGGACCTGGCGGCGATCGGCCAACTCCACTTTGCGGCTCCCGAGCCCGGGCGCTTCCCCCTCCTTGACCTTGCCCTCCGTGCCGCGACCGCTGGGGGAGCTTACCCGGCGGTGCTCGCTGGCGCGGATGAGGCGGCGGTAGCGCTCTTCCTCGAAGACCGCATCCGCTTCGGCGATCTGGCGTCCCTCGTGGCCGCTGCGCTCGACGCCTTCGACCCGCCGCGTGAGCTCACCCTCGAAGCGGTGCTCGATGCCGACCGCTGGGCACGGGCGTATGTCACCCGGCGAGCCTCTGTGGCCGTCTGATGGAACTGGAGATCAAGCTGCGGTTGCTGCGGCCGCTCGGCCCCGAGGCGATCGAGGCCCTCGAGCTGGCGCCCTATCGCCTGGTTGCCCGGGGCTTCCACGACCTTCACGACCTCTTGCTCGATACTCCCGAGGGCACACTCGCGGCTGCCCAGCAGGCGCTCCGGGTACGGCGGGATGGCGAGCGGCTGCTGGCGACCTTCAAAGGCCCGCCTCAGGGAAGTGGCCACTTTCACCAGCGCGAGGAGGTCGAAGTTCCGCTGCTGGCGGACCCGCTCCACGGTGGCGAGTGGCCCGCGCCGATCCGGGCAGCGCTGGGTACCATCGACCCGAGTTGCCTGCAGCCCATCGTCGAGGTGTTCAACCATCGCTGGGGCTGGCAGGTGCGCCGCGATGGGAATGCCGTCGCGGAACTGGTGCTCGACCACGGCTTTGTCAGCGTGGGGGGCGTGCGCGAGCGGTTCCACGAGATCGAGGTCGAACTCCTGCCGACCGGCCAGCCGGACGACCTGGCCACGCTCGATGCGCTCCTCCGGCGCCAGCTGGCGGTTGAGCCAGAAGCGCGCTCCAAGCTGGAGCGTGGCCTCCTCTTGCGTCGCCGCCTCGCTCAGCCGGGTGGCGGCGCGCTGGCCAGCCTGGGTGCCGAGGTGCTGGCGCTCAACCTCGACCGGTTGCGCAAGGCAGCGGCCAGTGCCCGCGAGGGGAGCGACCCCGAAGGGGTCCACGACTTCCGGGTGGCAACGCGGCGGCTGCGGACGGCGCTCCAGCTGCTGGCTGAGGCCGAGATCCGACCAAAGCGACTGCGACGGCTGCGGCGGCGGCTACGAGCCCTTGCCCGCGCCGCCGCGCTTGTGCGCGATGCCGAGGTCCAGCTTGGTCGGCTGGCGGAAGCCCCCGAGGCGCCACCCGCGCTGCGTGCGCTCCTGGAGCAGCAGCGGGCCACTGGGCGGGAGGCATTCCTGTCCGCCCTCAGCACCGCTCCTACAGTGGTTGCCGCCCTCGAAGAAGAGATCACCCGCCTGCGCGAGCAGGGCGAAGCGCCCGCACCCCGCGATGGGTCTCCCTGGCTGGTACGTCATTTCGCGGGCGCGCACCTCTGGCAGCGCTACCAGGCCGTGCTCGCCTATGAGACGGCGTTTCCTCCCCCTGTGGCCGCCACCTTGCACCAGCTGCGGATCGCCATCAAGCGGCTGCGCTACGCTTTGGAATTCTATGCCCCCGCGCTCACCGAGGAAGGGCGTCCGCTCCGTGCCCTGCTCGCCGATTTTCAGGAGCTGCTCGGCCGCCACCAGGATGCCAGCGTGGCGCTCGAGCTGACCGAGACGCTGATCGAGCAGGGTGTGCCCGCTGGCGAACTGGCCGAGTTTCGAGCCCACCAGCAGGCGCTCCTCGCCGACCTTGCCCAGACCGTACAATCGCGCTGGCACGAGCTCGGTGGGGTTGCCTTTCGGGAAGCGCTCGGCGGGGCGCTCGCAGCCCGGGCGGCAGAGCCAGCCCCCTGAGCCGAGCGGAGCGCGCGCCCACCGCGCCCGCGGGTGCCACCATCTTTTCAGCGCCCTGGTCGCTCTTCCCAACGACGCTACCCGAGGAAGAACCAGATGCCGAAAGCGAAGCGGATCGACCACGTGAGTATCGCTGTGCCCTCGATCGACGAGGCGCTCAAGTTTTTCGAGACGGTCTTCGATGTCCGGCGCGAGCGGGTGAAGTTCTTCGAAGCGGCTGAGTACTTCGGTGCGATCTTCCGGGTCGGCGCGAGTAAGTTCGAGCTGCTCTCGCCCCGAGGGGAGAACAGCTTCCTCCATCGCTTCCTCGCCCAGCGTGGGCCGGGTGTCCACCACGTCACGGTCCAGGTCGAGAGCCTTGCCGAGATGCGCGCCCGCCTCCAGGAGGCCGGGATCCCCACCTTCGGCCATCAGACTGCAGAAGGGGTCGACGAGGCCTTCATCCATCCTCGGCATGCCTATGGGGTGTTGTTCCAGCTGCTCGAGCAGCCCTGGGAGGATATCCCCGAACCGGAGTAGCTGCGCTTACTCGGGCTGGAGGTCGAAGGCGATCAATCGCCAAGTGTTGCTCGAACGCGTGAGCTGGAGTTCGACCGTTCCCCGGCGGCCAGACGTGAACGTCGTACTGCCTCCCCACGTTGCCTGGTCGTTGTCGATGTTGCGCCGGGTCCAGTTCCAGCTCTGGGGTTGGGCCCGGCCACGCACAATCAGTTGCTGGAACTGGGCCACCGTCCCCACCTCGCGCTGGAGGCGCGGGTCCAACAAGGCGTACGCACGCTGCCAGTCGCTGTCGCGAAGGGCGCTCATGAACTCGTTCGCGACCGCATCGGCCGGTCCGAAAAGGTTGCCGAATCCGACCGCGGCCAGCCCCCCCGCGAGCACGAACGCCCCGACGCAGCCGAGGCAGAGCAGCACCGCCAGGCAGCCGCCGCCGAGAAGGAGCAGGCGGTTGCGGCCCGAACGGGGTGGGGATGCAGGAACCTCTCCAATCGGGGTGCTGGGGGCCGTCCCCTCAGCGTCCATCTTTCCTTCCCTTCTTGCTCCGGCAGTCGGCCAGAGCCTCCGCCATTCTACCCCAGGGAGGGAGCGAGCGAGCGCGAGCTAGGCGCGGGCGCCCGTTGGGGTGAAGTCGCGGAACTGGCGCTGGTAGAGGGCAGCGTACTGCCCACCAGCAGCGAGCAGCTCCTCGTGGCGGCCACGCTCGACGATCCGGCCATCCACGAGGACGAGGATCAGGTCGGCCCGGCGGATGGTGCTCAGCCGGTGAGCGATCACGAGGCTGGTCTGGCCGCGGAGCACCGCGGCGATCGCTTCCTGGATCACGGCCTCCGTGCGGGTATCCACCCGGCTGGTCGCCTCATCCAGGATCAGGATGCTCGGGTCGACCAGGACCGCTCGGGCAAGACTGATCAGCTGGCGTTGCCCCTGGCTGAGCGAGCGACCGCCCTCGCTGACGGGCGTGTCGTAGCCCTGGGGAAGGCGGGCGATAAAGCGGTCGGCGTGGACGAGGCGGGCGGCAGCCTCGATCGCGGCCCGGTCGGCGTCGGGGCGACCGTAGGCGATGTTGTCGGCGATCGTTCCGCTGAAGAGGAATGGCTCTTGCAGCACGATCCCCAGTGATCGCCGAAGGTCGGCCCGGGCCAGGTCACGCACGTCGATGCCGTCGATCCGCACGGCGCCGTGGGTCACGTCGTAGAACCGAGCGACCAGCGCGGCGATCGTCGTCTTGCCTGCGCCGGTCGGGCCAACCAGCGCTACCAGCTGGCCCGGTTCTACCACGAACGAGAGGTCGTGCAGCACGAGCTGGCCCGGCTGGTAGCCGAACGAGACCCGGTCGAACTCGATCCGTCCCCGCAGCCGCTCACTGTGCCGGGCGTGTGGCGGGTCGGGGGGGTCTTCTTCGCTGTCCAGCAGGTCGTAGATCCGCTCGGCCCCGGCCAGGGCTGGCTGGATCTGGGCAGCAAGCTGGCTGAGCACCTGGACCGGTCGGAAGAACTGCTGGACGTAGAGTAGGAAGGCCGCGACAACCCCCACCTGGACCTGACCGTTCAAGGCCAGTAGCCCCCCGAAGCCAATCACCACCGCCAGTGCGAGCGTGCTCAGCACATCGATCGCTGGGGCGAAGGCTGAGGTGACGGCCACGGCCTGGACGTTCGCCTCCCGATTGGCAGCGTTCACTTCGCGGAACTGGCGGAGGTTGTACTCGGTGCGGTTGAACGCTTGCGCCTCGCGAATGCCGGTAATCCCCTGCTCGAGTTCAGCCGAGACGGCACCAACCGTCTGGCGGGCGCGCCGAAAAGCCCGCCGCGCCCGCCGGGCAAACAGGTTCGTCGTGAGCGCCATCGCCGGCAGGATAGGGGCGCAGGCGAGAGCGAGCCGCCAATCGAGCGCTGCCATCGCGACGAGGGTGCTGACCAGCCCGAAGGCGACGCTCAGCACCTGGCTCAGCCCCGGGTTGAACAGCTGGGTCAGGGTGTCGATATCGTTGACCAGTCGGCTCTGGAGGTCCCCGGAGGCGTGGCGGTCGAAGAAGCGCACCGGCAGCCGCTGGACCTTGGCGAAGAGGGCTGCTCGGAGGTCGGTAAGGAGTTGCTGCGTGAGGCGACCAAGGGTGAGCAGCTGACCACGCCCGGTGAGTAGGGTGAGCAGATAGCTGCCTAGTAGCGCCAGTACGAGCAGCACCAGCTGCCCGGCATCGCGTTGGTAAAGCGCACTATCGATAGCGAGTCCGGTCAGCCAGGGGCCAGCGGCAGCCATCGCGCCGTTGAGCAGGGTGAGGGCCAAAAGCCAGGCGACATCTCGCCGCGAGGCGAAGAGCTGCCCCAACAGCCGGCGGAGGACGGCACTCCGGCGGCGGGCCCGCTCTTCCGGCAGGGTAGCGACCCGTTCGATGCCTCCCCACATCGCTTACGCTCCTCCGGCTGGCGCTGCCTCTGGGCGGAGCTGCGAGCCGAGAATATCAAGATAGAGCTGGCTTTCGGCGACCAGCTCCTCGTGCGTTCCCTGCGCCACTAGCCGACCCTGGTCCAGAAGCAGCACGCGGTCGGCATCGCGAACGGTGCTCAGCCGCTGGGCGATCACAAACACCGTCGTGTGGCGGTCTCGCATGAGGCGGTCGAGAGCTGCCAGGATCTTCGCTTCGGTTTCAGCATCGACCGCTGAGGTGCTGTCGTCCAGGATCAGCAGCCGCGGCCGGACGAGCAGTGCCCGCGCAATGGCAATCCGCTGCTTCTGGCCACCGGAAAGCCCGACCCCGCGGTCTCCCACCATCGTGGCGTAGCCTTGGGGCAGCCGCTCGATGAACTCCGCCGCCTGGGCGGCGTCTGCCGCCGCGCGGACTTCCTCGTCGGTCGCCTCCGGCTTCCCAAAGGCGATGTTCTCGCGGATGGTGCCGCGGATGAGCTGGGTCTCCTGCAGAACGATCACGATCTGGCGGCGCAGGCTCTCGAGTGTGACCGTGCGCACGTCATAGCCATCGATCCGGACCGCTCCCGCAGTCGGGTCGTAGAAGCGGGGAAGCAGGTTCACCAGCGTGCTTTTGCCAGAGCCGACGGCGCCGAGGATTGCAACCGTCTCGCCCGGTGCGACCGTGAAGCTGATGTCGTCCAGCACCGGCTGCTGGTCACCCGGATAGCGGAACGAGACGTGGTCGAACTCGACGCGCCCCTGGACCGGCGGCAGGGGTACTGCATCGGGGCGGTCGCGGACCTCGATGTCGCTCTCAAGCACCTCGAAGATGCGGGCAGCCGAGGCCTCAGCCCGGGCCGCAGCAATGCTGAGAAAGCCGAGGGCGAGCAGCGGGAAGAGCAGGAACGCGAGATAACTGTTGAAGGCGATCAGCTCGCCCGCACTGAGCATCCCGCCGATCACCTCCAGGCCGCCGACCAGGACGACGAGGACACCCGCCAGGTTGCCCAGGAAGAAGACGAGCGGAAAGCCCGTGGCGATGAGCTGGAGGGTCTCGAGCCCGGTGGCATACAAGCGCTGGTTGGCCCGCGCGAACTTCTCCTCCTCGGCCTGCTCCTGGGCGAAAGCGCGCACGACCCGTACGCCCGCGATGTTCTCCTGCAAGAGCGCATTGAGCGCCCCGACCTGTTGTTGGACCCGGCCGAAGAGTGGGCCAGCCCGGCGCAGAAAGCGGACCGTTGTGAGCACGATGAACGGCAGCGGGAGCAACGCCAGGAGGGCCAGCCTCCAATTCAGTGCCAGCAACACCACGACACTCCCCAGGAGCAGGGTGAGCGCGCTTACGAACTGGAGCAGGCCAGCGCTGGCGAACTGGCGTACCTGCTCGACATCGCTCGTGATCCGGGTCAACAGCTGGCCGGTCTGGACGGTGTCGTAAAAGCTGAAGCTCTGGCGCTGGATGTGGGTGAAGAGGGCATCCCGCAGTTCATACGCTAGACCCTGAGCCGCTCGCTCCGAGCCATAGCCCTGGAAAAAGGTGGCAAGGCCACGTACCGCTGCCACCGCAAGGAGCGCCCCCGCTGCCCCCAGGATCACGGTGGGATCCCCCGCTGCGATCCCGCGGTCCACCGCCAGGCGGATGAGCTGCGGGCTGAGCAAGGTGGCCACCGCCACCAGCAGAAGGCCGATGAGCGCAAGCAGCACCCAGCCCCAGGAGGGCGCAAGGTAGCGCAGGGCGCGGGGCAGGGTGCGCGGCAAGCCGGACCGCAGGGGCTGAGCCGGCCCCCGGGCGAACTGGCCACGCGGGCCACCCATCAGCATGAGCAGGGTTCCTCCGATGATGATGACGCGATATTACGAGATATTACGATTTACTGTCAAGCCTCGCCGCGCCCGGCGCTGGCGGGCGAGGAAGCCAGCCACCACCAGCAGGGAAGGCAGCAGTACCATCACCACCGGAGCGAGGGGGGGCCAGGGTGGTGCGGGCTCCACGGTCAGGGTCGTGGTCACCTCCTCACGGCCGAGCGGCCCAGCGACCATCACTACGAGCTGCCAGGTCCCGGCGCGGTCAAGGGGGAGAGCGGCGCTGTAGAGCAAGCGGTTCGCACTCGCGCCGAGGCGGGCAGGGACTGCCGGTCCGAGGGGCTCACCGAGCGGCGCCGCCCGGAGCGTGACCTGCGCATCGAGCTGGGGTTGGCGAGCAGGATCTTGCAAAAGCACATTGACGGTAGCAGTGCCAGTGGTGAGGGGCGAAGGGTCGGTTGCCAGGCTGAGGTAGTAGCCTGCGACTGGTACTTCGACGAGCCGGAGCTCCCCCATGCCATCGGCGCGAGCGGGGCGAGCGAGCACGACGAGCATAGCCAGCGTCGCCAGGAGAGCCAGTCCAAGTAACCAGGGCCGCGGCACGTTCACGGTGCGAGGGCAGCCTCGCGGGCCTCCCGCCGCCGCGTGGCTTCTTCCTCGGCACGCATGGCCGCGGCGGCAACGCCCATCAGCCCCACCATGTAGAGCAGGCCCCCGAGGATCCACATCACCAGCCCACCAGCGATCTGGTCATCGCGCGGGGCGACGCCGAAGAGCCGTGGCCCTACCGCGTAGCTCGGGTAGACCACCGTGTCAGTAAAGACGAACCAGATGCCGAGCACATTGGCCAGCATAAATGCGACGAAGAGCGAGATCAGGCTCATGAACCGCCGCCGCTGGTTCCGCCCGCTCAGCGGGTCGAGGGCAGGCCACCAGAAGAGGAGCGCCGACCCCAGGAACGTCAGGTGCTCCACACCGTGGAGCAGGCCATTCCGGATGGCGGCATCGTACAGGGGGGGGAGATGCCAGCCGAGAAAGATGGCCTGACTGACCACAAGCGAGACGACGGGTTCACTCAGCCAGCTGCCAAGACGGTAGAGCGGTCCGTCGCGGGCCAAAAGCGGCGCCAGCGCACGCCCGAGGCTACGCGGGAGACCCAGGAGAACGGTTGGGACGGGGCGTCCGAGGAGCAGGAGCGGTGCGGCGACCTGGACGATCAAGAGGTGCTGCAGCATGTGAGCGCTCAGGAAGAACCCGCCAAACACTGCAATCGGGGAAAGCAACGCAATCGCCAGCACCGCCCAGCTGAGGAATGCAGCAGCCACCCGCCCCACACCCAGCTGGCGGTGAAAGCCGCCCGAGCGCGCCAGCCGCTGGCAGCCACGGACGTACCAGAACGCCGCGAGGAGCAGCCCGGCTCCGGCGAGCGGGTCGGCATTCCAGGAGAGCAGCACCGCAAGGAAGGGGTCCATCGCCACACTCTTGGCGGCGGGCAGGGAGGGGCCGCCTGGCCGGCGAACGCGCCGCCTTACTCCAAGTGTACAGTGGACTGCCCACGCTTGGAAAGCGCAACTGCTATACTGGTATGCTGTCAGCACTGACATTCGGGGGGAGCGCTGTGCCGGTTCATCCTGCCCTTTGGCACCTCACCCGCGGCGTGCGCGGCTGGCTGGCGTTGGCGGTGGGGGTGGGGCTGCTGCTCGCGGCGAGTGGGCTCGGCGTGCTCTTTCTGCTCGGGCAGGCAATCGGCGCGGTGCTGCGGAGCGCCGGGGTAGCTACGGTAGTCCCCCTGCTGCTTGGAGCAGCGTTGCTTGCGGGGCTCCGCGCGGCTGCGCTGGTCGCCCGCGAGGTACTGGCCGCTCGCATCGCGGCCGAGGTCAAGCAGCGCCTCCGCACCCGGCTCTATCACCACCTCGTGACGCTTGGCCCAGGGTTTCTGGAGCGCCGCCAAACGGGAGAGCTGGTTAGCCGGTTGGTCGACGGGGTGGAGGCGCTGGAGACCTATTACGGGCGCTACCTCCCCCAGCTTGTCGTGACCATGCTCGTGCCGCCTGCAGTGATGGGGATCCTGTTTGCGCTCTACCCGCCCCTTCCGCTCTTGCTCGCGAGCGCGATCGTCCTCGCGCTGGTGGTGCCCGGCCTGGTCCGTCGCCTCACCCAGCGTTTCGGGAGCCGGTTCTGGGCGCGCTACAGCGAGCTGGCGGGGCTGATGGTCGATAGCGTCCAGGGGCTGACGACCCTCAAGGCCTTTGGGCGGAGTAAGGAGCGCGGGCGGGAGATCCGGGCGGCTGCCGAGGCAGTAGCGACTGCCCTAGGCGGGCTGATGGCAGTCAACTTTGGCGTCGCGGGCGTGATGGATCTGATCGTCAGTGGCGGAGCGACAGCAGCGGTGCTTCTAGCCGCCTGGGCAACGACGGCGGGCCAGCTTGCCCCGGGTGCACTAGTGAGTGTACTGCTTCTTGCGGGTGAGGCATTCCGGCCCGTACGCGAGCTGAGCGGGCTCTTCCACCAGGGGCAGACGGGAGTTGCAGCCGCCACGGGCATCCTCGCCCTGCTCGCCGAGCGGCCGACCGTGACCGATCCACTCCAGCCCCGAACTCTTCCCCCCCGTCCGCATGAACTCCGGCTCGAGCGGGTGAGCTTCTCCTATGCGCCAGGTGCGCGTCCGGCCCTGTGCGATCTCTCCCTGACGGTGCAGGCCGGGGAGACCATGGCCTTGGTGGGGCCCTCGGGGGCGGGCAAGACGACGCTCCTCCATCTTCTACTGCGCCTGTTCGACCCGACGAGCGGGCAGGTGCTGCTAGATGGTGTTGACCTGCGGGAATTCGCGTTGGAGGACCTGCGTGCCCGCTTCGCGTACGTGGGGCAAGATACCTTCCTCTTCTACGGAACGGTTGCCGAGAACCTGCGTCTCGCCCGGCCGGATGCTTCCCTCCCCGAACTCGAAGCCGCCCTCGCGGCCGCGAACGCCATCGAGTTTGTGCGTGCCTTGCCCGCTGGGCTCGACACCGTGATTGGTGAGCGCGGCCTGCGCCTCTCGGGGGGTGAGCGTCAGCGGATTGCGATCGCCCGGGCGTTGTTGAAGGATGCCCCCGTGCTCCTTCTCGATGAACCGACCAGCAATATCGATGGCGAGAGCGAAGCGAGTATCCAGGATGCCCTCCGCCGCCTGGCCCGCGGGCGCACGACAGTTGTGGTGGCGCACCGTCTCTCGACGGTCGTGGCGGCCGACCGCATCGTCGTCCTCGATGAGGGGCGGATCGTCGAAAGTGGGCGGCACGAGGAGCTGCTGCGGGCTGGTGGGCGCTACGCCCAGCTCGTGGCAGCTGGTCTCCCACCGCTCGAGCTGGCGGGGGAGGAGCGCTCGTGAACGAACGCCAGCTCCCGCCTTTGCTCCGCCTGGTGCTCTGTCTTCGCCCGCGCTGGCCGCTGATCGCACTTGCCTTGCTGCTCGCACTCCTCAATCAGGGGGCTGGGCTGGCGCTCGCAGCTGCCAGCGCCCTGTTAGTCGGCGCGATCGTCACGGGCACGGCCCCCGCCCTGACCGGTCCGGTGCTGGGCATTACTGGCCTGGCGGTGCTCAAAGCGCTCTTCAGCTGGCTCGACCAGTGGTACCTTCACTGGGTGGCGATTGGGGTCGTGGCGACGTTGTGGGCCGAGGCCTACCTTGCCCTGGAGCCGCTCGCTCCTGCCTTCACCCTCCGGCGCCGCAGCGGCGACCTGGTCGCGACGATGCTCGCCGATGTTGATCAGATCCAGCCGTTCTACTCGCGCGTGCTCGTACCCGCGACCGTTGCAGCTCTCTTGTCGTTCGTGGTGCTAGGAGTGCTCCTAGTGGTAGCACCCGTGCTCGTGCTGGTCCTGCTGCCGGTTCTCCTCGTGCTGGTCATCGTTCCGCTGCACCGCTGGCGGGCTGGATTGCCGCTGGCCCAGCGCGTTCGCGAGCAGCAGGGGCTCGTGACGGCCCACCTGCTCGACAGTATTCAAGGGCTGCGGGAACTTACCGCCTTTGGCCGGGCCCAGGCCCGGGGTGAGGAGGTTGCCGCTAAGAGCCGCGGTCTCGCTGCTGCCCAGATCCACCACCAGCGTTATGGAGGGGTCACGGCAGCAATGACTGACGCGGTCATCGCGGGAGGGAGCTTCGCCGTCGCGTTGGTCGGGCTGCTCCTCGTGGCTCAGGGTGCCCTGGCTCCCCGCTACCTGCCCCTGGTCCTCCTGCTGGTCTTCACCGCTCTGCGGGCGGTGGCGGAAGTGGCCGACGTCGCCCGGAACGTAACTCAGGTCGCGGCGGCTGCCCAGCGGTACTTTGCCGTCATCGACGAGCCCGTGCTCGTTCAGGAGCGAACGAGCGTCTCGCCGGGCCCACTTCTTCCTACCATCGAGTTCGACCGGGTCACCTTCCGTTACGCTCCGGAGCAGCCACCTGTCCTGCGCGCGGTCTCGTTTCAGGTTGCGCCGGGGGAGACAGTGGCGCTGGTCGGCCACTCCGGGGCAGGCAAGTCCACCTGTGTTAATCTACTGCTCCGTTTCTGGGACCCTGAGGAGGGGAGTATCCGGCTCGGTGGGGTCGACCTGCGCAACTTTCCCCTCGATGACCTTCGGCGGCGCATCGCCGTGGTCCCGCAGGAGCCCTATCTCTTCCGGCTGACGGTCCGCGAGAACCTACGCCTCGGCCGCCCGGAGGCGAGTGAGAGCGAGGTTGAGCAGGCGGCGCGCGAGGCCAACATTCATGACGTGATTCTTTCCCTCCCCGCGGGATACGACACCGTAGTCGGTGAGCGCGGCATTACCCTCTCGGGAGGTGAGCGGCAGCGGATCGCGATCGCACGGGCGCTTCTGCTCGATGCGCCGGTGCTCGTGCTGGATGAGGCGACCAGCAATCTTGATAGTGAGAACGAACGGCTGGTGGGGGAGGCCATTACCCGGTTGATGGTGGGGCGTACTACCCTCGTGATCGCGCATCGGCTGGCGACCATCCAGCGGGCGGATCGCGTAGTGCTGCTGGAGCAGGGCCAGGTCGTGGCGAGTGGGCGGCACGAGGAGCTGCTCGCGACGACACCTGCCTACCAGCGGCTGGTCCGCCAGCAGCTGGCCGCCGCCCGGCGACTGGCTTGATCGGCCGGGCTGGCCAGTAGAATTAGGTCGGCGGCCGTGGCCCATCAGTGCACGTGGCCGGCCAGGGGAGCTGATGAGCGCGCTGCCTCCAGAGCCAGAAATCGCCGCCCTCCTGCACGGACAGCACGGTGCGCCAGCGGCCGTTTTCGGTCCCCATCCGTACGGTGAAGCGAGCACCGTGGTGCGCGTTCTGCTGCCGGGAGCGGTGGCAGTGCGCCTGGTGGCAGATGGCTGCCCGGTGGGCGAGTTCGAGCGGGTGCGCCCCGAGGGGTTCTTCCAACTGGTCGTCAGTGGGTGCTCGCTACGGCGCTACCAGCTGGAAGTCCACGAGGGGGATGGCTCGCGCCGCCTGATTGAGGACCCCTATCGCTTTCCCTCCCTCTTGAGCGAGCTGGATATCTATCTCTTCAACGAGGGCACCCACCGCCGGGCCTACGAGCATCTTGGCGCTCACCCGCGCGTGGTCGATGGAGTAGCGGGGGTCCATTTCGTCGTCTGGGCGCCGAATGCCCGTCGGGTCAGCGTGATCGGAGATTTCAACCGCTGGAACCCGATTGCACATCCGATGCAGCACGTCGGCCAATCGGGGCTGTGGGAGCTGTTCTTGCCCGGCATCGCGGTGGGCGAGCGCTACAAGTACAGCATTCTGCCCCGGGACACCCCCTGGTCGCTGGAAAAGGCCGACCCCTATGCCTTCTGGAGCGAAGTCCGGCCGCGTACGGCGTCGATCGTCTATGACCTCCGGGGCTACGAGTGGCACGATGCCGCGTGGATGGCAGCGCGCTCTCGCCGTCAGGCGCTCGATGCGCCGCTGGCGATCTACGAGGTTCACCTTGGCTCCTGGCGACGGCGAGCTGATGGGACGTTTCTCTCCTACCGCGAGCTGGCCCACCTCCTGGTTGAGCACGTCAAGCGGCTGGGCTATACCCATGTCGAGCTGCTGCCGATCGCAGAACATCCGCTGGATGCCTCCTGGGGGTACCAGGTCACGGGCTACTACGCTCCGACCAGCCGCTTCGGCACCCCGCACGACTTCATGTACTTCGTCGATTACCTCCACCAGCACGGGATCGGCGTGATCCTGGACTGGGTGCCGGGCCACTTCCCGCGCGATGGTCACGGCCTCGCCTGGTTCGATGGCACCCATCTCTATGAGCATGCTGACCCCCGCCGCGGTGAGCACCCGGACTGGGGGACCCTGATCTTCAACTATGGCCGCAATGAGGTTCGCAGCTTCCTGCTCTCGAACGCGGTCTACTGGCTCCGCGAGTACCACCTCGACGGGCTGCGGGTGGATGCCGTCGCCTCGATGCTGTATCTCGACTACTCGCGCAAAGCTGGCGAGTGGGTGCCCAACCAGTATGGTGGCCGGGAGAACCTGGAGGCGATCGCCTTCCTAAAGATGTTCAACGAAGTTGTCCATGGCGAGTTTCCGGGAGCGATCACGGTTGCGGAAGAGTCGACTGCCTGGCCGCTCGTCTCGCGCCCGACCTACGCCGGTGGGCTCGGCTTCACCTACAAGTGGAACATGGGGTGGATGCACGACACCTTGCAGTACTTCCGGCGCGACCCGATCTACCGCTCCTTTCATCAAGGGGAGCTGACGTTCTCGCTGATTTATGCCTTCAGCGAGAACTTCGTCCTTCCCCTCTCGCACGATGAGGTCGTGCACGGCAAAGGCTCACTGATCGGCAAGATGCCCGGAGATTGGTGGCAGCAGTTCGCAAACCTGCGCTTGCTCTACGGCTTCCAGTATGGTCACCCGGGCAAGAAGTTGCTCTTCATGGGGGGAGAACTCGGGCAATGGAACGAGTGGTCGGAGGCGACCGAACTCGACTGGGGGCTCCGGGAATGGCCGATGCACCGTGGCCTGATGCGCTACGTGGAAGACCTGAACCGGCTCCTGATCCGCGAGCCAGCGCTCCATGAGGTCGATTTTGACTGGACTGGCTTCGAGTGGGTGGACTTCCACGATGCTGCCCAGAGTGTGCTCTCCTTTCTCCGCAAGGCGAAAGACCCGGACGATTGGCTGCTGTTCGTCTTCAATCTGACCCCGCTGCCACGCCACAACTACCGGATTGGCGTGCCCAGCCCTGGCTACTACCGCGAACTCCTGAATAGCGATAGCGAAGTCTACGGGGGAAGTAACGTGGGGAACCTCGGTGGGGTACAGGCCGAGCCCGTTCCCGCTCATGGCCGCCCCTGGTCCCTCCGCTTGACTCTCCCGCCCCTGGCTGTCATCGTGATGAAGCCGCTCTAGCGACCGCACTGTTGGGTTACCCAACAGCCAAGCCGGCTGGGGGAGAATACACGAGCGTGCTAGTCACCTATCCCGTGCCCTGGGAGAGGCGGTACGGGCGGTCGCCGCTGGCAAGCCTCCTGCGCTGAGCAACCCAGGTGGTCCCGGGGGGATACCGCACCCTCCCTACCGCGACCTGCAAACAGCATGAGGAATCTCTCTACTTGCCGGGACCGTGAGGACTGAAGAACTGCACCAAATCGCGCTCGGTTCGAGCAAAGAACCCCTGAGTAGTCCTGAGGGGGTGGGAAGCTTCCTGCGGGGTATTACTCAGTTTTGCAGTCCTTCTGGTGACGGTGGACGGCAAATCGAAAAGCGGACTGCCCTAGGGGCCGCCCGGTGGGCGGACAGCCAGCTGGGGAAGGGTCTCGGCGATCACGGCAAGCATCGCCGCGTGGAGGTGCCCATTACTCGCCACGGTCGCCGGGCGGCGAAGGTCGAGGGGTGCACCGTAATAGTCGGTCACGCGGCCACCTGCCTCGCGGACGAGCAGTACCCCCGCCGCGACATCCCAGCCGTTGAGTGGCCACTCCCAGTAGCCATCGAAGCGACCAGCGGCAACAAAGGCGAGGTCAAGCGCGGCGGCCCCATCGCGGCGGAGGGCCTGGGAGCGTTCGAGGAAGGCCCGCCAGAGAGCAACGTTGGCCAGGCGTTCGGGCACGCTGGCGACGCGGGCGGCATGGAGGGGGCTGGTGCGGGCCAGGCGGTGGCCTTCGCTGGAGCCGACCGGCTTGTGGCCTGTGCTCACGAT
>JAILZB010000001.1 GCA_023512725.1 Chloroflexota bacterium | reverse complement strand
GCTCACCCCCCCTCTCCCCGCCGATGGGTAGCACCAGGAGCCCGACCGCTCCGGTGAAGCAGGCGGATTTTCTGAAGCTGCTTGCCGCCCAGCTGCAGTATCAGAACCCACTCGAGCCAGCGAAGGACACCGAGTTTCTCGGGCAGCTGGCCCAGTTCGACAGTCTCCAGAAGATGGAGGAGCTGACGCGAACGATGAGCAGCCTACTGACGGTTGCTCAGCTGAGTAGCACGAGTGCCCTCCTCGGCAAGCGGGTGACGGCCACGAGCAAGGGAGAGACAGTGAGCGGGGTCGTCCAGCGCATCACGCTTGCCAACGGCGAAGCCCTGCTTCAGGTCGGCAACCGTCAGCTCAAGCTCGGTGAGGTCACCGAGCTTGGAGGAGAACAGAGGTAAGCATGCTCCGATCGCTTTTCGCGGCCGCATCCTCGCTGCGCAACCATCAGACGGCGCTCGATGTCATCGGCAATAACCTGGCCAATGTCAACACCACGGGCTTCAAGCAGGGGCGCGCCAACTTCCAGGACCTGCTCTACCAGACCCTGGTCGGCCCCCAAGCCCCAGTCGGGACGGCAGCTCAGCCGGGCACCGGCCTCGGTGGCATTAACACCTCCCAGGTGGGGCTCGGGATGCGGGTCGCCGGGATCGACACGATCCAGACCCAGGGGAGCTTCCAGTACACCGGCCGCACCACCGACCTCGCCATCCAGGGGAATGGCTTCTTCATCCTCTCCGACCAGACCGCTGCCGGTGGCGGCGCTGGCGGTGCCGCTTCGGCGCGTTTCGTGTACACCCGCGACGGCGCCTTCGACCTTGACTCGCTCGGCCGGCTGGTGAACCCCGCGAACGGCCTGGTAGTCCAGGGCTATGCCATCCCGGCTGGCCAGCAGACAGCACCGCCCGGTGCTCCGCTCGGGCCGATTGTGATCCCGCCCGATACCTACATCAGCTTTGCTGTCTCGCCGGCCGGCGTAGTGACTGGCTTCACCGCCAACGGCACCGCCGTGCCACTTGCCCAGATTGCGATTGCGAACTTCCCCAACCCCTCGGGGCTGCTCCGCGTCGGCAGCAACCTGCTGCAGTGGACGCCCGCCGCGGGTGGCGTCCCAGCGGGCGCTGCCAATCCCACAGCAGCTCAGGTCGCGGCCGCGGTGGGTGGCCCGGCGACGACTGGCGGGCGCGGTGAGGTCGTCTCCAGCACGCTGGAAATGTCGAACGTCGATATCGCGGGCCAGATGAGTGCTCTGATCGTCACCCAGCGCGGTTTTCAAGCGAACAGCCGGGTGGTGACCACTTCCGACGAGATGCTCCAGGAGCTGATCAACCTGAAGCGGTAAGCTCTTAGGCCGACCCGATCCGGAACATCTTCGTCCCACAGACGGGGCAGGTGCCTTCGGTCGCTGGCTTCCCGTTCTTCATCGTAATCTGGCGGGCGCCTTTCATCTCGCGCTTTGCCTTGCACTTGACGCAGTAGGCCTCGGTTGCCATCGCTTCCCCCCTGTGAAGCTGGAGTTCCGCCGGCCGAGCATGCTACCACAGCCCTGGCTGGCCTACAAGGACTGCTCCGGCGGGAGCCCAGTTCTTCCGGCAGCGTTCCCGGCCTGGGCGGGCGGCGTCTTCTCCCCCCCTCGGGAGACCGCCTCGCCTTGGGAGGGATGCCCGCTACGCTCTTCGGCAGATGGTCGGCTCAGCCGAGGGTGGTTTCGGCGCGGTGCTGTTGTGCGCTGCGCATCCAGACCACGATCACCCGACCACCCGGCGGGACGCTGGCGATCGCCTTGGCGAGGTCGTCGGCGTTGGCGATCGGTCGGAAGTTCAGTTCGGTGATGATGTCGCCGGGCTGGAGGCCGGCCCGCGCGGCCGGAGAGCCCGGGGCAACTTTACCCACGTAGGCCCCGAACACTGGCACGCCGCCCGCCTTCGCGGTGATCTTGCTCGCATCGGCCACACTCGCGCCGAAGGTCGGTCGGCCATCCCGCGCCGCTTCGAGCAGCCGCTCGATGCGGGACCGGTCGAACCCAACCACGATATCGTTGCCAATCGTGATGACCGGCACGCCAGTTTGGCCGGAGCGGCGCACCATCTCCATCAGGGCGGCCCGGTCAGTCTCGACATTCTTTTCCGTGAACGGGATTCCTTTTTCGGTGAAATACGCCTTTGCCCGAACACACCAGGGACAGGTCGAAGTCGTATAGATGGTCACTGGTGGGTACGTCATCGCTGGCCTCCTGCTTGAGGATACCGCACCTGCCCGCCCGCTGCCGCACCCGCCCTGCCGCCCACTTCCCCGACGCCACCCGGGAGCCGCTGAGCTTCCCCACCGCGGGTGGATGCCCCTCGCTGGGGGCAGCCCGTTCCTGGGAGCATCACCCTGCACGGGCAGCGACCGCACTCCCCGCTCTCAGCGCGGCGGACGGAGCGCTGACTCCCGTACTCGCTCGAACTCTTCGAGGAAGCGCCTGGCCAGCTCGCGGTCCTCGATGATCAGTAGGTTCTCGTCGTTCTGGCGGTTCGCATTGTCGGTGAAGTTGTAGGAGCCAGTCATCACCACCCGTTCGTCGACCACGATCACCTTGTGGTGCATGATGTAGGGGTTCCCATCCTGGTAGACTTCGGCCCCTGCCTGCTGGAGCTGGCGGAACTCCGAGAACGGGGTCTCCGAGCCGGTCCGTTCGAACACGCCCGCGACCCGCACGCCCTGGCGCAAGCGCGCGATCATCGCCTGAGCGATCGGGTCGCTGGTGAACTGGAACGCCAGGAATACGATGCTTGTCTGGGCGGCCTGCACGCGCGCGACGATGGCGGCCTGGACGTTATCCTGGGGGGCGAAGTAGGTCTCGACCGTCGCGCCGTCCAGGCGCACCCGGCGGTAGGGAACGCCAGCGGGCTTCGCCGGACCAAACTGACGCTGCTGGAACATCTTCTCAAACTCAGCGGTGTAATTGGCCGCCACCTCTGGCGAGAAGATCACCAGGGAAGCGTTGTTGTGCCGGTAGGTATCGTTGCGCGTGAAGTTCCAGGAGCCGGTCCACACAGCATCGCCATCCCGGACGGCGAACTTATGGTGCATGATGGCGCTACGGCGGTCGTCCACGATCGGAATGCCAGCGTTCCGCACTATCGTCAACGCTGCCCGCACGGCGCGGTCATCGCTCTCGAGCGTGTCCGTATCGGTGACGAACCGGACCGTCACGCCGCGTGCCCGCGCTCGTGCCAGGGCCTGGGCCACAGTGGTCAGGTCGAAGTCGTAATCCGCGAGGTCAAGCTGCCGCTGGGCGCCATCGAGGAAAGCGACGAACTGCTCGTCAATCCCACCACGCTGGTCTTCCGGTCGGTCGGGGAAGCGAGGCGTGGTGAACCAGAGCTGGTACCAGCTGGCCCGGGAGCTCGCTGGCGCGCTGGGAGCACTGCCCGGCTCGGCCAGACGGAGGACGACCAGGGTGGCGACCGCGAGGCAGAGTACCACCGCGAGCGCCGCCAGCGAGAAGGCCCAGAGCCGGCGGCTCATTGCTCGGGCGCCTGCTCGGGGGGAGGCGCGAGGAGCGCTCCCCGTGCCGCCTCTGCCTGGCGGACGGCTGCCTGGATGGCGCGCCGGAGCTCGCGCACCTGCTCGCTCAGCACTGCCTCGGCCGTGGTGTCATCCGCGATGGCGGCCGTTGCTGCCACCAGCGCTTCCGCCTGCGGGAGCGCCCAGGCCAACACCTGCGCGAACTGTTCGTCCGTCAGGCCGCCGCGCAGCCGCTCATCGCTCAGGATCAGCTCCTGCACCCAGCGAGTCCGTTGTGCCCGCGTTTCGTCGTCCATCATAGCTCAAGAATACGCGACCGCCGAGGGGGCTACTCGCCCATCAGCAGGCAAGCGATCTCGCGGCGACGCGGGCGCGTGTCGAAATCGATCAGCACGACCTGTTGCCAGGTGCCCACGAGCGGCGTCCGGTCAACGAAGGGGACGACGAGCGAGGGTCCGATCAGGGCGGCGCGCAGGTGAGCGTGGCCGTTGTCGTCCCCCCAGTGCTCGTGGTGGGCGTAGGCCCGCCCACGCGGTGCGACCGCCGCCAGCACCATCGCCAGGTCACTCACCAGCCCGGGCTCGTACTCAATGGTGGTGAGGGCAGCAGTCGAGCCACGGACGAACAGGGTTGCGGTGCCGCACTGGAGCGCGCTGTCCTGGATTGCGTCGCGGAGCATGGGGGTCAGGTCGATGACGTCGTCGTTGCCACGGGTGCTGACCTCGAAGCGGCGGTGCACAATCATGCCACGCCCTCCGGGCCGGCCGGCGGCGCGACACTTTCGGCTCCCACCAGCCGCCCACGATTGATAATCGCCTCGCTGAAGAGGATCTGGTTCGGGACCATCACCTGAGCGCCATCATCGCACTGGAGCACCGTCACCCGCACGCTTACCGACTGCACGACCCCCTCGTACTCCTTGATCTTGATCCTCTGCCCGATCCGGAACGGCTGCTCGATCAGGAGGTAGAGACCGGCGACGAAGTTCTTCAGGATATCCTGCACTGCCAGGCTGGCCGCGAGGGTGACGATCCCCAGAGCGGTCACGCCAGCCGTCAGGTCCACCCCAAAGATCGCCAGGGTAGCCCCCAGGATGAGCAGCCACGTCAGAAGGACCAGCGCTCGGTCGAGCACAAAGATGGTGTGGTCTTCCAGGCGGGGGCGCACGGCGCGGCGCATCCCTGCCCGCACACGGGCCCCCACCCCCCACACGACCGCTGCCACCAGCAGCGCCTGGAGGAGGTGAATTGCGAAGGGTGTGGCCGCGCGGAGGGTCTCTTCCCACCAGGCGAGGAAGCCGCGGGTGAGGGGCGCCAGGATGGGGTCCATCGGCCCGATTATAGCGAGTGCTAGCGGAGGCCCAAAGCACGCTTGACTGCAGGCCACCCTGAGCCAACGTTGCTTTCGACGTTCCTTGCTCTTTCCCGGCTCAATCGAGCGGCCTGTCTCGAGCGTCCGCGACGCCTTCGCTCCCTCCCGCGATCCCCGTCCGTAAAAGAAGGTGGGGTGTCCCGTACTAGTACCAGTACCAGTGGTACAGGCAGCGACTTAGCGGAAAAGGGGGTACTGGAGAGTCCTGCAGGTGCTCTGCGATAGGCGCTGCGCGATTATCGTGCAGCCCTGCGGGGAGACAGCGTTCTCTCCAAATTCCAGCCCCAGGCGCTCAGTCCGCTTGCCAGTCGCCGTCTCGACCCGGTGACCCGGTACCGGGGTGCCCTCTGGGCTGGGACGCCACTCGGCGGCAGGCAGCCGCCTGGCCATCAGTCCGGCCAGGCCCTCGGTAGCCCGACCCGTTGACAGCGGGTCGAGTCACTCTGTCGAATCCTGAAGCACGTCCCTGCTTGTCTTCTCTCTACCCGGGGCGCTACGGCCACTCACGCCACGCCAAGGTGGGCGAAAAGGATCTTCCCTCTGCTCAGGGGAGGTGAGTGCCCGGCTCGCCTCTCCGCTCTCGCTGAGCGGTTAGTCGGTGATGCCGAAGCGCCGCTTGAAGCGCTCAACGCGGCCAGCGGTGTCGACGATCCGTTGTTCGCCCGTGAAGAAGGGGTGGCACTTGCTGCACACATCCACCCGCATGCTGGCCTTGACGGAACCCGTCTCGAACACCTGGCCGCAGGAGCAGGTGATCACTGCCTTGACGTAGGAAGGATGGATCTTCGCCTTCACGAGGCCGCCCCCACCGGCAGGACCGAGACTTTGCGATGCTGTTGGTCAGCCCGCTCGAACTTGACCACGCCATCGATCAAGGCGAAGAGCGTGTGGTCCCGCCCAACCCCGACGTTCCGGCCAGGCTTGATGGGCGTGCCACGCTGGCGGACCAAGATCCCCCCAGCGCGCACGAACTGGCCATCGTACCGCTTGACGCCCAACCGCTTGCTGGTGCTATCGCGCCCGTTGCGGGAGCTTCCCACGCCTTTCTTATGGGCCATCGCTACAGCCCTCCCTCGATCCGATCGATGCGCAGCCGGGTGTAGGTCTGGCGGTGGCCGAGGCGGCGCCGGTAGCGCACCTTCGGCTTGTACTTGAAGACGAGGAGCTTCTCGCCTTTGAACTCCCGAAGCACGGTACCGGTCACGGTCGCACCGGGAACCGTCGGCTGGCCGACCGCTACCTTCTCCCCATCCGCGACCAGGAGCACCCGGTCAAACGTCACCGTCGCACCGGGCTCCAGGTTCAGCCGGTCAACATCCACGACCTGCCCCGCGCGCACCTTGAACTGGTGCCCACCCGTATCGACGATCGCGTACACGTTCTACCCTCGGTCGGCAGCAGGCCGACCCCATTCCACGAAAAAGGCGCTCCGGGCGGAGCGCCGCGCCAACGGAGTCTAGCAGCGGCCGCCCACTGCCGTCAACGTGCCCGCTGCTACGCGCCGCGTCGCCGAGGCGCGCCTCCATCCGGCTACAGGGTGGGGCGGAAATATTGCCGCGCCGGGAGCGCTTCCCTACACTCTGGATGGATGCACAGCGCGCCGCTCTTCCGGCTCGGCCTGGGGGCCGGGCTTTTTCTCTGGCTGCTGGCTGCCTGCCTCCCCTCCGCCCCCACGCCACCCAGCCCTCCCCCTCCGCCAGTCGCATCCCCCCCGGCGTCGAGGGGCCAGCGCTCGACGCTCCCCCGGTGAGCCCCGACCCTCGCGGGCCCGACGAGCCGCTGCCAGAGGTCCTCCCTCCACCACCCCCAGCGCTCCGCCCGCCCACCCTCGCCGAGCGGGTCCTGGACGGTTTCGTTGCCGAGGCAGAGCGTCGCCGCACCCTCTGGCCTCAGGTCAGCCCGGAGCGCCTCCAGCGGATCGACCAGCGGCTGAATGAGGGGCGGGTGAACTTCCTGCTCTTCGGGTACGGCGAGACTCACGAGCCACCCCTCACCGAGCGCGCTATCATCGGTTCCTACACCATCGTCTCCTACGACCGGGGCTGGCGCGAGCTGAGCTTGATCTCGCTCACCCACGACATTCGCGCCCCAGAGATCGAGCGAGCGCTCGGCACCCCCTGGGCAGTCAAGATTGACCAGGCCTATGCGGTGGGCGGCATCCCGCTGATGCAGCAGGTGATCGAGAACGCCACCGGCCTCGCCGTCGACTTCACGGTGGTGATCCCAGATACCCAGATTGCCCGCCTGATCGACCATGTCTACGGTGGGCTGAGCTTCGAAAACCCGCGCGCCTTCGACGTCCTGCCCTTTTACCTGGACGGCGTCAAGCATCCGCGTGGCTTCTTCCCCGCCGGCTGGATCACCCTCGATGGCAAGGGCGTGCTCCAGTACATCAAGACCGTACCCGTCGAGCGCCCCGGCACCCAGGACAAGCGGCTGGAGCACAACGTCCGCAAGCACCGAGTGGCCCGCGCCCTGCTGGAAGCAACGCGCGCTCAGCTAGCCAACCCGGTCTTCCTCCTGAAGCTCCTTGCCTTCCTGAAAGACCAAGGGATTCCCGGGCAGATCGTGACCGACTTCGACCTTGGCACTCTGCTCATCGGCCCGATCGGCCAGGCGCTGGCAGGGGCTGCCCTCAGCCTCCGCGACGAGGCTGCCATCACACTACCCCCCATCCAGCGAACGATCTACATCCACGACCCGGCGGCGGGGGATGGCGGCGTGCGCTGGGTACGTGGTGACCCTAACCCCTACACCCAGCGCGACCTTGCCCGCGGGGTCTACCGCGACCCGAACATGGCCACCCCAGTGGGAGGGAACCCGACTGCGGTGAACCTGACCTCCGGCTACTGGCAGTACCTGCGCGCCTACCTCAAGCGCAAGCTGTTCAGCTAGGTGAGCGTCTTCTGCTTCTGCGCGGAGGGCAAGGCGACCGCGACCACTCGCTATACTCATCTCCGATGACGACCGTGCTCCTGGTAATGTCGGACACCGGCGGCGGCCACCGGGCCGTCTGCCAAGCGCTGGCCGAGGCACTCCAGGCCCATACCCCCGCGATCGAGGCGCCGATCGTGGACCTGTTCGCGCTGGGGAAACGCCGCACCCTGGCCGACCGGCTGGTGTTCAGCTATGGACCCGTGATCCGCCACGCACCCTGGCTGTACGGCGCGGCCTACTACCTCAGCAACCACCCACCGATGGTCCGCCTCCTCTCCTGGGTGGAGAACGGGCTGTTGGTACGCCGTGGGCGCTGGCTGCTCCGCCGCTACCAACCAGCGGTGATCACGTGCGTCCATGCCCTGGTGGTCCGGCCGATGCTGCGGGCCGTGCGCGCCGAAGGGCTGGAGACACCCGTCGTGGTGGTCATCCCGGACCTGGTGCGCTTCCATCGGAGCTGGGTTGTCCCTGGGGTGCGGATGTACACAGCGCCTTCCGCCGAGGGGGCCACACTGTTACGCCAGTACGGCGTGCCTGCCGAGCGGATCGTCGAGACCGGGATCCCGGTCGGGCGGGCATTCGCCACCTCCGTCGAGCGCAGCACCCTGCGCGCTCGGCTCGGGCTCGACCCCCAGCGCTTTACCATCCTGCTGATGAGCGGAGGCGAGGGCTCGGGGCAGCTTCCGGCCCTCGTCAATCTGATTGACCAGGCCAGTTTGCCCGTCCAGCTCGTGGTCGTCACTGGGCGGAACGCGCGCGCCCGCGCCCAGATCGAAGCGCTGCCACTCTTCACTCCCACCCGGGTCTTCGGATTCGTGACCAACATGCCCGACCTGATCCAGGCGAGCGATCTCGTCATTACGAAAGGCGGCCCCCAATCGATCGTGGAATGCCTGGCAGCCGGCAAGCCGATGCTGATCACCCAGGTGCTACCCGGCCAGGAGCAGGGCAACGACCGCTTTGTGGCGCGGCAGGGCGCCGGGTACATCACCCGCACGCCGGCCCACGTCGCCCAGGCCGTTCGCCGGCTGGTGCAGGAGCCCGATGAGCTCGCCCGCCTGACCGCAGCAGCCCAGCGGCTGGGGAGACCGGATGCTGCTGAGCGGGCGGCGGCGGTGATCCTCGGAGCGATCGCCGGATGAAGCGGATCAGCCGTCGCACCCTCCTGGGTGCAGCGGGTGGCCTGCTCGCCTTAGACCTGGCCGCGCCCTTCCTCTGGCCCCCCGCTGTCGCGGAGCCCCAGCTCGTTACCGTCCCCCCGGTCTCCTGGTCGGACCTTCGTCTCGGCGCCACGTTCAGCCCGCTGGAAGCCGGCTACATGGACCTCGACCCGGCCAAGGCGCTTGCGGCGGTCCTGACACTCAATCTGGACCTGCTGCGGCTTGGCGCCTACTGGAACGCACTCGAACCGCGACCAGGCGAGTTCGCCTGGGAGCAGCTCGAGCCCTACCTTGAGGCTGCCGAACGGCGCGGCCTGCCGGTCATCCTGACGGTCGGTATGAAGGCTCCTGTCTGGCCCGAGTATCACCTGCCCTGGTGGGTCCACGAAACGATCTGGTTGCCCCCCACCGGCCTGATCACGCGCGACCCACGCCTGGCCGAGCGGGCCCATCTCTTCACCCGCACGGTCGTTGAGCGCTACGCCAGCGCTTCGGGCATCGCCGTCTTCCAGGTCGAGAATGAGCCGTTCGAGCCTGTCCTGACCGAGCATGGCTGGACGCTCGATGAGCCGTATCTGCGGACCCAGGTCGACATTGTCCGCGCGGCCGACCGCCTCGCGCGCCCCTTGCTGCTCACCAGCTACGTCGCGAGCCACCGGCTGGTTACCGGCCTGCAGGAGCTGCAATGGCGGCTCACGGCCCGGCCCGTCACCACTCCCCTCTTTGGCTGGCGCTCCGAGCGCGCCCTGATCGCCCTCGCCGACCTGATCGGGCTCGATATTTACCCCCACATCGGCTGGCACCTGTTCGGCATCCCCTCGTATCTGCACGCCCGCGACCCGGAGGACTACGCCGTGCTGCTCGCCTGGCGCGATGCGGTGCGGGCAGCGGGCAAGCGGGTCATGATCGCGGAGTGCCAGGCCAAGCCGTGGGAGCCGGGCGAGAAGGTCTATCGGCAGTTCGAGACGCCTAGCTTCGGCCCCCAGGACATCGCGCCCCTCCTAGCACGGTTGGCAGCATTCGGCTTTCCCGAGATCCTGCTCTGGGGGGTCGAGCACTGGGTCTGGCACCGCGACCACGGCGACCCCTCCTGGTGGGCGGTGGGCAGCAGCCTGCTGGAGCGACGGGAGCGCCTGGCCGAGGCCGCCAGCGGCTGGGTACCGGGCTAGCTCCTGGACCTGCTCGAGCAGCCGACCGCGGGAGGAGGGAGCAGCCCAGCACCAGCCTGCGCTTGCCGGGCCTCGCGCAACGGGATAGGATGCCCACGGAGGAAGCTATGGGCCAGCGCGTTCGGATCGCTACCACGCAGTACGAGGTGGGAGATGACCGCGAAGCGAACTTGCTCGCTCTCCTCCGCTGGATCGATGCGGCAGCAGCAACGGGGGCGGACCTCGTACTTTTCCCTGAGTTCGCGAACCACCCCTCAGCCTACCGCGACCAGGAACACTGCTGGGAGGTGGCAGTCGACCCGGAGGGCCCCTGGGTGGGTGCCATCCGCGAGCGGGCCCGCCAGCGCGGCATCTGGGTGGCGTTCAACGCCTCCACCCGGGGACCACGGCCAGCCGTCTACGGCCAGAGCTATCTGATCGACCGCACCGGCACTGTGGTCGCGACCGTCCGCAAGAAGGTGCTCATCGGGGCAGAGAACGACTTCATCACTCGGGACGACCGTGAGCCAGAGGTGATCGCGACCGAGCTCGGCCGGATCGGATTTGTGACCTGCATGGATGGCGTTCTCCCCGAAACGGCGCGGACCGTTGCCCTCAAAGGCGCCCAGATCGTGCTGGACTCCTTGAGCTCCAACGCCCGTGATGAAGGCGCCCTCCACGTGCCAACACGCGCCGTCGAGAACCATGTCTTTATGGTCTCGAGCTGCAAAAGCGGCCCGCTGGTGCCCCTCCACTGGCCAGCGGAGATGTGGCGGCGCGTTCCCATGGCCGAGCATCTACGGCACGCCCCCGGCGAATCCCAGATCGTCCACCCCTCCGGCCGGGTCCTAGCCAAGGGTGGCTGGCGGGTCGAGGGGATCGTCTACGCGGATATCGACCCCAGCGAAGCAGACGACAAGCACATCCCCGGCGAAGGGGACCTGCTGGCCGACCGCCGCCCGGATCTCTACGGCCTGCTCGCCCTGCCAACGGAATCGCTGCCTGCCAACGTCTCGCCGAACACGACTGCGGTCGAGCCCTTCTTCGCGGCGGCGCTCCAGACCGTCTGTGACCCGAACCCCGAGTATGCCGTATTGCGCGGCCTGGATGTGAGCGAAGAGGCCGCGGACCGTGGTGCGCGGCTGATCGTCCTGCCCGAGCTGTATCCCTTCCTCCCCGGCGCGGTTGCTGCCGACCCAGCGCGCGCCGCCCAGGTGAGCCGGGAGGTCCTCCAGCGCCTCACGGCCCTGGCGGCGGCCCGGGAGGTGATGGTCGTGACCTCGCTGGTCGAGGAGGAGGCGGGCCGCTACTTCCACACCGTCTGGCTGATCGGGCCGAGCGGCGAGCTTGGCCGCTACCGCCAGGTCCACCTGCGGCAGCCGGACCGCGCCTGGGCTACCCCTGGCGACCGCTGGGTGACCGTCGACACCCCGCTTGGGCGGATCGGGCTGCTCGCCGGCTACGACGGCCTCTTTCTGGAATCGGCCCGCTGCCTCGCCTGCCTCGGCGCTGACCTGATCGCCTATCCGGCCTGCTGGCGGGTGGAGTGGGAGCCCCGCCTGGCCCTCCGGGAGCGCGCCGCCGAGAACCACCTGACCATCCTGGCTGCAAACCGGGCCGACTCGCCAGTCGCACGCGGCGCGATCATCGCCACGGTCCCCCGCTTTCCCGTGCCCTGGCGTGGGCGCTTGAACCCGGTCGAGGTGGCGGAATCTTCGCCAGCGCTCGAGACGTTTATCCTCCAGCGTGTCGACCCCGTTGCCAGCCGGAACAAGCAGATGGTGCCCAAGACCGATGCCCTGCGCAGTCGGCGGGTGGAACTCCACGCCCCCCTCGTTGCCCCTCAGCCCGCGCCACGCCCGTGAAGGCGGGCCAGGGTCGAGCGCCCGTGGGCACTGCCTCTTCCCCCGCGGCGATGCACGGTCCCTCTCGTACCCTCCTTGCCGAGCAGCGAGCGACCAGGAGCAGACGCTGGCTAAAGCAGAAGAGCACTCCTCCACCGCCCCGCAACTGAGGAGCACACTACGACCCTCCGCAGGTGCGCCGGGTTCCCGCGGAGGGCAGCGGCCTTGTGCAAGCTCACCCTCCCGCTGGAGGAGAGCGAAGCTGCACCGTGTTCACGTCTCCCGGTCCTCGCTCGTCGCCCGTCCGCTGCGAGCAGGGAGGCGCTACTTGACCTTATAGACGCTGTCAAATTGGTAGCTGTTCGGGGTGGGCACCTCAAGGCCCTTGACCTTCGGCGTGTGGACGATGAAGGTCGAGCGGCTGACGGTGTAGATGACCAGCACATCCTCCCGGAAGACCCGGTTCGCCTGCAGGAAGAGTTGGCGCCGTCGCGCGAGGTCGGCCTCGGCGTAGGCCTGGTCCATCAGCCGGTCCCACTCGGGGTTGCAGTAGAGCATCGCCCGACGCGGGGCGCCAGTTGGCTTATCACAGCCGTAGAAGGTGCGCAGCCCGGTGAAGAAGCCGTTGTCCTCAGCGTTACTCCCGCTCCAGAGGTCCCCTTTCGGCAGGTCTCGCCGCCCGTAGGCTTTGTCGACGAAGACGCTCTCCTCGTTCGGGATCAGATCCACTTCGACCCCCACCGCCTTGAGGTCGGCCTGGACGGCGACCAGATAGTTCTGCTCGCCGCGACCGGTCGAGTAGTCGAGGCCAGCGGGCAGCTTGAAGCCATTCGGGTAGCCCGCCTCGGCCAGCAACCGCTTCGCCATCGCCACGTCGTAGGGGATCGGGCGAGCATTGGGGTCCCAGTAATCGGTGTCGGGCACTGCCACCTGCCCGGTCGGCTCGGCGTAGCCACCGTAGAGCCCGCTCGCGATCGCCTCTTTATTCACCGCGTAGTTGAGCGCTAGGCGCACCCGCTTGTCCTTGAGGGGGGTGTCGCGCAGCTCATACGACCCCTGGGGAATCGCAACCTGAGCGGAGGTATTGAGGTAGGAGCGCACCACCTGGTCGCGCTGCTTGAGCTGGTTGGCCTGGTCCCCCGAGAAGCCTCCAATCGCGATGTCAATTTCCCCTTGCTGGAGCCCGTTGATCATCTGGATCGTCTCGGGGATCAGCCGGATCTGGATCTCAGTGGCGATCGGGGTGCGGAAGGCATGCGGTTCGCTCCGCTTGCGGTAGATGATCTGACTAGCCTGCTGGAAACTGACCAGCTCATACGGCCCCGAGCCGATCGGCTTGGCCAAAAAGCCATCGAAGCCGACCGCCTGGTAGTACTTCTTCGGCAGGATCCAGATGAACGGGCCGCCATTTGGGATGGCGGCGTTCGGCGCCGAGAGCCGCAGCCGCACCACCGTCGGGGTGACCGCCACGGCCTCAGTCACATTGCCCAGATACGAGACCTGCGGCCAGCGCTTCTCGAAGATCTCGTTGATCGTGAAGGCGACATCCTCCGCCGTGAGGGGGTCACCATTGGCAAACTTGACATCGGAGCGCAAGGTAAAGGTCCAGTTCAGGCCATCGGGCGAGACTTCCCAACGTTGTGCGACCCAGGGGCGGACCTCATACTGAGGACCAAAGGTCGTCAGGGTATCGTAGAGTGGCCAGTACTGATAGAGGTTGGTGCGGGAAGCCTGGGGGGTCGGGTTCCCGATCATGACCCCAACCGCGACCCGCAAGATCTGCTGCTCATCCCGCTGCTCAGCCGGCACCGTCGGAACTTGGGGGGCGCCAGTCGGCGTGGTGGGAGCGCAAGCGACCGCGCTCAGGGCCAGGACTATCAGCGCACGGAACGAACGCGAACGCATCTCGCCTCCCTCGGCTCTCGTTGCAGCCCTGACCGCATTGTTGGGAGAGGCAGCTGAGCCTGTCAATCTTTTCAAGGGCTGGCTCAGGCGCGCTTGCTCACCCGGTCGAGGTTCCAGAAAAAGGGCGTGGCGAGGGTCAGCCCCTGCACCTTCGGCGAGGCGAGCGTGACGGTCGGCACCACCAGCAGGAACACCATGGCCACCTCGTCGACGTACGCCTTGTTGGCCGCACGGAGGAAGGCCGCCCGCCGAGCCGGGTCGGGCTCGGCCTGGGCCGCGCTGTAGTTCTCGTCGAAGCCTGGCACGCACCAGAGGACGTTCTGCGGCGGCTGCTGGCAGGTCATCAGCCCGCGTTGCAGGGAGAAGAAGCCGTTGGCGTCGCTCTGGTTACTGGCGATCATCTCGTTCCGTGGCCGGACCCCGCGAGCGGTGAAGATATCGACCCAGACTCCGAACTCATGCTCTTCGATCTCAGCCTGTACTCCGATATCACGAAAGTAGCTCTGCGCTGCCTGGAGCAGGGCAGGCTGGAAAAACGCCCGGGTGTAGTCGATCGGGCCCTGGACCTTGAACCCATTGGGGTAGCCGGCTTCCGCGAGCAGCTGCTTCGCCTTCCCGGGGTCATACGGGTAGGGCTTGAGGGCATCATCGTAGAGCAGGCTGCCGGGCGGGGCAATCTGGCCAATCGGCTGGGCGTAGCCGCGGTAGATCGTGCGCGCAATCGCTTCTTTATCAATGGCATAGTTGAGCGCCTGACGGACCCGGATATCCTTCAGGGGGGAGGCGCTCCGCTCAATGGCGCTGCGGTCGAAGCGCAGGGCCTGGACGGTCGTGAGCTGCGCATCGACCGTCAACCCTTCGCGTCGTGCCTGGTCCGCCTGGTCACCGCTGAACGCCCCGACGGCGATATCGATCTCCCCAGTTCGTAACCCAGCCAGGGCAACCGTCGCTTCGGGAACGGCCCGCCAGCGGATCTCACGGGCCACGACGGCGCGGTACGGATGAGGCTCGGGGCGACGCCGATAGACCATCAGGTCAGCAGGCCGGTATTCCACCAGCTCATAGGGCCCGCTGCCGATCGGCCGGGTAGCGAAGATATCCCGGCCGACCTGCTGATAGTACGCCTGCGGGAAGATGTACAGGTACGGCGCAACGTAGAGGATGCTGTAGTCGCGCTGCCGCGTCAGGAGATCCACCGTGTAATCATCGACCCGTTTGGTCTGGGTGAGGTTCGGCATCATCGCCTGTTGCTGGGTCCGCGTCGTCAAGAAGAGGTTCAGCGTGAACTCGACATCGCTCGCGGTCAGCCGTGCTCCGTTCGAGAAGCTCATGTCCCGCCGGAGGAAGAAGCGCCACCCGCTACCGTCGGGCAACAGTTCCCATCGCTCGGCTACCGCAGGCCGGAGGGCAAACTTCTCGCCAAACTCGATCAGGGAGTCGAACTGGGCGGCGAAGATATGCATCTTGGCCGCCACACTTTCTGGGCTGGCACTGGGCGGTAGGCCAGCATCCGCTGCCGTCAGCACCACCTCCGCAAGCGGCGTGGCGGCTGGGATTGCTGCGGGCGCTGGCGATGCAGCCGGAGTACAGGCCACTGCCCAGACCAGGCCAAGGAGCAGCAGGGTCCAGCAGCATCGACTCCCCATTGTTCCTCCGCTAGGAAATTTTCTCAGACCACCGGATACCCGAGACTATAGCAGCTATCCAAAAACGCGAGCAGCGGCGGGGTGCCTAGGGGTCGTGCCAACTGAGCTCAACCACCTCTTCCCGCAGCAGGCGGGGAAGCTCGAAGCCGCAGCGTTCGCAGCCCAACGGATCCGTACCCAGTGGGGAGGGGACCAGCGCGAGCCCACAATTGGGACAGTACCACCCGAGTGGCCCCGGCGTGCGGAGGAGAGCTGGCGGCAACCGGCGTTGCTGACGGAGCGCGCGGTTGAGCGCAGCGCTCATGGCCACCGAATATTCCATGCCGCCGGCCTCACAGCGCCAGATGGGATAGCCCGCGCTCACTTCCGCCCGGAGTGGTCGGCCGCAGCGGAGGCAGAAGACGGGCTCGGCGGCCGCTGGCGGTGTTTCGAACGGCGGCGGGCGCAGCCCTTCCCGCACTCCTGCGAAGAGCCGTTGGCGGCTGGTAAAGCGGAACCACTCGCGTCGGACCCGCTCGCGCTCGCAGAGGCGGACGGCCGCGTACTCGTCGCCGGGGATCCCCTGGCGTTCCAGCGCCTGCCGATGCGCTTCCTCCAGCGAGAGCCCACTCTCCCGCAGCCGCACCTCGATCAGGGTGTGGGCATAGAAGTTCCGCTGTTCCGGAGTGAGCTGCTCCATTCGTCACCCCGTCGCCATTGCCCCCACCGGGCAGCGCGCTCCCACTACCATAGCGCGAGTCCACTCCAGACGCGAGAGGGGCTGTCGCTTCACCGCGCGGTCGAGTACCGTTCTCACAGACTGGTCGGTGAGGAGAGGATGGCAGCGATCCAGGCGGTGACCTTTGACCTCTGGGAGACCCTGATCCACGACGCCCCCGAGCGGGGTGCTGCGCGCTCGCGCCGCCGGATCGAGCGGATGACTGCCGTCCTCAGCCACCTGCGGGACGACCTGGACGAAGCCCGCGTCGCCGCTGCCTATGAGCGTTCCGCCCACCAGTACGACGTCATCTGGCGCGAACAGCGCGACCTGACCACCCGCCGCCAGCTCGAGATCTTGATCGGCCTCCTGGATGAGAGACTGGTCGCCACCCTGGATGCTACCACCTGGGACGCCCTCGAACGCGCCTACGTTGAGCCGATCCACGAGACGCCGCCGCTGCCGGGCCCCCACACCTTCCCCGTCCTCGAGTGGCTAGCCCAGCACGGCTATCGGCTCGGCCTGATCAGTAACACCGGCCGGACCCCTGGCGCCGCCATGCGGCGTCTCCTATCGACCTACGGGCTGCTTGACTGCTTCGCGGTGACCATTTTCTCCAACGAAGAAGGGCTGCTCAAACCGCGCCGGGAGCTGTTCGAACGGGCGGCCGAACGGCTTGGCCTTCCTCCCGCTCAGATCGTCCACGTCGGCGATAACCCAGTCGCCGATGTGGCAGGCGCCAAGGCGGCCGGGATGCGAGCCATCCTGCTCGGCGGCCAGCCCGCCCCCGTGCCACCCGACGCCCAGATCGCGACCCTGGCCGAGCTGCCACCAGCCCTCCAGCGCCTCGACCCAGTGGCCTGACCGGCAGCCCGCCCAGCTCCTTGTATACTCCTTGCGCTATGACCGTTCGAGTGCGCTTCGCTCCGAGCCCAACCGGCTCACTCCACCTCGGCGCTGCCCGTACCGCCCTTTTCAACTGGCTGTTCGCCCGTCATCACGGCGGCACTTTCATACTGCGGATCGAGGACACCGATAAGGAGCGCGAGGTCCCTGGCGCCATCGAGAACATCATCGAATCGCTCCACTGGCTCGGCCTCGACCCCGACGAGGGACCGGGCGTGGGCGGACCGTACGGCCCCTACGTCCAGTCCCAGCGGCTTGCTCGCTACCACGACGTGGCCGAGGCGCTGGTCGCCTCGGGTCATGCGTACCCCTGCTTCTGCTCGGCCGAGCAGCTTGCCGCCATGCGAGAACGCCAGCGCGCCGCCGGCCTTCCCCCCGGCTACGACCGGACCTGCCGCACTCTTTCCCCGGAGGAGCGGGCTGCCCGCCTGGCCGCGCTGGCTGCCGAAGGCCGCCGGCCGGTGATCCGATTCGCCATGCCGCTCAGCGGCGAGACAACCTGGCACGATGAGCTGCGCGGCGAGATCACGGTCGAGAACCGCACCCTCGACGACTTCGTCCTGCTGAAGTCCGACGGCTACCCCACCTACAACTTCGCCCACGTCGTCGACGACCACGACATGCGGATCACCCACGTCCTGCGGGCGGAAGAATTCGTTCCCAGCACCCCAAAATTCGTCCAGCTCCATTCCGCCCTTGGCTGGCCCCTTCCGGTCTACGTCCACCTCCCGGACGTGCTGGGACCTGATAAGAAGAAGCTCTCCAAACGCCACGGGGCAACCGCCTTGCTCGACTATCGCGAGGCGGGCTACCTGCCGGAAGCGATGGTTAACTTTCTCGCTCTGCTCGGCTGGTCGCTCGACGATCATACTGAGGTGATCGACTGCTCCACGCTGATCGCCTACTTCACGCTGGATCGCCTGAGCAAGGCGGGCGCCATCTTCAATCCCGAGAAGCTCCGCTGGCTCAACGGGGTCTACATCCGCCGTCTCTCGCCGGAGGAGCTGACCGACCGCTTGCTTCCCTTCCTCGAGCGCGACCTCCCCACGAGTGTCCCCCGACCGATCTCCCGGGAGCGCGTGCGCCAGCTGGTCCCGCTCGTCCAGGAGCGGCTCGCGACCCTGGCCGATGCCGCCGACCTCCTGGTCTATTTCTTCCTTCCCAGTGTCGAGGTACACCTGCCCGACTTGCTGGTCAAAGGAGTCCCGGCTGAGACGCTCCAGCGGGGCTTGCTGCGGGCCGCTGAGGAGCTGGCTGCCCTTCCCGTGTTCACCGAGGCCCAGGTGCTGGCAGCGCTGGACCGGGTGGTGGCCGAACTCGGCCTCAAGCGCGGCCAGCTTTTCATGCCCATCCGCGTTGCGGTGACCGGCCGAACGCAGACCCCCGAGCTCGACCGTACCCTCGTCGCCCTGGGGCAGGAGGTTGCGGTGGCTCGTCTACGTGCGGCGGCTGCCCAATTGGCAGCAGTCGCCAGCGTGGCGGACGGCGCGACGTGAGCGGCCCCCGTTGGTTTCCCGCGCCCGACGGCCTCCCGGAGGTGCTGTAATGGAAGTCGCGCCGGGTATCCATCAGATCCGCTTTACCATGCCCAGCAATCCGACCTTCTCGGTGTTCGCCTACCTGATCGCGAGCGACCACGAGGCTGCCCTGGTCGATGCTGGCTGGGGCACGCCTGGCGCTTTCGAGGAGCTACGTACCCAGGTCGAGCAGGCTGGGGGCTCCCTCAAGGACATTCGTACGGTGGTGATCACCCACCTGCACCCGGACCACTTCGGCCTGGCCGGCCGGATCAAGCACGAGACCAACGCGCGCATCATCTTCCACGAGCTGGAGAAACCGTTCGTCGAGACCCGTTACCGCTCCTACAGCAAACTGCTCGATGCCATGGCCGACTGGTTGCTTTCCCACGGCGTTCCGGAAGATGAGATGCCCGAACTCCAGACGGCCAGTGTGCCCGCCCGTCGGTTCGTCGCCGAAGTCGACCCCGATGCGGTAGTCGTCGGGGGGGAGGTCCTCTCGCTGGGCGGGCAGGATTGGACCGTGATCCACACCCCCGGCCACACACCAGGGCACATCGTGCTCTTCAACCCGGCCCGCCGGCTGCTGATCTCGGGCGACCACATCCTGCCCGGCATCACACCGAATATCAGCCTCCATCCCGAGGCCGGCGAGAACCCGCTCGGCGACTACCTCGCCTCGCTCCACAAGCTGGCCGACCTCCCCGTCGACCTGGTGCTTCCCGCCCACGAACACGTTTTCACGGGGCTCTCCCAGCGCATCCGTGAGATCGAAGCTCATCACCGCGAGCGGTTGGACCAGATGGTGGCCGCCCTCAACGACGAGCCGAAGACAGCCTACGCCGTGGCCGCGAGTGTCCGCTGGAACGTTGGGGAGTTCAGCAGCTTCAATGCCCTCACCCGCCGCGCCGCGGTGATGGAAACGCTCGCCCACCTGGAGTACCTGCGCCGGCAGGGAGCGGTCGAAAAGGTGCTGCGCAACGGCGTTTTCCACTACCGCCGGCGCTAGCGCGGCTTCAGCGCCCCTGGGCTGCTTCCGGGCTCAGGGGCGTGGACGACTGCCCGAGCGCCGCGACCAGGCGCCGCGTCCCCTCCTCGATCTCGCTGGCCGCGGCGCGAGCTGCCCGCTGGAGCGCCGCGGCGACGAGCGCCTGCCAATCGGGGAGGGTCGCTTCGATGACAACGCGTACTTCATGGTCCTGCGCACTGCTCCGGAGGCTAATGACCTCCCCCTCCCGCTGGAGCTCGTAGACATCCTCGCCGCTCGGCGTAGTCAGCTGGAGGGCCAGGCGAAACCCCTCGCTCTCCAGGGCCTGGAGGAGGCGCGGCAAGAAGACACGGAAGAGGTCGCCCGGGAGGGTCAGCCCAAGCCCGCTCTCAACCAGAGGCGGCGTCACCGGCACCCGGCGCAGGCCCGAGCCGCCACGCTGAAAGATCGGGACCAGCAGCACTGGTGGGGCGACGGTAGTCACCAGCGTTACCAGCACGGCCACGCCGAAGAGGTCGGTCCCGATCAAGCCGGTGGTGAGCGCCAGCCCAGCCACGATGAGCGCCACCTCGCCCCGCGGCGCCATCCCGACACCGATCCGCAGCGCCCCGAGCGGCCGGAAGCCGAGCGCGAGCGCTGGGAGGCCGCAGCCGACCAGCTTCGTGAGGAGCGCGACCAGACTGAGCAGCAGGCCGAAGCCCAGGAGTGGTCCCGTCGCTCGGAAGTCGACCAGCATGCCCATCACGACAAAGAAGATGGGCACCAGCGCCTCGTACACCGGCCGGATCTGGGGCGCGAGCAGTTCACGGGCGCGCGTCCGTGAGAGGGCCAGCCCGGCCGAATAGGCACCGATGATCAGGGCCAGCCCGGCGCTCTGGGCTACGAAGGCACTGAAGGCCGCCAGCGCCAGCGCCGTGGCCAGGGCCGCCCCCGCGGAACGGAACCAGCCCAGGGCACGACTGACCACGCCCCCCAGCACAATCAGCAGCCCGGTCAGCACGATCCAGACCCCAAGCGCCCGCCCACCGGTCAGGGCGAGCTCAGCCAGCGAGCCACCACCCGCTCCACTCTCCACCGCCAGTACCACCGCTAGCACCAGGATGCCCAGGACATCGTCGATCACCGCAGCCGTCAGGATCGTGACGCCCTCGGGGGTATCGAGCTTGCCGATATCGCTCAGGATCCGGGCCGTAATTCCCACGCTGGTCGCCGTCAGGAGGGCACCCAGGATGAGGGCCCGCGCATCGAACACACTCGGCGCCAGCCCCGCGAGTGCCGCACTCATCGCACCAGCCACGAACGGCAGGACCACGCCCCCGACCGCCACGATACTGGCGGTCAGCCCGAACCGCATAAAGCCGCGAAAGTCCGTCTCCAGGCCGGAAGCGAACAGCAAGATCACCGAGGCAAACTGGGCGAGGAAATAGATCGTCTCCGGAACGGGTATCGTCCCAGTCGCAGCGGGTGGTGGAAAGAGTGGTCCGACACCCGGAAGAGGGAAGCTGCCGAGGGCATACGGCCCGACCAGCATCCCACCTGCCAGCTCACCCAGCACTGCCGGCTGCTTCAGCCAGCGCTCGAACAACTCTCCGCCCAGCTTAGCAGCCAGGAGGATGATCGCCAGCTGCAGCACGAGGCGGGGAACCCCCTCGCCCGCCGCAGCCAGCGCTGGCAGCCAGGTGATGTCCGGTACTGTCACAAGCGCTAGGGCACCCATAGCCCGCTAGTGCGCGCCGCTCCTTCGCCGCTGGCTGCCGCACCCAGCACTTCACGCGCGACCAGGCGGCGGCTGAAGGGCGTCTCTCCACTCTCGGATTCGGTCAGGGCAAGGGCAGCCGCGACTGCCCGGCGCGCGGCCAGGCGGCGGTCGCTCAGCCAGAAGAAGGCTGCCGTCTCTTCCAGGATGGTGCGCAGCGCTTGCCGGGTGGGCAGGTCGAGCAGGGCGCGGTGGGCACGTTGGAGCAGGCCGGCTACTCGCACCTCATTCGGCGCGAGCGTGACCAGGCGGGGGGTGCCCAGCAGGCGACGGGCTTCTTCCTGAAAGGGAGCGACCCGTGCCGGTGGCAACCCGATCGCCGCGAGTTCCGGCTCATCGAGCAGCGCTCCCGCGCTTTCCAGCAGGGTCGGGTCCAGCTTGACCTCGACCGGTCGGACGAAGCGGTAGACGAGCGGCTCGGCGTAGGGGTCATCTTCCGGCAGGAAGCGCGCTACCTCCGTGAACTCTACCGGCAAGCCTGCCCCCGCTACCGTGTTCCGCTTCATCGCCTCCCGGAGCAGGTGGGCCGCGTAGTCGGTGGGCAGGGCAAACCAGCGCAGGTCGCTTCCCGCAGCGGGGGCAGTCGTCGCCTCGCGGAAAACTTCAGCGACTGGCCGGGTCAGATCCCGCCGTCCGACCCCTTCGACCCCAGTCCAGGCGTTGAGCTCGACCACGAGTTCACGCTGGCTCCCAAGCGGCCCGCGGACAAACAGCCGCACCAGCTGCGACCCAGCCCGGTCGAAGGGGCTCGCGAGGGCGCCCAGCAGGGGAGAGGCTGGCCCAGGGGGCGCTAGTCTCTCCTCCTCGATGGCTACCCCGGCGGAGCGCAGCCGATGCAGGGCGGCGCGGGCCGCTTTCCGGGTTGCGCGGTCGGGGTCCTGGGCGAGCGCACGCAGGGGGGCTACGGCTGCCGGTGAGTGGGTAGCACCGAGCGCATGGATCGCTTCCAGGCGCTGCGCTGGCTCCTCGAGCAGCGCCAGGAGCTGGGGCACCGCCGCTGCGCCAGCTTCGCGCGCATAGCTCATGAGGTCCCCTGCCGCCTGGCGGCGCTCGGCACCCGTCACTGGCATGCCACCCAGCGCACGAGTTCGCGCAGGCCCGCCACGGGCACCACCGGCACGCCGAGGGCTTGCGCCAGGTCAGCCGGGGTGCCTTCGTCTAGGAAACGCTGGCCCGCGCTGTCGAGCATCGCCCGCGGAATGGCAAGCGCATCGCCCAGCTCCCGCCCGCGTAGCGCCTGCTCGACATCCGTCCGCGTCAGCAGGCCCGAGGCGGTCACGGACGGCCCGAAGAAACGGTTGCGCACCGGCACCAGCGCAATCGTGAGCCCGGGGATCGTCGCCATCAGGTCGGCCAGGAGCGGCTGGAGGACTGGCGCGATCAGCTCGCCGCAGACCGCCGTCAGCCGCCGGGGGCGCCGCAGCACGGGCGGCCGCCGTCGTACCAGCTTGGCTTCCTCCAGCAAGTCGCGCACCATGCCGATCCCGTTCTGGTACTGGGGGTAGCCATCGTAGCGCGAGCGTGGCGGCACGGGCATCCCCGCCCGTAGGTAGTACTCGTCGGCAAGGTAGACCAGGTCGCGCCCGAACTGACGGCGGAACCGTCGCTGGAACGGCGTGACGAGCGCGATCACCTCCCGCGCTTCGGCAGTGGTTGCCGATCGCGGGCGCACGGTGCGCTGGTGCAGCCGCAGGGCGAGGTCGGGGCTGAGGTGCTGGCTGAACGCTCCCCGTTCGGAGAGACCGACCGGCACCACTCCGATCGACTGCACGCTCGGCGTCAGCGCGGCGAGCTCTTCGATCGAACGGGCGAGCACGGCGCCATCGTTCACGCCCGGCAGGATGACGAGCTGGGTGTGGACCTGGATGCCGTGGTCGCGCAGCCAGCGGAGCTGCTCGCGGATATCTGGCGCGGTGGGGTTGCCCAGCAGGACACGCCGTAGGGCGGGGTCGGTGGCGTGGACCGAGACGTAAAGCGGGCTGAGCCGCTCGCGGGCGATCCGCTGCCAGTCCTGCGGGCTCAGGTTCGTGAGGGTGACGAAACTCCCCGAGAGGAAGCTCAAGCGGTAGTCGTCATCTTTGAAGTAGAGCGAGCGTCGCAGCCCGGCGGGGAGCCCCTTGAGAAAGCAGAAGGAGCAGCGGTTGTTGCACTCCCGCACCCCATCGAACAGGCCATCGGCGAACTGGAGACCGAGGCTGGCTGCGGCCGGCTTGCGGACGAGTAGGAGTTGCTCCTCCTCCCCCCGGCGCACAGTCAGGCGCAGGCGCGGACGGTCCTGGAAGAAGCGGAGGGTCAGCTCATCCACCAGGGGCTTGCCATCCAGCGCTAGGACCCGGTCACCCGGCCGGATGCCCGCCCGCTCTGCCGCGCTCCCCGGCTCGACGGCAGCAACCAGCCCTCCGGCCAGCTCGGCTCGGGACGCAGTGCGCTCGGGCGCAGTCTCGGTACTTAGCACGCCTCTGGCTCCGTCAGTGGGCGTCCCCACGCGTTTCCCTTCTACGGCGCAGGGACGTCGGAAGTATATCGTGCTCGACGAACGTTCAGAACGGCAGGCGCGGGAGGCCGCCGGGAGAGCGCCCTGGCCGAGCATGCGCCAGCTGCTTCATCAGCTTGCGGGTTTCGAAGAACTGCTTGACCAGCGCGTTGACATCCGCCGGGGTAGTCCCACTGCCGAGCGCGATCCGGCGGCGGCGGCTGCCATTCAGGATCTCAGGGTTGCGCCGCTCTTCTGGCGTCATCGAGAAGATGATCGCCTCGATCCGCTTCAGCTCGCGCTCGCTGATCCCGCCGCCGGGCAAACTTTTCGTCAATCGCCCCATGCCTGGGATCAGCTCCAGCACCTGCTGAAGCGGCCCCATCTTCTTCAGCTGCTGAAGCTGGCCCAGGAAGTCCTCCAGGTCGAAGGTCGCCTGGCGAAGCTTCTTCTGGAGCTTGAGCGCCTGCTCCTGATCGAAGGCGGCTTGTGCCCGCTCGATCAGGGTGAGCACATCACCCATGCCCAGGATGCGCGAGGCCAGCCGGTCGGGATGGAACGGTTCGAGGGCGTCCGGCTTCTCGCCGACCCCCAGGAACTTGATCGGAACGCCTGTCACCGCGCGGATGGAGAGCGCTGCGCCACCGCGGGCATCCCCATCCACCTTGGTCAGGATCAATCCCGTCAGGCCAAGGCGCTGGTGGAAGGCCTCGGCGGTACGGACGGCATCCTGCCCCGTCATTGCATCGGCGACCAGGAGGGTCTCGGTCGGCCGTAGGGCATCCCGGATCGCCACGACCTCTCGCATCATCTCTTCGTCGATCGCCAGTCGGCCGGCCGTGTCGAGGATCAGGTGGCTCGCGTTCAGCTCCCGCGCGTGGCGGATGGCGTTCCGACAGATGGCGAGGGCGCCGGTGGCCGGGTCCTCCCGGTAGACTGGCAGGTCGAGCTGCTTGCCCAGGGTAACGAGTTGGTCGATCGCGGCTGGGCGACGGACGTCGGCCGCCACCAGGAGCGGCCGCTGGCCTCCCCGGCGCAGCATGAGCGCGAGTTTGGCGGCAGTCGTCGTCTTGCCGGAGCCCTGCAGGCCCACCAGCATCACCACGGTCGGTGGCTGCGGCGCTGTGGCCAGCCGGTTGGTGCTGCCCCCGAGCATCGCCACCAGCTCGTCGTGGACGATCTTGATCACCTGCTGGGCGGGTGTCAGGCTCTGGAGCACCTCAGCGCCGAGCGCCCGCTCCTTGACCCGCGCTTCAAACTGGCGGACGACTTTGAAGTTGACATCCGCCTCCAGCAAGGCCCGGCGGACTTCTTTCATCGCCTCGTCGATATCCCGCTCGTCGAGGCGACCTTTCCCGGCAAGCCGCCGAAAGACGGTCTGGAGCTTCTCCGAGAGCGAGTCGAACATCTGCACCTCTGCCCTCGATTCTACGCCACTGCCCCGGCCCACGCCGGGACACCCGGGCGCTGTGCGGCTCGACGCCCGAGCGCGCCCTGGTGTATCCTCTCCCGAGCTGCGCTTGCAAAATTCCAGACCGGGTGATAGCCTGGGTCGCTCATGCTCCGCCTGCTGCTGTTGCGTGCTCTCCAGCTCATCGCGGTGATGCTTGGCGTTTCGACCTTGCTGTTCTTCCTCTTGCGCGCTTCTGGTGACCCAGTCGCCCTGCTGGCGGGAGAGAACGCTGACCCCGCAGTGGTCGCTCGCATTCGCGAGGCCTACGGCTTCAACGAGCCCCTGCCCGTCCAGTACTGGCGCTTCCTCCGCCAGGCGGTCGTCCTCCAGTTCGGCGATTCCCTCACGGCACGCCGCGATGCCATGGGGCTGGTGATGAGCCGCATCCCGGCCTCGGCTGAGCTGGTTGGAACGGGCTTTGCCCTTGCTCTGGGCGTGGCGCTGCCGCTCGGGATCGTTGCCGCTATCGAGCGTGGCCGCCTGGCCGGCTTCCTCGCCCAGACGGTAGCCTTTATCGGCCAGAGCATCCCGACCTTCGTCCTCGGGCTGCTCTTGATCCTCCTCTTCTCGGTCCAGCTGGGGTGGTTACCACCCTTCGGCCGGGGCTCGCCCCAGCAGCTCATCCTGCCGGCAGTGACGCTCGGCACGGTGCTGCTCGCCAAGACGACCCGCCTGGTCCGTTCCGGCATGCTGGAGGTGCTAAGCGCCGATTACGTTCGCACGGCGCGCGCCAAGGGGCTCAGCGAGCGCGACGTCATCTGGCGCCACGCCCTCCGGAATGCCCTCATCCCCGTAGTGACCGTCCTCGGCCTCGACCTTTCCACCCTCATCGGCGGGACGGTGATCGTCGAGACGATCTTCGGCTGGCCTGGGCTGGGGCGCCAGCTGGTCGATGCCATCTTCACGCGCGACTACCCCGTCGTCCAGGCTGCCGTGTTCCTGATCGCGATCGCCGTGGTGCTGATTAACACCCTGGTCGACCTGCTCTATCAGGTGATCGACCCGCGGGTGCGGGTGAGCGCATGACCGAGACCGTCCAACGCGCGCCCCTCGAGCTTTCCCCCGTTCGGCTGCCGCGCGGCCGTGGGCTGAGTGGGCGCCTGGTGGCCGGGCTGCTGCGAAATCCCAGCGGGCTGCTCGGCCTGAGCCTGGTCGTCGTGGTCGTGGTGGTTGCACTCGCTGCTCCGCTGCTGGCACCGGCCGACCCGCTTCAGCAGCGTATTGTCTCCCGCCTCCGCCCACCAGGCTACGCCATCGAGAGCATGACCTACTGGCTTGGCACCGACCAGGTCGGGCGCGATGTTCTCAGCCGCCTGCTCTTCGGGGCCCGCATCTCTCTGGCTCTCAGCTTCAGCGTGGTGGTTCTGGGCGGGACGATCGGCGTGGGGCTGGGGATCCTGGCCGGGTTGATCGGCGGTGCGCTCGATGCCCTCCTGATGCGGCTGGTCGATGCGCTCGTCTCGGTGCCGTTCTTGATCGTGGCGGTGACGGTGATCGCAGTCTTTGGGCCCGGGCTGCAGCAGCTGATCATCCTGCTGACCGCCTTCGTCTGGGGGCAGTTCGCCCGCGTGGTGCGCGGGGATGTGCTGGCCGCGCGCGAAAAAGAGTACATCGAGGCGGCTATCGCCCTGGGGGCTTCTCAGCTCCGGGTGGCGCTGCGCCATCTGCTGCCGAACGTGCTCTCGCCCGTGATCGTGCTCGCAACCTTCAGCGTGGCGCAGCTGATCGTGGCGGAAGGCGCACTTTCGTTCCTCGGGCTGGGCGTCCCTCCACCGACACCGACCTGGGGCGGGATGCTGAGCGATGGTCGCGGCTACCTCGACCGGGCCTGGTGGCTGAGCGTCTTTCCGGGGCTGGCCATTACCTTGACGGTCGTCGGCGTCAACTTTCTCGGCGATAGCCTGCGCGATATCTTCGACCCGCGCCAGCGCCTGTAGGTGCTGCCCGTGCCGAGTGGCTGGTTCGGGCTGCTCTCTGTATACTGAAGGGTAAGCGCTGTCAGCAGGGGAGCCAGGAGGACGAGACCGTGCCGATCAGTGGGAACGTGGCGATCATCGGCGTAGGCGTGACCAGGTTCGGGGAGCTGTTCGAGCAGAGCTACACCGACCTGCTGATCGAAGCAGCCTACGCCGCCTACCAGGACGCCGGGATCGACCCGAGCGAGATCGAAGCGGCCTGGCTGGGGACGGCCTTTCCCCAGTTGAACGCCCTGCTTGGCGATGATGGCAGTTCGCTGACCGACCCCCTCAACCTCCCGAACATCCCCGTCACGCGGGTGGCTAACCTCTGCGCCACCGGGATGGAAGCCGTGCGGGCGGCGGCGCTCGCGGTCGCTGCTGGCGAGTACCAGATGGTGCTCGCGCTAGGGGTCGAAAAGATGCGCGAGGTGAGCCCCCGGGGGTCGCTGGTGGCCCGCCACATTACCGAGACCCACCCGCTGCTCACCAAGGGACGCACCGCCCCCGGCATGTTCGCCGTCCTGGCCAATCGCTACTTCCAGGAGTTCGGCTACGACCGGCGCACCCTCGCCAAGGTGGCCGTGAAGAACCACTACAACGGCTCGCTCAACGATGGCGCCCATTTCCGCAAGCCAATCACCGAAGACCAGGTGCTGAACGCACCGATGGTGGCCGACCCGCTCGGCCTGTTCGACTGCTGCCCAACGACCGATGGGGCAGCGGCGGTCATCCTGACGACGACCGCGATCGCCCGGCGCCTCAAGAAGGACTACGTGCTGATCAAAGGGGCAGGCGTCGCCTCGTGGGGTGGCTACTTCTCGGTCCAGTTCCGGCCGGACTTTGACTTCCTCGGCTTCCCCTCTACCCGCGCGGCGGCGGCCCAGGCCTACCGTCAGGCGGGGATCACCGACCCGCGTCGCCAGATCGATGTCGCGGAATGCCACGACTGCTTCACGATCACCGAGCTGATCAACTACGAGGACCTCGGCTTCTGCGATCGGGGTGAGGGGGGCAAGCTGATCACCGAAGGGGTGACCACCCTGGAAGGCGGGCTGCCTGTGAACGTCTCGGGTGGGCTGAAGGCGACCGGTCATCCGGTCGGGGCGACCGGTGTCCGCATGATCGCTGAGATCACCAATCAGATCCGCGGCCGCCAGGGCAAGCGCCAGGTCAAGAACGCCCACACCGGCCTGGCCCACACCCTGGGCGGCCCCGGGGTGATCTCCTGCGTGATGGTGCTCGGCCGCTAGGTGCCCTCAGGGCGGAGTGGCGCTCAGCCGCACACGCGGCCGAGCAGTCCTTGACAGCGGGGGGGGGCTGGCTCGCAGCGTGCCTAGCTGGGAGGCGCAGGTGGTGTTTTCTCCCTGGTGTGGCAGTGCCCTGGGCAGCGCTCTCCCCCGCTTGCTGCTCGGAGAACGGCCGGGCTACCCTTAGCGGAAGAGCAGGGCGGACACCAGAACCATGCTGCGAGATGCCACCCCACCCCGCGAGGCGGCTGCGTGTCGCTATTTTAACCGTGAGTTGAGCTGGCTCCAGTTCAACCAACGAGTGCTCAACGAGGCTAAGCGCTCGCGTCATCCCCTGCTGGAACGGGTTAAGTTCGTCGCGATCTCCGACACCAACCTCGACGAATTTCTCATGGTCCGCGTCTCCGGGCTGCTGGAGCAGGTCCAGGCCCGGGTGACCGACCTCAGCCCCGATGGCATGACCCCCGAGGAGCAGCTTGCCGCGCTCCGGCCAGCCATCCTGGCCGTGATGCGCGACCAGCGCACCTGCCTGCGTGAGCAGCTCCTCCCTGCCCTGGAGGTAGCGGGGGTGCGACTGGTCAGCCTCGACCAGGTCGGCCCCGGTGGGCGAGCCGCCCTCGACCGCTACTTCGAGCAGGAAGTCTTTCCCATCTGCACGCCGCTTGGCTTCGACCCCGGGCACCCCTTCCCCTTTATTTCCAACCTCTCCGTCAGCCTGGCGGTGGTGCTGGAGGACCCCGAAGGCAACCGCCGCTTCGCGCGGGTCAAGATCCCGACTGTTATCCCCCGCCTGATCCCGGTGCCGGGCGAACGTGAGAGTACCTTCGTCTGGCTGGATGAACTGCTCGTTGCCAACCTCGACAAGCTTTTTCCGGGGATGGCGATCCGCGAAGTCCACCCTTTCCGCGTCATCCGCAATGCGGACGTCCAGATCCAGGACCTGGAGGCGGGCGACCTGTTGGAATCGGTCCAGGCCAGCCTGGAGCGGCGACGCTTCGGCTCGGTGGTCGCGCTCCAGATCACGCCCACCATGCCCGAGTTCCTGCGCACCCTCCTGATCGAGAAGCTGCCGGTGGACCCGGCCGACGTCTACACCATCGATCCACCACTCGGGCTTGGTGCGCTGATGGAGCTGACCAGCATCAACCGCGCTGACCTGAAGGACCCACCCTTCCACCCACGCGTGCCACCGCTGCTACGGGAGAGCGACCTGTTCTCAGTCATCCGCGACCACGATATCCTGCTCCACCACCCTTTCGACTCGTTCGAACCGATCGTCGAGCTGCTTCAGCAGGCGGCCGCTGACCCGGCAGTGCTGGCGGTCAAACAGACCCTCTACCGAGTTGGCGCCCACTCCCCCGTAGTCGAGGCGCTGCTCCGGGCGGCCGACCGTGGCAAGCAAGTGGCCGTGCTCGTCGAGCTAAAGGCCCGCTTCGATGAAGAAAACAACATCGAGTGGGCGCGCGCCCTCGAACGCGCGGGGGTGCACGTGACGTATGGGCTGTTAGGGTTGAAGGTCCACGCCAAGCTGCTCCTGATCGTCCGGCGCGATCGGGAGGGCCTGCGCCGCTATGTCCACATCGGGACCGGCAACTATAACCCCACCACCGCGCGGCTCTACAGCGACCTCAGCCTGTTGACCTGCCGCCCGGAGGTCGCCGCGGATGTCTCGGAGCTGTTCAACTTTCTGACCGGCTACTCGCGTCAGACGAGCTACCGCAAGCTCCTGGTCGCCCCATATTCCATCCGCAAAGGGATCATCGACCGGATCGAGCGCGAGATTGCCCATCATCACCAGGCGGGCGGCGGTCACATCATCATGAAGATGAACCAGCTGGTGGACGTCGCCTGCGTCGATGCCCTGCGCCGGGCCGCCATGGCTGGCGTCCGGGTGGACCTGATCGTGCGTGGGATCAACGTCTTGCCGCGCAACGACCCCGCCGTGGCCGCCAACCTGCAGCTGCGGAGCATCCTCGGTCGTTTTCTGGAACACTCGCGGGCGTACTACTTCCGCAACGGCGGAGAGGAGGAGGTCTGGATCGGGAGCGCCGACCTGATGCCGCGCAATCTCGACCACCGCGTCGAAGTGCTCGCTCCGGTCGAGGACCCCGAGCTGCGTCGCCTGCTGCGCGACGAACTGCTCGCGCTCTACCTGCGCGACGAGCGCGGTTCCTACCTGCTGGAACCGGATGGGAGCTACCGCGAGCCGCCCGAGACCGGCTTTGACGTCCAGGAAGCGCTCCTCCGCCAGGCCGCAGCCGAAGAGCCAGTGCTCACTCCTCTCACCGGCGCATTCTCCCGCGAGGAGATCGATACCTGAGCTGAACGGCAGCGCGCTCCCCTCACCCGCTATGATGGACGCATCCTCGCGGCTGGAGGGACCATGTACGACCCGATCCTGCTAGCGGTCGACGGCTCGGAGCTTGCCGAACGTGCGCTGCCCCACGCCGTTGCCCTGGCCCGTCAGTTCGGCGCTCGCTTACTCCTCGTCCGGGTCGTGCCACCCGTGGTCCAGCCCCTGGGGGTCGAGCCGGGGTTCTCTCCTGCGTCGGGCTATGCTCAGGTGATCGAGGCCGAGAGCGCTGCTGCGCGCGCCTATGTGGCCCACCTCGCCCAACGCCTCCAGCAGGACGGGATCACCGTCGAGGCGCTGACCCCCCTCGGTGAGCCCGCAGCGAGCATCCTCGAAGTGGCAGCTGAGCGCGGTGCCGGCCTGATCGTCATGGCCACTCACGGGCGGAGTGGCCTCAGTCGGCTCGTCTTCGGGAGTGTCGCCGAGCGGGTGCTCCGGGAGGCAAGCGTTCCACTCCTGCTGGTCCGGGCCCGGCCATCCAGCACCTCCAACAGCTAAGCGCGCCAGGCGTTTTCTCCTCCGCGCGGGGCAGTTAGGGAAGTTCCTCATAGCTTTGCCCAGGAACCAGGCTCTACACTGAAGGCGTGAAAGGTGGGCGCCCCCGTGTGCGCGCTGGTCAAGCGCTGCTGGCCACGCCACTATCTGCTGCCCGTCAATCGTGGTTCGCTCGGCTGTTCCAGCGCCTGCGGAGCTGGTTGTCCGGTTACCCCCTCCCCTCGACCAGCCACGCCTGGGTCCTGGCAGATGCAATCGGGCTGCCGGTACTGGGTGTTCAGCAGGGCGTGATCGCCTATGCGAATGCTGCGGCCCGGCGCCAGTTCGGCTACACCAGCCTGGCCGGTCAGCCGGTCACGCTCCTCCTTCCGGACTACGCCCAGCTGGCGCCGGCTGCCCCCGATGACCCCACCACACCCCTCCGACTGGAAGCACGCCCGCGGCCAAACGCCCAGCTTCGCCGCGGCGATGGGCAACTCATCCCGGTCTTCGTGACCATCGGGCAAGCATCCTTCGCCCCTGCGCTCCAGGTCGTCACCATCCACGACCTCACAGCGGTAGTCGCAGCCGAAGAGCGGCGGCTGTTCCTGCGCGAGGCGCGTGACCTGCTCGCACAGGCGTCCGAGTATACGACGACGCTGCGCGCGATCGCCGGCCTCCTTACCCGCTCTTTTGCCACCTGTTGTGCCCTCCACGTGCACCAGGCTGATGGCCGCCTGCGGCGGGTCTTGCTCGCCCACGCTGGTCCGCCGGAGCCACAGGTCCTCCTCGACGATGGCGCTCTCCTGGACGAGCCGGCCGCCGCGGCCGTGAGCCCTGTGCTGCGGGATCCGCACCCCATCCTTTCCTTTCCGCTTGAAGAACCGCTGAGCGCGCTCTGGACGACCGAGCGGTTTGCCGCTGGCCCGCTCAGCGCTGCCCTCTGCGTCCCCCTGGTTGTGCGTGGCAGCGCGATCGGGCTGCTGACGGTGGCAGGCCCGCGCCGCTACGACCTCACTGACCTCCGCCTCCTCGAGGCTTTTGCCAGCTTCGCCGCGGCCGCGCTTGATAACGCGTCCCTGGTCCGCGCCTTGCGCCAGGCGCTCGCCGAGCAGGCCGCCAGCGCCGTGCACCTGGAGACACTCTTGCGCGCAGCGCCAGTTGGGCTCCTGGTCTGCAACCCGGACCTTACCCTCGCCCGGGTCAACGACCGAGCAGTCGAACTCGTGGGGTGGGGAGCGGCGCCTGGCCAACCGATCGGCGCCCTGGAAGGCGGGCTTGGCAGCCACCTCGAAGACCGGGCCCGTCGGGTCTTTGCGAGCGGAGAGGCAATTCCTGAGTTCGAACTGGTCGTGCCGGCGGGCGCGCGACGCCGGAGTTTCCGCCTCAGCCTCTACCCCCTCTGGCAGGGGTCCGAGGTTCGTCAGGTTGGGGTTGTGATCGTCGATAACACCGCTCAGCGTGAGGCCGAGGAGAGCCTGCGCTACCGGCTCGAATTCGAGGAGCTTCTGGCCTCCCTTTCGACCCACTTCATTAACCTGCCCACCCCGGCGATCGACGCGGGTATCCTGGAGACGATCCGGGCACTGGGCGAGTTTCTGGACGTCGACCGGCTGAGCGTCTTCCTCTTCCATCCCGAGCGTGACCTGGCCGAACCCCGCTACCGCTGGGATGCGCAGATGCCACCAGCCGAGGAGCCAGCCCCACCGGCGACCATTCCGCTCGCCGCCCTCAGCTGGTCGTTCTCCCGGCTGCGCGCCCTTGAGCCGGTGATGGTCAGCCACCTCAGCGAGATCCCCGACACCACCGAACGGGAGTACTGGGCGGGGGAGGGGACTGCCTCACTCCTCGCGGTGCCGCTGATCGTCCGTGGTCAGGCCGAGGGGGCAGTGGTAGTCAATGCAGTCGGTCGGGAGATCAGCTGGAGTTCACTCGACCTGGCCTTCCTTCGGTTGGCTAGCATCCTGATCGTCAGTGCCCTGGAGCGCAAGCGCAGCGACCAGCTCGAACGCGAATCGGAGCGGCTCGTCGGCGCCACCCTGGCAGCGCGAGAGATGTCGCACCTCCTAACCAACGACATCACGGCCGCAGTTGGTGCCTTCGAACTGCTGCTCGACGACCCCGCCCGGTTTGAGGAGTATCAGCCGCTGCTCCGCGGCGCCCTCGAGAACCTTTTGCGCGCGGGTGAGCACCTTCGCCAGTTTCAGCGGCTCGCCCGGATCGCCACCAAAGAGACGGCTGTCGGCACCGCGCTGGACCTGCCGCGCTCGGTCGGGCGTGGCGACGACCCCACCCCTCCTCCCCCCGCAGCCGAGGCCTGAAGCAGCCAGCTACGGGTCCAGCCCGACGATGTGCCGGTAGTCGGCATCCGCCGCGGCGATCGCGCCTTGCTGCTCCAGGAGAGCGATATCTGTCGGTGAGAAATCGAGCCGAGGCGAGAGGGGGACCTCCCCGATTACCTCGGTCAGGACGAGCACCTCAATCTCTTCAGCGCTCAGACCGAGCAACTCGCGCAGGACCGTCCGGTTATGTTCCCCCAGGTCCGGCGCGGGGAAGCGGATCCCCGGCCGCTCACCGTTGAACACGAGGGGATTTTTAGCGAACCAGAGGGGTGGCATCTGGCGCTCCGGCGGGAATTCGACCCGCTGGAAATAGTCCCGTGCCCGCAGGTGGGGATCGAGCAACACCTGCTTGGCGCTGTTGACCGGACCAGCCGCGATCCCCGCCGCCTGCAACTGGTGGAAGAGCGTCTCTGCCTCGTGCTGGCAGGTCCAGGCGGCCACGATCGCCTCGAGCTCGTCCTCATGCTGTTTGCGGGCCGGGGCGGTAGCAAAGCGTGGGTCATCTGCTAGCTCGGGCTGCCCCATCAGGGCGGTCAGGGTGCGCCACTCGGCATCATTCCGGATGGCGATCCCGATCCAGCGGTCGTTCCCTGCGCAGGGGAAGTAGCCGTGAGGGGCCCACATCGGGTGCCGATTCCCGATCCGACGGGGAAGCTCGCCGGTCAGCTGAAACCCGAGCAGTTCCGCCCCGATCAAGCTGGTGACTGCCTCCGACTCCGAGAGGTCGATCCGCTGCCCTTTGCCGGTGCGCCGCCGGTAAGCCAGCGCCATCAGGACGGCCACCGTCCCGAGCATCGCCGAGCACCAGTCGCCATACGGCTGGCCGGTCGGCAGGATCTCCCCATCCGGATACCCCGTGAGCGAGGCCAGACCAGACATGAACTCGACGGTGGTCCCATAGGCACTGAACTGCCGCCAGGGGCCGCTATCCCCAAACCCGGAGAGCGAGATGGTGATGATGTCCGGCGCAACTCGCCGCAGCGAGCGGTCGTCGAGCCCAACCTTTTCCAGCACCCCTGGGCGGTAGTTATCCGCGACCACGTCCGAGATCGCGGCGAGGCGGCGGATGATCTCCTGTCCCAGCTCGGCCGTGATATCGACCGTGATCCCCAGCTTGTTCCGGTTGTGATTGTTGAAGTACCAGGTGCTGTTCCAGGGGCGGTCCCCCGGGCGATTATCCGGCCAGATGGGGAGCACCCGCTGGTAGCGGGTCTCATCTGGCACCTGCACCGACTCGACCTTGATCACCTCGGCGCCGAGATCCGCCAGCTGCTTGGTGAGAAAGGGCCCCGCAACGACCCGGGTCAGGTCGAGCACCCGCACGCCAGTGAGGGGTAAGCGCTGCATTCCGGCCTCCTGCAGCACAATTCTACTGGCTCGCCTCCTCCGCGAAGGGTCGCTTTCCTGCTTTCTGTGAAGAGCGGCTCGAGTACCGCCAAAGAAGATCAGCAGAAGGGCCGACAGTCCGGAGGAGACGACCATGCGCTGGTGGAAAAACCTCTCGCTACGGTGGAAGCTGCTTGCTGGCTTCGCCACCATCCTCGTCCTGGTGGCGGGGATCAATGCTTTTGCCTTTCGCACCACCGTCCAGAACAACGAGGCGTCCAACTGGGTCGAGCATACCTATCAGGTGATGCTAGGTGAGAAAGAGGCGATGACCGACCTCGTCAACATGGAGACGGGCTATCGCGGCTTTTTGCTCACGGGGCGCGAGGAGTTCCTCCAGCCCTACCAGGCCGGAAGCCAGGATCTGAGCCGCCATCTCGGTGAGCTACAGCAGCTGACCGCCGATAACCCCGCCCAGGTCGCACGCTGGAAGGATATCGAGGCGCGGTCAGCCGCCTGGCAGCGCGAAGTCGCCGAACCAGGGATCGCGTTACGGCGCGAGGTGAACGCCGGCACGAAAACGATCCAGGATGTCGCCGCCTTTGAGGGCAGCGGCCGCGGCAAGCAGCACTTCGACGGCATCCGGGCCGTCTTCGACCAGGCGATCACGGCCGAGCGAACGTTGCTCCAGGCCCGGACCGCTGCCAGCGCTGCCCAGAGCTCGCTCCTCCTGCTCACGCTGGTCGTCGGGACCGTGGTGGCAGTGGTACTGGGCGTGGTGCTCGCCCTCTTCTTCGCGAGTAGCGTCAGCAGCACAGCCAGGGCGGTCCAGCGCACGCTGCATTCGCTCGCCGAGCGGGATGCAGCCAGCCTGCAAGCGGCGCTCAACGCCATGGCCGAGAACGACCTCACCGTCCCGGCGGAGGTGGTGACCACTGCGGTCGCCGTCTCCGGCCGCGACGAGCTGGGCCAGATGGCGGCTGCGGCCAACGACCTCGCCGAGCGGTTGCGCGCCACGGCCACTAGCTACAATCACGCCCGTCAGAACCTGATGGCGGCCGTCGAGCAGGTGCGCGCCTCGTCCGATAGCCTGGCGGGCGCGAGCACCCAGCTTGCTGCTGCCGTCAACCAGACGGCCTCAGCGGTCCAGCAGGTCACCGCTACGATCCAGAATGTGGCCGCGGGCGCGCAGGAGCAGGCTTCGGCCGCCACCACCGCTGGTCATGCCTCGGTCGAGGTGGGGGCGGGGGCCCAGAACGTAGCGAGCCTGGCCAGCCGCGCGGCGGCAGCGAGCGAGCGCGCCCGTGTAGCGGCGGGTGAGGGTGGTGCGGCGGTGGCAGCCACGGCCGCGGGCATGGAGCGCGTCCAGCGCTCGGTCGACCAGGTGGGCGCGCTCATCCAGGAGTTGGGGAAATCGGGCCAGCAGATCGGCGTTGTGGTGGAGACAATCGACGACATCGCCGAGCAGACCAATCTCCTCGCGCTGAACGCCGCGATCGAGGCCGCGCGTGCCGGTGAGCACGGCCGTGGTTTCGCGGTGGTGGCCGATGAGGTACGCAAGCTCGCCGAACGCTCCAGCCGTGAGACCAAGCAGATCACGGCCTTGATCGAAGCGGTGCGCGAGCACCGAGCACGCCGTTGCCGCGATGGCCGAAGGCACCACTGAGGTCGAGAAGGCGACCGAACTCTCCCGCGAGGCTGCCAGCGCCATCGCTACGATCCAGGGCGCTATCGAGGATGCAGTCCGCCAGGTGCACGAGATCGCGGCCGCTGCCCAGCAGATCGCCGAGCGCGCCGCCGCCGCCTCGGAGAGCGTCCAGAGCATCGCTGCCGTGGCCGAGGAGAACAGCGCCGCGAGCGAGGAAGTCTCGGCCAGCGCCGAGGAGATGAGCGCCCAGGTCGAGGAGATCAGCGCTCAGGCGAACGAACTCTCCCAGATGGCCGACCAGCTGCGCCAATTGGCAGCCCGCTTCCGGGTTGCAACGAGCGAGCGCGCGAGCGAGCGGTCACGGGGCCCGGCTCTGCGCGCAGTCGTCTGAGCGCGGCTCAGGAAGCGAGCGCTGCCGTGGGGAGGGTGGGCAGGTCGAGCAGGGCGGCCTCCAGCGCCAGGCGCGCATTGACGTTCGCCTCGAGCTGGCGGCGGCAGCGGCGGAGCGCTTCGATCCCTGCCCGAGCCTGAGCCGGCGCGACCGTGGCGGCCACCGTCTGGAGAGTGGCCGCCCAGTCCTGGTTCCAAAGGAGGTCCACGCCACCAGCGGCCAGCACCAGCACGTCGCGTAGCCAGCCCTGCCAGAGGTCAAGGGTGGCGTAGACCTCTTCTCGACTGGCCGCGAAGCGCGTCGCAAGCTTGGCAGCCTGGTCGAGACGCCGGAGAGTGTCGCCGCGGAGGGCCTCGACCAGCAGGGTGAGCTGCTCGCTCCGCGTTGCCAGCTGGTCAGGATCGCGGAAGGCGGCGAGCGCCCAGCCCGGGCGCCCATTGGCGAGCCGGGCGAGATGACGGGCGGTCTCCTCCGGGGCCCCCTGGCGGTGCAGCTCGGCTGCGATCACGGCCTCCGCCACCAGGCAGAGGTCGAGGCGCTGGCAGCGCGAGCGGATGGTGGGCAGGAGCTGCTCGGGGTCGACCGTCAGCACGATGAGCAGCACCTGCGGCGGCGGCTCTTCCAGCGTCTTGAGCAGGGCGTTCGCCGCCTCGACTGAGAGCCGCTCGGCACCATCGATGATGACGCAGCGCCAGCGTCCTTCATAAGGCTGTAAGGCGAGGGCAGCGGCGAGCTCCTGGACCTGGCCGATGCCGATGCTCTTCCGCAAGCGGCCCTGCTCCGAGCGCTCATCAGTCTGCAGCCCAAGCACGACCACATCGGGATGGACCCCGCGGGCGATCCGCTGGCAGCTCCGGCACTGCTGGCAGGGGGGAGCTACCTGCTCGCAGTTGAGCGCCTGGGCGAAGGCGAGAGCGAGCGTCCCCTTCCCCACCTGGGGCGGACCGCTCAGCAGGTAGGCATGGTGGATCCGACCGTGCGCGACTGCCCGCTGGAGGAAGGCGACTGCGCGCTCCTGGCCGATTACGCCCCAGTTAGTCATCGACCTCGAACCGCAGGAGGTCTTCGTAGGTCTCGCGCCGACGTATGAGCTTCGCCTCTCCGTCGCGCACCAGCACGATCGCGGGCTTGAGGGCCATGTTGTAGTTGGACGCCATCGCTGGCGCGTAGGCACCCGCCACCGGCAGTGCCACCAGGTCACCCGGCTGGAGCGGCGGCAAGGCGATGTCGCGGGCTAGGATATCGCCCGATTCACAGTACTTCCCGGCCAGGGTGATCACCTCGCTTGCAGGTTCTGCCAGCCGATTGACGACTGCCACCTCGTAGCGGGCATCGTAGAGCGCCGGTCGAATATTGTCGGCCATCCCGCCATCGACGGAGACATAGGTCCGCACTCCTGGGATCGTCTTGCGCGCTCCGACGGTATAGATCGCTACCCCCGCCCGCCCGACGATCGCGCGACCGGGCTCGATGAACAGTCGCGGCTGGCCAAGCCGGCGTGCTTCCAGCCCCTGGCAGAGCGCCGGGCCAATGGCAGCGGCATAGTCGCTGGGGGTGGGCGCCGGTGTGCTCGCCAGGTACTGGACTGCAAACCCGCCACCCGGGCTGATCTCGCGGAAGGCGAAGCCCGGCACGTCGCGATGGGCAGCCACGAAGTCCAGCACCACTGCGAGCGCCTCGAGGTACGGCGCGATTTCGAAGATCGGCGAGCCAAGGTGGCTATGGATGCCGACCAGGTCCAGATTGGGCGCTGTCGCGGCCTGACGGAGCGCTTCGCTCGCCTGCCCGGTGGCAATGGTGAAGCCGAACTTGCTATCGACAATCCCGGTGGTGGTCTTGCTATGAGTGTGGGGGTCGATACCGGGAGAGACTCGCAGGACCACGGCCACCCGCTGACCGCGCGCTCCGGCGAGCCGGTCGAGCGTCTCGAGTTCAACGAAGTTGTCGACCACCACCCGACCGATGCCAGCCGCGAGCGCTTCTTCCAGCTCAGCAGGCGTCTTGTTGTTGCCATGGAAGTAGATCATTTCCGGCGGGTAGCCCACCGCGCGGGCAAAGGCAAGTTCCCCACCCGAGACGACATCCAGCCCGTAGCCTTCTTCGCGCACTAGGCGCAGCAGCGCCCGGCCGAGGTACGCCTTGGCGGCGTAGAGGGGGAGCACGTCCGGGTAATGGGCGCGGAAGGCATCGCGGAACGCGCGGAGCTGGTGGCGAAGCGTTATCTCATCGAAGAGGTAGAGCGGGGTACCGAAGCGACGAGCGAGGGCAGCTAGGTCGCAGCCGCCGATCGTCATCCCCGCCGCAGTGGCGCGGGCCGTCAGCGGAAAGACGCTGCTCAGGTCGCGACCGTGAACATTCAGCATGCTGGATCTTCCTTTGCGGGTCCTCGCGTGGGTCTCCGGCCGATTATAGAGAGCGGCTCCTCAGCGGCGGGAGCGGCTGGCCACTAGAGCGAGGCGAATTACAAAGGGCCAGGCAATGGCGCTCACCGCGAGGCCCAGGAGCCAGGAGCCGGGGAGATAGGCCAGCAACACGCGATGCCGCCCGGCCGAGAGCGGCACCGCGAGGAAGACCCCTTCGGCGCGGGTGAGCGCCGCCGGCCGGCCATCGACCCAGACTCGCCAGCCCGGATAGCTGCTCTCTAAGACCCTCAGAAAGCCTGGGTCGGGGCTGGCCGTCTCAATCCAGTAGCGCCCAGCGCTCGCCTCTCGGATGATCAGCGCCTGCTCTGCTGCCGGCAGGCCCTCGGGAGGCGGGAGTGGCGGCCGATCGATGAGCACGATCGTGTCCTCTGCGAGGGCAGGGTCGGCCAGCCGAGCGAGCGCGGCCGTCTCATCCGGTACCACCACCGCACGCGTTGCCCAGGAAACGAGCGGGCGTGTGCCACTCACCACCCCCCGGCCGGCCACCTCCGCCACCCCGAGCCGGGCGAGAGCACGCGCGTCCTCACCTGCCGCGGCCAGCGCGCGCTCGGTGGCGGCCAGCCGCAGCGGGTCGTACGGGAGCACGTCGCGATAGCCATTGACGAGCCCGCGGTTTGGGAGGTGCGCAGCGGAGGCGGGCAGCGGGAAGGGCCGGTCGTACTGGTCGAGCGGAAAGGCAGCGAAGAACTGCTCGAGGAAGCGCGGTTCGGGGGTGAGGAGCGGGCCAGGTGTGCTCACCGTCGGCCAGCCAGCCGGCCCGAGCGGAAGGAGCGGCCGGCTGAAGAGCACGAGTTCCGCTGCCACCGCGAGCGCCGCTACCAGCCAGCCGAAACGTACCGCAAGTGCCAGCACGAGGCTTGCACCGACCAGCCCGGCCCCCGCCCGGACGAGTGGCCCGCCCCCGAGGGGCAGCGCTACCAGCCCCCCGAGGATCACGCCAGCCCCCACCGCGGCGGTCCGGAGGATGACACGCCGCTGAGACGCGGGGGGGAGCGCGAGCAGCCGGGCGAGGCCGGCAGCAGCGAGGAGCGCCAGCGCGAAATCGGCGAGCACCAGCCACCGGCCAGCCCCCCGCAGCCACTCACCTCCACTGAGCAGGCGCCCCATCCCCCCGACCACCGGGAGACCCGGAAGAAAGGCGAGCGCCACACTCACGCCGAACAACAGGACCGGCAGCCCACAGCGCGCAAGCGCCGCGAGCGGCAAGGCAACCAGTCCGACTGTCCAGCACCACTCCCAGAACCCGACCGGTCCTCGGTAGTCACCCATCGCCGGCAAGCCAAGCAGATCAGGCGCGAGGAGGAGAAGCGCTGCCCAGGGCGGCGGGTCGTAGGGGGCGACCTGTTCGTTCGAGAGGCCAGACACGCGTCCCGAATGGACGAACAGCTCGAGAGCAGGCAGCACCTGGAATGCCACCAGCCCCAGGGTCATGAGCACCGCCCCACCCCCTAGCAGCAGCCCGCCAAGCACACGCCAGCGTTCGCTGCCCTCCCGCACACTGAACCAGAGTGCTGCGAGCCCGCTCGCGAGCGCCACCATCAGCCAAGCCTGAGGATGACCATCCAGCCAGGCGAGCGCTAGCACCAGGGCAGGGCGGACGGCCGCGTGAGGGCGCCGGGGAGCATAGGGCCACGCAGCGATGGCCAGGCCGAGCCAGCTCGCGGTAGCGAAGAAGGGAGGAAAGACAGCGCGAGCTGCCAGCGCCCCCCCCAGAGCGGCGACCACCCCCGCGAGCGTCGCAGGCCCCGGGGGAATGCCGAGCCGGCGGGCCGCCAGCAGGCCACCGAGCCCAGCCACCAGGCCATGCAGGAGTAGGCTGAGCGCCACTCCCCGCTCGCCACCGGCGACCACCGACAGCACCGTAAAGGGGGAGAAGGCAGCCGCCTGCGGATTGGCTGCCAGTGGCGCCCCGAAGCCAGCAAGCGAGGTCCAGAGCGGTAGCTGCCCCGCGCGGTAGGCGGCGGCTACTGCCTGTTGCCAGGGTTGGAACTGGAGCGCCGTTGCTCCCCAGGTTGGAACGCTGCCCAGCACGATCTCACCACCCCAGGCGAGCACCGCCCCGCTCACCACCGCGACGGGCAGCCCCATTCTGCTACCCTGCAGCAGGCGCCCCAGCACCCCCCGAGGTGTGTGACCGATGTTTCTTGTCCAGGGCATCAGCGAGATCCTGCGCGAACCGGAGCAGGTCCGCCAGCAGGAAGAGGCCTACGACGACCTACTTCACCAGACGCCGGGCATCCTCTGGAACCTGTACTTCCGCAGCCTTACCGACCCTCGCCGTACCATCCACCTCATGGCCTGGCGCGCTCAGCAGGACTCCGAAGCCTTTGGGGTCTCACCTGCCTTCCAGGCCCTCCGGGAGCGGAGCGGGCCGGCTAGCCTCCCGCGTGCCCGGATGGTCGGTCCGCTCTCACCTGGCTACTGGGAACTCGTTACCGAGCGGCGGCTCGCTCCCCCACCGACTGGCCGCGACCCCGCACAGCTGGGCTATGCCCGTCACCTGCTGGCATTCGTGCGGCCGGGTCAGGAGCCAGCGTGGGAGGCAGCCGCGCGGGCCCAGGCGGCAGCAGCACCAGCCAGCGGTGAGGTTGTGAACATCCGCGTGCTGCGGAACCGTGGCCAGCCGAACGCCTATTGCTACGTCGCTCATACCCGGACGGAAGCGGCAGCCCGCGCGCTCCCCCTGCCGCTCGAAGCGGTCGAGGAGGCGAGCGAGGGGGTCTACCAGGTCATCCTCTCGTCCCACTGGCCCTCTGACCCTATTCCGTAAATAGTCCGAAACTGGGTGCTTTATAGTCCCAACGGACTGATCGATCTGCTAGACTTGGGTATCCATAGATGACGGAGGCCCAGGGCTAGTGGAACAGGGGCGCATGACCTACCGATATTTTGAGGGAGATAGCCTTACCATCGAGCTGAACGTAGGGGCCTGCGCCGATCAGTACCGCGTGACGGTCCTGCTCAATGGCGTCCCTGCGCGGACTGCCCGCTGCCGCAGCCTGACCGGGGCACTGCGGACTGGTCGGGCCTGGGCCGAACGCCAGCTGACGCTCCTCACTTCACCACCCCACCAGCTTGCGCTTGCGCTTACGGAGCTGTCTCCCCGGCGTGCGCTGGCGCGCCGGACCAGGGCTGCGGGGGGATACCGGCGGTCTGCCAGGCTTGCCATTGGCTGACCAGCCACTCCGGGACGGGAGCCGGGCGACCGGTAGCGAGCGACACGAAGCACCCCCGCTGACGGCCGCTCGCCATCACCTTCTCCCCCACCACAAACTCGGCCCCGATCTCCCAGCTCGTGCGCCCCATTCCCGTCACCCAGATCCGCCCCCGGACCGGGTCGAACATCTTCACCGGGTGATGGTAGTGCACTTCCGTCCGTAGCAGGACCGGCGAGACCCCACGCCGCACGCACTCCTCGAAGGGGAAGTAGGTCGCCAGCAACTCCATCCGCAGGTCTTCCAACCAGCGGACGTAAACGATGTTGCTCACCCGCCCAATGACGTCGATATCGTACCCCTGCACGCGGATCGGCAGCTCAACCAAAAAGGGACGCCCTGTATCCATATCGTGCCTCCCCCGGCTAGGGTAGCGCACCTCCTCGTAGGGGCGCTGTCGGCCGACGCGGCTGGCGTGCGGGCGCACGCAGGCGTTGCCGGAGCACCCCAACCAGCCCCGTCAGCAGGGCGACGACCCCACCCGCCCAGGCGAGCGCCAGGGGGACCGCAAACTCGAGGTGAACGCGCAGTGCCGCCAGCCCGCGCGGTTCCGGCCAGACGAGCGCCCAGAACAGCGCCGAGAAGAGCGTCACCGCCGCTGCGACGAGGAGCCACCAGAGGCCCAGTCGTATCTCCGCCCAGCCAGCGGGCGTGGTCGGGCGGGGGAACTGCTCACTGCCTGCAACCGCGCCCTCCGGGAGCGGCCGCTGGCGTGGCAGTCGCACCCGCTGCCGTGGCAACGCCTCGACGACCATGACTGTCCTCTCTCGCCCGCGTTTCCAGTCTGCCAGCCTGCTCTCGTCCGCGCAAGCAGTTCAGGACTGGGCAGTTCACCACGCGCACTGCGTGCCACCCGGGCTGCTATCATGGTGGCATGAGTTTCACGCCGATGCTGAATATCGTCGTCCTGGGAGACGGCGAGCGGGCAGCGGCGTACCTGACCGCCATCCGGGCGCTCCACGCTGAAGGGTCGATCGTTCTGGCCTCCGGATTGCGGGTCATGCTCGAAGCTGCCCTCTGGCACCCGGACCCCGCGGTAGTCCAGGAGCTTGCAACCCGCTTCCACCTCGGGCTCTATGGCGTCGACCCGCGCGTGATGATCGACCCCGGGGATATCCATGCCGTCGTTGCGTGCTTCAGCGACCCCGAGCAGCAGGCCGAGGCGCTCGACCGCGCGATCGCCGCTGGAAAGATGCTGGTCGCCGAGCCTCCCCTTGCCCCTAGTGAGCGCGAAACGCGGAGCCTCGTCCGGCGCGCCCGGCAACAGCACCTGCTTACCGCCATCGCCCAGGGCAGCGCTGAAGCGACTATCCGCGCGTTCGTGCGCGGGGTGCTCGAGCGCCGCACGCTCCTGCCGACCTGGGAGGAGTGGCTGGAGGGCACGAGCCCGCGGCCGCTCAGCCCGCGGGAAGAGATTGAGCGGGCGCTCGCCGTCTTGCCAGCTGACGCGAGTGAAGCGCGGGCCCACCTGCTGCGGGCACTGGCCCAGCTGCCGGAAGAATAAGCGGCGGTGGCACGCGCACCGTCAGCAGCGCAGTCCTAGCTCGTCAGGCCAGCGGCGGCGGCGATCTCCGCGTGATAGCGCTCGGCAGCGCGCCGGGCAGCAGCGAGCCAGTCGCCCCCACTGCTGGCATAGAGCACCGCGCGCGAGACTGTGATCAGCAAACGACTGGGATCCTCCGCGCGGCCAGCCGCAACGGCACGGGCAACCTCGCCCCCTTGCACACCGATCCCCGGCACCAGGATCGGCTGCTCTGGACAGAGGCGGCGGATGGTGCTCAGTTCTGCTGGGGCGGTCGCCCCAACCACGAGCCCAACGTTGCCATGGCGGTTCCAGGACCGCGCGAGTTCGGCGACGATTTCGTACAGCGGCCGGAGCACGCCATCGGGGCGCGCCACTCGAAGCTCCTGCAGGTCAGCCGCTCCGGGGCTCGACGTCCGACAGAGGATGAACGCCGTGCAGTCCGGTCGTTCGAGGAACGGCGCGACGCCGTCGCTTCCCAGATAGGGCGAGACCGTCACGGCATCGTAGCCCAGCACGTCGAATACTGCGCGTGCATAGGCAGCGGACGAGCTACCGATATCACCCCGCTTGGCATCCAGCAGAGCCGGCGTCTCCGGAGGAATAGCTAGCCGGAGCTGCTCCAGCATCGCGAAGCCAGCCGCACCATACTGCTCGAAGAAGGCGGCGTTCGGCTTGTAGCAGCAGGCGAGGTCGCGGGTGGCGGCAATGATCTCGCGGCAGAAGATGAGGGGGTCGGCCACCGGGAGCCGGGCCGGGTCGGGGTCGAGGCCGATGCACAAGAGTGAGCGCGTCCGGGCGACAGCAGCGGCGAGCTTCTCGCCGAAGCTCATCGTCGGCTGAAGCTTGGGTCGAGCAAGGCCAGCTCGGCCGCCAGGCGCCGCACCACGTTGAGGTCACCGCTTCCCGCGAGGATGAAGGTGCCCGGCCGGCCGTGAGGAGCAACCAGCCCTCGCTCATGCAGGACCCGCTCGACCTGGCGGGCAACCGCGGCCCCACTCTCCACTACCTGGACCGCCGGCCCCAGCTCCTGCTCGATGAGTGGGCGGATGAGGGGGTAGTGGGTGCATCCCAGCACGCAGACATCGACCCGCGCCGCTTTCAGCGGTGCTAGGTACTCCCGCAGGAGGGCAAGCACGCGCTCCCCGCTCAGCTCCCCGCGTTCGATCGTCTCGGCCAGGCCAGGGCAGGTCTGGATCGTCAGGCGGCAATCTCGAGCGAAGCGATGGACGACGTCGGAGAAGAGGTCAGCCTGGACGGTCAGCGCGGTCGCCAAGACGCCGACCCGGCCGCTTGGGCTGAGGCGACACGCCGGCTTGATCGCCGGCACCATCCCCACAAATGGGACCGCAGGGTAACGCTGGCGAAGGGCCTGCAGGGCTGCTCCCGAGGCAGTATTGCAGGCGACCACGATCAGCTTCGCCCCCTGCTCGAGCAGGTGCTCGGTGACCTGAGCCGCCAGCTCCATCACCTCAGCCAGCGGCCGGTCGCCGTAGGGACAATGGGCGGTGTCAGCAAAGTAGTAGATGTCCTCCTGGGGGAGTAGCGCACGGACCTCTCGCACCACCGTGAGCCCACCGACCCCCGAATCGAAGACCCCAATCGGCGCGTCCGGTCCTCCTGAGGGAAGCATCCTGCCTGGCATCGCAGGCGTCACTATAGCGCCGAGCGGTTGGCCGCTTCAAGGGGCTGGTGGCCGCCCCAGCGCGAACTCCCCGCGCACCAGGCAGTGGTCGCTCCCGAACGGTCGGCAATCGGTCGTGAGGGTGAGCGGCTGGACATCCGGGGAGACGAACAGGTAGTCGATCCGGAGCAGGGCGAAGGGGGCAGCGAGCAAGAACCAGGGTTTCCAGGTGTGTTGAAAGCCGGGGCCAGCCACCCGTTTGGCATCGACGAACTGGGTAGTCAGCTCGCGGTAGATCGGCTCCCGCTCGGTCAGGTTGAAATCGCCCATCAGGAGCACCGGCTCACCGGGCCGGCGCAGGGCGGCCACCGCCGTGAGGACCTGCTCGACCTGGAGGTCGCGGCCGACACTGTTGAAGCTGATGGGCAGCGCCTGCTCCCCAACGTGGAGCCAGCCGATCTGCCCCGGCAAGGGGTGCGCCCCCACGACCAGCAGGCTGCGACCGCCAATCTCGACGCGCCCCCAGACCATCGGCGGGAACTCGCGGCTGCCAGCGTCGCTCATGGGGTAGGCCGAGAGCAGGCCCACCCCCAAGTACCGGTCGCTCGGCACCAGGATGCGCCAGCGGTAGCGCGCCAGCAGCGAGGGGTCGGTCACGATCGCCGCCTGCTGGGGTTCGGCCAGCTCGTGCAGGACGATGAGATCGGCATTGGCCCCGCGGATCCCCTCGAGCAGACGTTCCAGGTCGTGGTTATCCTGGAGAACGTTCCAGCTGGCCGCGCTCAGCCGGAGTGCCCCTGGCGGCGCGGGGGCTGGGAACGCCACCAGGCCCGGCCCGAAGAGCGCGCCCCAGAGCACGCCCCCCACCACGAGCGCCAGGCGCACCAGCCGCGCACCGGGCCAGAGCGCGAGCGGAAGCAGCACCAGCGGGAGCAGCCCCAGGTATGGGAGGAAGATCGGGAGCAAGGCCAGCAGTCCATGCCGTTGGGGAAAAGCTATGGCGAGCAGGTAGCAGAGCAGCGCCAGCCCCAGCACCGCGACGGCGCTTGCTTCGACCAGCCAGCGTAGTCGCGTGGCCGGCCGCCGGAGGGTCGTCCTCATCGGGGTCGGTAGTCCCATGCGAGCAGGGCCCCAAACAGGAGCAGTCCAGCCAGGATAACCCCAGCGTCGCGCCAGACGGCCGCCGAATGTTCCCGCCAGCGCCGCCCGAACCGCCCCAGCACTGCTGCGAGCAGGCTCACCTGGCCAGTCATAAACGCGAAGTGGTACCAGCCGGCCAAGTTCCAGCGCCAGGGCCGCGGCATCGACCAGTTTGTCAGCCCGCAGGCAGCCTGTACCCCATGGATGGCGCTCGTGAGCGCTAGGCCAGTGAGGGCTGCCCAACGCCACTCCGTCGGCGTTGGGGGGCCACCGCTGCGGGTGAGGAGGTCAGCCCCGGCGAGGTTGATCAGGGGCAACAGTAGCCCATCCCCAACCCAGGCCGAGAGGAAGTGCAGGGTGCCGCGGTGCTCGCGGACCAGCGGGTCTCCCCGTCGGCGGAGCCAGGCGTGCGCCAGCGCATTGACCCCAAATCCGAGGAGCACCGTCAGGGCGGCCAGGGCGAGGGCAAGCGGCCAGGGAAGGGCGAGGAGAGCACCGTTCGCCCGGACCATCAGCTCAGAAGAGGCGTAGGCGGCCAGCACGCGCATCGGCGTCGGCCTGATAGTACTGGGCGAGGGTTCCGTAATCGTGGATATAGCCCTCGGCCTCCCAGCCAAGCAGCCGTTCGCCCCGCGCGAGCAGGAGAGGGAACAGGTCGTGGCCGAAATCGCTCGGGCGATCAGCTGGCACCAGGTCGAGGACGGCTGGTTCGAGGGCATAGATCCCCGCGTTGACGAGCGCGGTCGGCGGGCAAGTGGCAGGCGCTGGCTTTTCGCGAAAGCCGGTGATCCAGCCATCAGGTGCCTGCTCCACCACCCCGCGCGTCCACGGGTCCGGCACGCGGTAGAGAGCGAGCGTGACGGCGGCGCCCGCTGCGCGGTGGCGCGCCAGCAACGCCTGGAGGTCGAGGTCGGAGAGGACATCGCCGTAGATCACGAGGGTCGTTCCCCGAAGGCAGGGGCGAAAGTGGGCGGCGCCACCGGCAGTGCCGCGGAGTACAGGCTCGTAGCTATAGGTGATCTGGACACCGAAGGCGGTGCCGTCGCCAAAGTGTTCCATGATCGCCTGGGGGCAGTAGTGGAGGTTGAAGTAGAGCGTGCAGATACCGTGCGCCCGGAGCCAGCGGACGACCCATTCCAGCGCCGGGCGACCCGCGATCGGGAGCATCGGCTTTGGCCGGTCGGCCGTGAGCGGACGGAGCCGCGAGCCCTCCCCTGCTACCAACACGATCGCGGGGACGCTCATCGCCGCCGGGTCGTCCGGTACACCTTCAGCAGCTGATGGACAGCCTGGTCCCAGGAGTGCTGGGCCACGACTCGCGCACGGAGGGCGCGCCCCAGCTGCTCGCGACGCTCGGGAGCAACCAGCAGCTCGCCAATCCGGTCCGCCAGCGACTGCGAATCGCCCAGCCGCGCGTACACCCCCAGCTCGCCCAGGATCTCACGCGCGACGGGCGTATCAAAGGCAACCGTCGGCAGGCCAGCCGCCTGGTAGTTCAGCAGCTTCCCGTTCCCCTCGGTCTCAGAGACCTTCGGCGAGACGGCGACATCGCCTAGCAAGAGGTAGTCGGGCGCTTGCTCATAGGCAACCCGCCCCGTGAGGGTCACCCGCTCGCGGATGCCGAGCGCGGCCGCGATCCGGCCGTAGGTATCTTCTCCCGGGAAGCCCATCACTAGATAGTGCGCATCGATCCCGCGCTGGGTGAGCGTGGCCGCTGCTTCCAGCAGCTTGCTCGTGCCCTGGTATTCGGAAAGGAGCCCGAGGTAGACCACTACCGGCCGCCCTGGCGGAATGCCGAGCTGCTCGCGGAGGGCAGCGACGCGCGCCAGATCCGAGTGCTCCCAGCGAGGGAGAAAGCGTTGGGGGTCTACCGCATCAGGCACGGTCGCCACCCGGCCGGGAGACACAGCAAACTGCTCTTCCAGCAGGCGGGCCGCGTTGTGGGAGCTGGTGATGATCGCATCCGGCAAGCGGGTGATGAACTGCTCCAGGGCACGCAGGGGGCCGTACCAGCGGCTCTCGCGGCGCAACCAGCCGTGGTCGATCATCTCGCTGGTCAGGCTCCCCTGGAAATCGAAGACCAGCGGCACCCCCAGGGATTTCGCCACCATCGCCCCGATTAACGCGCCTTCGTGCAGGTGCGCGTGCACCACCTGGGGACGGAGCGCCAACCCAACCTGCAGGGTGCGCAGTGCCAGCAGGATATCGAAGGGCGGCTTTCGTTTCGACGGCCCCGCCTTGATCGATGACAACAGGGGGAGGGGAAAGGCGCGCCGGATATCCAGGCCCGCCACTGCGCCCCCCGTCGGGTAGGTGACGATGGTCACCTGGTGGCCTAGCCGCTGGAGGGCACGGGCCTCCTCAAGGATGCGGACGTGACAGCCGTAGTCGGCAAAGAACGACGTCGGCGCGACCTTGAGTACCCGCCAGCGCTCAGCGCGCGACAAGGTCACCAGCAGGCCACCTGGCGGCTAGCGTGACCGTGGAGTGAAGGCTGCCCCCGAGTTGATCGGCTCATTGATATAGACATCGCCGTTGCGGATCTTGATATTGAACCCGCACGACGGGTTCGAGCATACCCACGCCTTGTAATAGATAGGCGCCCCCTGACTGCCAAAGTCCGACAATGGCAGGAGCTGACCATTCTTACATTGCTGGCATATTGGCCAGGATCGCGGTTCCATCTCCCTCTCTCCATTCCCGCTGCCCTGCAGCGACCAAGGAACCGCCAGCGGCCCGCGCATGGTGTACCTCGCTGGCGAGTATAATGGAGCCCACTCAGCCGGACAAGGACCCGCTGGAGGATTATTCCACCCACCCAGGCGGGTCGCTCGCCGGAAACGATTCGCGCGACGCCTCTTCCACCGGGTCCGCCGCTTCGCGCTCCAGCGGAAGCAACTCCTTCGCGGGGTCCGGCTCACCCGGAGGAAGCAGGAGCCAGCGCTGCTCTTCCTGCAGCACTGACTGCCGCCAGGCTGCGAGCTCCACCCAGGCCGGGTCCTGTGCGAGGGCAGCCCAGGCTGCTGCCTGGTCTGGCTGGGCAAACGTGAGCAGGGCAAGGTACCCTGACGTCCCGAGCACCTGCCACCACGCCGTGAGCTGGATCCCGTGCCGCTGCCAGCAGGGCGCAATCTGTCCCGCCATGTTGCGGCGGTACTCGGCCTCGCGTTCCATTCGCGGTTGCTCGCGCAGCAAGACGCCCCGTTCCTGCTCCACTCCAGCCGGCAACGCCCCCGCCAGGAGCACAAGCAGCTGAGGCGGAGCAAGCACGCCAAGGTGGTCGTGCCGACCGAGGAGCGCCAGCCAATCATCCGCGAGCGGGTCGACCGGCGGGCGGGCCGCGCGGTCGACGAACCAGAGAAAGCGATCGCTCCCCTGTACAAACCAGCCGCCGAAGAGCGTCGGCCCGTGGCGCGCGGCGAGCGGGCGGAGACGCTGCTCCCAGACGGCGAGGAATTGCGCTCGCCGCCCCGGCGCCACGTGGAACGTATGCAGCTCCCAGCTCGGGGTCGGAACGGTCACGGGCTGCTCGCAGTTGACCCAGCGTGCTCTCGTGGGCCCTCTCAATCTTGCCGGATCTTAGCCCAACTCCGCCAGCGGCTGGGCCCACCGGCCGGTGCTCCCTAGCGCGGCGTTCCCGCCCGCGCTGCTGGGGGCCCCAGCCGCTCCAGCAGCTGCCAGCCGCCCGGCAAGATGACGACCGCCAGGGCAATCTTGAGAGCATCACCGGGCAGGAAGGGCAGCAAGCCAGCGTTCAGCAGAGCAGGCGACTGCACAAAGCGCGCCAGATTGCCCAGACCAAGGGCGTAGATGATCAGGTTGCCGATCACCATCGCCAGCACGGTGCGGGGAACGCTGCGCGTCCACCCGCGCTCAGCGAGCCAGCCAACGGCGAACGCTGCCGGGAGAAAGCCGAAGAGGTAGCCCGCTGTTGGCCCGAGGAAGTAGGGTACGCCGCCGCGTGCCAGGCTCCAGGCATTGTTGCCGCCCGCAAAGACCGGCAGCCCAGCTACCCCCTCGAGCAGGTAGAGCAGGATGGTCGCGGCGCCCAACCGGCTGCCGAGCAACGCTCCGGTCAGCAGGACCGCAAGCGTCTGAAGCGTGATTGGCACCGGCCCGATCTCAATGCTCACCTGGGCCGAGAGCGCGATCAGCAGCGAAAACAGCACCACAAGGGCAGCCTGGGTTGCCCACCCTGCCCGCGGCAAGAGGGCGCGTGTCATCGTCAGGTGCGAGGTTGTCTGCATTACAGACACTCCGTGGGGGAAAGTCGGCAGCAGTATACCAGGGCGGTGGCGACTGGCTAGGGGCTCAAGGAGGGCAGGAGGTAGTGGAAGAGCGCGTAGAGGTCGAGGGCGGCCAGGCTAGTGCCGATCAAGCCGAGCGGCAGCCAACCCCAGCGCTCGGAGACCGTCCAGCGGAGCCCGGCGGCGAGCGCGACCGCAATGGCTGGCATTGCTGGGTAGAGGTAGCGCCCCTGCGGCTGGAAAAAGCGCAGGTTATACCACAGGAAGCCTGCCACTATCAGCACGGTGAGCAGGCCCAGGAGGAGCACCCCGCACTGGCCTGTCCGGTCGCAGGGAACGCAGCCGCGCCAGCAATCGTGCAGGAACGCGAGCAGCCCAAAGCCAGCCAGCAGCGTCATCACCGCCAGCACCGCGTAGACCCACCCCTCCATCGGCACGCCCATCCAACCGAACTGCCCCCAGAAGCTCCGGAAGGTGGTGCGGGCGAACTCACCGAGCAGCGTGGGGGTGATGGCACCTGTCAGCGGCTGACCGGCCACGATGGCATCGTGGCGCTGGAGGCCAAGGGGATCCAGCGGCCCATAGAGGGCAACGTTTCGGAGCGCCCAGCCCAGCCCAGCCACGATCGGGGGCAGGAAGGCAAGCGCCAGGGTCCCGCCCCGCCCGCCTGCCCAGCGGAGGCCGAGCAGCGCAACGGGCAGCGCCGCGTAGGCGGTGAGCTTGGTGAGGATGCAGAGGGCCAGTGCTCCCCCCAGGGCAAGGGCCTGGCGCGCCGTCGGGCGCTCCCCGTGGCGCAGGCGACGGGCCAGCAGCCGCACCGTCAGCAGCACGGTGAGCGCGACCGCCACCGAAGCGAGGGCATCGTTACTGGCTGAGGCCAGGATGGCCAGGTGCTGCGGGATGAGGGCCGGCACCGCCGCCGCGAGCAGGGAGAGGTCCGGCCGCGCCGGGAAAAGCTGGTGGGCCGTCGCCGCGACCAGCAGCACCACGAGGGCACCGAGCAGCACCGAAAGCAGCCGTACGGCGAGAAGGGACTGGCGAGGCTCTCCCCTCGCTGCGAGCGGAGCCGCTAGCAGGTAGTAGGCGGGAGGCTGGTGGCCCTCGTAGCGCACGCTCGCCACCGAGAGCTCTGGCGGAAAGCGCCGGGCTTTCAGCTGCTCCAGGTACGGGCCGTCATAGTCGCCTGGCTGGAGCACGGGCAGGGTGCCCGTCGTGCCAAGCTGCCGGGCGTAATTGAAGTGGGCGGGCTCGTCGGGTGCTTGCCAGGCGGGGGTCAGGCGAGCGTAGAGCGCACCGACTCCGACCTGCCAGAGTACTACCAGCAGCAGCGCCCAGCGGGTCAGCGGGGGTAGCGGCCGAGCCACGCGTTCAGTCGGATCTTGAACGTCTCGCTGAGCATCGCGAACGTATCCCGCACGGGCCGCACCTTGCTCTGGTCGCCGCGATACCAGTCGATCGGCACTTCGATGATGCGGTAGCCTCGCCGCTTGGCCAACAGCAGGATCTCAATATCAAAGCCCCAGCCCAGGATGCGCTGGTGGCGGAAGAGCCACTCAGCGGCCTCAGCGCGGAACAGCTTAAAGCCACACTGGGTATCATCGAAGCCGTTGACGGCCACGAGGCGAATGATCAGGTTATTAACCCGCCCCATCAGGTGGCGGTAGGCCGGCTCGCCGATCCGGCGTGCGCCGGGCGCCTCGCGCGAGGCGATCGCGATATCGGCATCCCCGAGTGCAGGGGGCAGGAAGCGGCTGAGCTGCTCGATCGGCATCGAAAGGTCGGCGTCGGCGAAGAAGCGGTACTGCCCCCGGGCGGCCAGCATCCCGGCGCGCACGGCTCCCCCCTTGCCCGGGCGAGGCAGCTGGATCAGCCGGACGGGCGTGCCGGGCTCAGCGGCAGCCGCCGCCACGATGCTCGCCGTCCGGTCGGTGCTCCCGTTCTCGACGACAATGATCTCGGCGGGATACTCCTGGGTGGCAAGGTACGCCCGGATTTTGGCGAGCGCGGTGCCGATCCGGCCTTCCTCGTTGTAGGCGGGAATGACGACCGAGAGGTAGGGCGGCGCGTTCACGCGGCCTCCAGTAGCGCGGCGAGCGTGCTCACCGGCACACGGCGGCGAGCCTGGATGGCACGCCGTTTGGCCAGCATCTGCGGGCTCTGGCGGATGGCTGCCAGCTGACCGCGCAACCACGCCCGGGCGGCCGGCTGCTGCCAGCGCCGCGCGGCATCCCAGGCCAGGCGAAGCTGGGCCCGCGCGATCCGCCAGCCGTAGCGACGCAGCAGCTCGGCAGGCATGTTTTTGACCACCAGGTTGATGAAGTTCTTACCGCAGAGGTAGCTCGCCCCGACACCACCCCCGGTCGCCGAGAGGTGATGATAGACCCGCGCCGTGGGCACAAAGAGGCAGCGCCAGCCCGCTAACTGGGCCCGAAAGGCGAGGTCGACGTCTTCGCAGTAGGCGACAAAGTCTTCGTCGAACAGGCCGATCTCTTCGAGCATCGCCCGCCGGTAGGCCGCCGCCCCCGCGCAGGCGCTGAAGACCCAGACGGCCTGGTCGTACTGGCCGTGGTCTTCTTCCCAGACCCCCCGGTTCCCCGGCCGTCCATCGCTGCGCAGGAAGTCCCCCGCCGAGTGGAGGATCTGCCGCCGGTCGAACAGCAAGAGTTTGCTCGCGGCAATGCCCGCCTCGGGGTGGGCAGCCAGGCCGCTCAGCAATGCCGCAAGCCACCCCGGCTCGGCCTCGGTATCGCTATTGAGCAGCACGATCGTCTCACCGCGCGCCGCGGCGATGCCAGTGTTCACCGCCTGGCAGAAATGGCCGTTGCGGCGGCGGCGCAAGATGCGCACCCAGGGGAAGTGCGCGGCCACGTAGGCCACGCTGGCGTCGGTCGAGGCGTCATCGACCAGGATAGTCTCGAAGTCGCGCCAGCTCTGCGCGGCCAGGGCCTGCAGACAGGTCGGAAGGTAGGCCAGGCCGTTCCAGTTCGGAATGATGACCGAGGCGGCGGGTTTCACGTGGCCTCGATGCGCAGGTACTCCGCCAGGGCCTCGCGCCAGGGGCGGAAGTGGATCCCCAGCGCTGCCCCGGCCTGGTTGGCAAGCGGCGTGTAGCGAGGGACGCGGGAGGGGCGTAGCCAGCGCTCACGGGGGAGCGGCGTCAACGGCGTGGCAAGGCCAGCCAGCGCGAGCACAGCGGCGGCCCACTCGTAGCGGCTGGCGACCCCAGCGTTGACGAAGTGGTAGGTGCCGAAGGCACCCGTTGCCACCAGCTGGACGATCGCCCGGGCGACATCCGGAGCGTAGCTGGGCGAGCCGAATTCATCGCAGACCACCTGGAGCGGGCCGGCCTGCGCCCGCGCCAGGATCTTGGTCACGAAGTTCGACCCCCCTGGGCCGAAGAGCCAAGCCGTCCGCACGATATAGTGCTCGGGGAGGATCGCGCGGGCGAACGCCTCGCCCGCTGCCTTCGACTGGCCGTACGGATTGATCGGCGCGACCGGATCCTCCTCTCGGTAGGGGGTGGTCGCCTCGCCGGAGAACACCTCGTTGGTCGAGATGTAGACCAGCGCGGCTCTGGCTGCCCGCGCGCCACGCGCCACGTTGCGGGTGCCCAGGGCGTTGACCCGAAAGGCGGCCTCCGGGTCGCGGGCGCAGCCATCGACATCGGTCAGGGCCGCCGTGTGGACGACGACGTCCGGCTGAAGAGCGGCGATGGTATCGACGATCGCAGGGTCAGCCACATCATGCTCGGGGGGAGCGAGGGAAGGCGCGGCCACCTCCCAGCCCTGCTCGGCGAAAGCTCGCCGTACCTGCCTTCCGAGCTGGCCAGTACCTCCGGTCACCGCCACGCGCATATGCCCCTCGTGGCCCCATCCGGGCCGACGGATTATAGCCCAGCCCCTCGGTGCGCAGGCTCTAACACTTTACCAACGGGCGAGCGATCAGCCGTTCAGTACAATCGGAACAGACTGCTTGCGCCTGGCGCACGCCGGGCGACACCGTTCCGTGAGGGAAGACCGCGGTGCCGATCTACGAATATGCCTGCCAGACCGGTGGGCACCGGTTCGAGGTGAAGCAGAAGTTCAGCGATGCGCCCCTCGCGCACTGCCCGGAATGTGGTGGGAGCGTCCGTCGGTTGATCTTCCCGGCCGGCATCGTCTTCAAAGGGAGCGGCTTCTATAAGACGGACTACGCCAACGGCAGCCGGAGCGAGCGCACGGACGAATCCAGCCGCCGCGAAGACGGCGGGAGCAGCGCTAGCACGCCAGCCGAGGGCACTGCCGACCGCAGCCCGTGAAAGCGGTCATCCAGCGCGTTCGGCGTGCCAGCGTCCGGGTGGCGGGGGAAGAGGTTGCCACGATCGGGAGGGGGCTGGTCATCCTGCTTGGGATCGGGCACGATGACCAGGAAGCCCTCGCTGACCTGTTCGCCGAGAAGACCGCTCATCTCCGCATCTTTCCCAACGAGGCGGGCAAGTTCGACCGCTCGCTGCTGGAGAGTGGCGGCGAGGCGCTGGTGGTGAGCCAGTTCACCTTGCTCGCCGACCTGCGGCGGGGGCGCCGGCCGAGCTTTACCGCCGCTGCGCCGCCCGAACGTGCTGCTCCGCTCGTCGACCGCTTCGTGGCAGCGCTGCGAGCCCTGGGCGTGCCGACGGCAACGGGCATCTTCGGGGCGATGATGGAGGTTGAGCTGGTCAATGAGGGACCGGTGACAATCGTGCTGGAGAGCGCTGAGCTCGGGGGTGAGCCGCGCGTGAAGTAGCTGACGGGCCCGTGCGCAGCTGCTACGATGACCAGCCGTCAGGGAGGACGCCATGAACTATTGGATGCTGGTCTCGTCGGCAGCCAACTTCGAAATCTCCCGCGCCCGCGGCTTTGACCTGGCAGGGATGAAGAGCCGCCACCGGAAGAAGGCGGAGCAGGTCCGGCCGGGAGACCGCGTGCTGTTCTACCTGACCGGGATCCAGCGGTTTGGTGGCACGGCGACGGTGACCGGCCCCTTCTTCGAGAGCCACGAGCCGATCTGGACGAGCAAGAAGGAGGGAGAGGTCTACCCCTTTCGCTTCCCCATCCGGCCGGAGGTCATCCTCGCGCCGGAGGAGTTCGTGGCCGTAGCAGCCCTGCTCCCGCAACTGGAATGGGTCAAACGCTGGCCACCAGCACACTGGCAACTCGCGTTTCAAGGGAACGTCCACCTGCTCCCTGAGCACGACTTCGCCACCATCGAAGCTGCCCTCCGCGCCGCTCGCCGCCAGCCGGTGGCGGCACAGCCGGCCTAGACCCCGGGGCGATGGAGCCGCGCCCTCACCACGGGAGCCCGCGACGGGCGGCTAGCCCGTGCGGGGCGCCGGCCGCCAATGTGCCCGGAGCCAGGCGACCACGAGCACCCCGACAAATAGCCCCAGCCCCAGCAGGTCAGTCAGGCGGCTGGCGTAGAACAGGAGCAGCCCCGCAACGACCGCAAGTACCCGCTCGGGCCGGCTGGCCGGCCCCCAGAGCCAGCCTCCAAAGCCGACCGCCAGCGCCAGCACCCCCACGGCAGCGGTGAGCGTCGTCCAGAGCACCTCCGGGAGCGGCGCCTGGAGCAGCACCCCAAGCCCCTCCGGGCTCAGGCAGAAGACGAACGGAACGAGAAACGCCGGGAGGGTGTACTTCCAGGTGAGCATCATCGTCCGGAAGGGATTGCCACCGGTTAGGGCCGCGGCAGCGAAGGGTGCCAGCGCCGTCGGCGGGCTGACCTCCGACAGCACAGCGTAGTAAAAGATAAACATGTGGGCTGCGATCTCCGGCACGCCCACCTTGATCAAGGCTGGCGCAATCATCACCGCCGCGATGATGTAGGAGGCCGTGACCGGTACCGCCAGCCCCAGCACCCAGACGGCGACCGCACCGAAGAGCACGGTCAAGAAGAGGTTCTCTCCGGCCAGGGTCACGATCAGTCCGGCTGTCTTCAGCCCCAGCCCCGTGAGGGTGACCACGCCAACGATGATGCCTGCCGTCGCCGTCGTCGCCGCCACGGAGACTACCCCCCGGCCACCGAGGTCGAGCGCCCGCCAGAGTTTCGGCGGCCAGAGCGCCGTCTCCGGGCGCAGAAAGCTGAGGGCAACGGCCAGCACGGTCGCCCAGAAGACGGCAAGGAAAGGGGTCATCCCGAGCACCATCAGCACCGCAATCGCGAACAGCGAGGTGAAGTGATAGCCGTAGCGGAGTGTCAGCGCGCGCAACGAGGGTGTCGCCACCTCGACCGGCCGGGCCCCGAGCCGTCGCGCGTCCGCCTCGATCATCAGAAAGACCGAGAGGTAGTACAGCAGGGTGGGGATGGTCGCCATGACCAGCACCTGCAGGTAGGAGATCCGCAGGAACTCGGCGATCAGAAAGGCCGCCGCCCCCAGGGTGGGTGGCGAGAGGATAGCGCCGATCCCCCCGGCTGCGAGCATTGCTCCCGCCGTGTTCGGGGTGTAGCCAGCCCGCCGGAGGAGTGGCCAGGCGAGCGAACCAAGGGTCACGGTGGTCGCCACCCCGCTTCCCGAGACGGTGCCAAGAAGGAATCCTGCCAGGGTGACGGTACGGCCTGGCCCAGCACCGCTGCGCGAGCGCCCCATCGCCGCAAACGACCAGTCGATGAAGAAGGAGCCCGCGCCCGACAGCTCCAGCACCGCCCCGTAGATCGTGAAGAGGATGATGTAGGTCGCCGCGACATCCAGCGGCACCCCGAAGATCCCTTCCAGGGTGAGGTACATCGTCCCCACCAGCCGGTTCAGCTCGTAGCCGCGATGGGCAAGGAGCGCCAGCCCGAGGTCGTCCAGCCAGTTGCCCCAGAAAGCGTAGAGGAGGAAGAGCACCGCCGTAGCCGGCAAGATCCACCCGATCGCTCGCCGGGTCGCTTCCAGCACTAGGACGATCAGGACGGTGCCAAAGATGAGGTCGGTCAGGCTTGGCCGGGCGGCCCGCTGGATGAACTGCTCCAGGTCGATCACCGGCCAGGCAAGCACCACTACCGCCACCAGCGCCAGCACCAGGTCGGGGAGGCTCACCCGGTCGCGCGCTGGCCGCCAGAAGGCGAGGGCGAGGAACGCTAGCACCACTGCCACCAGCACCAGCAGCGGCCAGCCAGCATCGAGCAAGCGGATCCGGTCGCTCCGGGCCAGGAAGTACTCGCTGAAGATGATGCCCAGCGCCAGGACAGGCAGCAGCGCCAGCACCCAGTCGCGGAGCCAGCGCCGCCGATCGCGCGCCAGCGAAAAGGGGTAGAGCAAGAACGCCAACACCAGCGTCAGCGCGAGGAAGGTCGGGCGGTAGACCTGGGCGGGCACGATCGCGACAACCCAGTAGAGGGCGTACAGCGAGAGCGCCACTGCCCCGAGGGAAGCTAGGCGCGCTGCCCACCCCTTCAGCGTTCGGGTGGGGGCCTCGCTCTCGTATTCTTCCCGGATAGCCGCGGCCTGCTCCGGGGGAAGTTCCACCAGCGCGGTCGGGGTCGTCGGCTCAGGCGGGCGCGGTGGGTTGTCCGATGACATCGCCCCCCCAATGTGGATCGATCACACAGTCTACGACACACGCGCAAGGGCGGTGGCGCCTGCACGCCCACCACCCTTCTGCTCGCCAAGGGCAGGCAAGCTTGCTACCATCCGCCCGTGCACCGAGGTTCCCTGCTGGCAGCCCTGGCTGCCCTCCTTCTCGCTGCGCCACTGGCAGCCGCTGAGGAATCCCTCTGGCCACAGGTGGGGGGCGACGCCCTGCACCGCGGGGCCACCCTGGTCGAGCGGAGCCTGAGCGCCTGCACGGTTGGAGCGCTGACGCTCCGCTGGTCGCAGCCGATCGGGCGTAGCCCCCAGGGGACCCCCTCAGTGGTGGGCGGGCGTCTCTATGCTGGCAGCGCGAACGGGGTGCTCTGGGCGCTCGATGCCACGAGCGGGCAGGTGCTCTGGTCGAAGGGGCTCGGCGGACGGATCGCCACGCCCGTCGTCGACCAGGGGCGGGTCTATGCCCTCCGCGGTGACGATGCGAGCAACGGCTTGCTGGTTGCCCTCGCTGCCAGCGATGGCCAGGAGTTCTGGCGACAACCGGTCAACTCCAACGGCCACCAGTCTCCGGTGGTGGGCAATGGGCTCGTCCTGGTCAGCTCCAACCGGCTGTACGCCTTCAGTGCCGCGACCGGTCAGCCCCTCTGGAGCTACGGCGACGAAAGCGGCGTCGCCTATGAGCCGGCCGTGGTTGGGGATCTGATCGTCGGGGCGGATGACGGGAAGCTGGTCGCCCTCACCGCGGACGGCAGCGAGCGGTGGTGGCGCCAGACCTCCGTGCCCGCCCTGGCGTACCGCCTGCGCGTCTCCGCCGACGGTGGGCTCGTGTTCGCAGGAGGCTTCGACGGGATGATCCGGACCGTGAGCGTGGGCGAGGGCAGCCTCCGCTGGTCGGCCGTGACCTACGGCGAGGTGTTCGCCCCCGCAGTCGCCGACGGAATGGTGTTCGCCCAGAGTTCCACCAACTTCGTCTTCGCCTTCGACCAGCAAACGGGTGCCCTCCGCTGGAAGGTGGATACCACCGCTGGCCAGCTACCCGGTGGGCAGACGAGCAACTTCCCACCGGCGTACACCAACGGGCTCCTCGTGGTGGCAACCGGCCTCGTCGACCCAGGTGGCGCCAATCTCGAGAACTGGATGCTCATCCTGGAGGCGCGAAGCGGGCGCCAGCTCTGGCGGACCTCCCTCGGCCGGGAACGGGCTACCCAGCCCACCATCGCCAACGGAATGCTCTACCTCCAGACCGAATCCCGACTCCTTGCCTTTGGTCTCCCCCCGGCGCTCAGTGGGAGGCAGCAGGCAGGCGGGAGATACTGGCTGTTCGTGCCGCTCACCGGCACGCGGGCGAGTGGGAGCGGCTGCTAGTGCCCATGCCGGAATGCCAGCTCGGCGCGCACCATCTCGGCGGCAAGCACGAGGGCACGGAGCTTCGCGAAGGCGACTTCACGCGGTAGGAACCACATCCCGCAATCGGGCGAAAGCAGCAAGCGCTCCGGCGGCACCACCTCCAGCGCTTCCCGGATCCGGCTGGCGAGGTACTCTGGGGAGGCAACCTCCTCCGTGCCAAGGTTGAGCAGCCCGAGGATCACCGTCTTTCGCCCAACGTGACGCAGCAGTTCCGGCTGATGACCGGGCTCCTCGTACTCCAGATTGATCGCATCGATCGCGGAGGCCGCTACCGCCTCGAGCACCGCTCCGAACCGCTCGTCGACCCGCTTGTTCTTCATCGCAATCGAGTAGCCGTAGCAGAGGTGGACCACCGTGGTGGCTTTCACCCCCGCGATCGCGCGGTCGAGCACCTCCGCCACGAAGGGGTTGGTGACCTGGCTCAGAAAGTGCGCATCCGGCTCATCAAGCTGGAGCAGGTCCACCCCTTCGGCATCGAGCACCCTCAGCTCCTGGTTGAGCGCCTCCGCCATCGCCAGGGCTGCCGCGCGCAGGTCGCCGTAGTAGGCATCGGAGAGCCGCGCCGCCGCAGTGATCGGCCCGATCACCGTCATCTTGACCGGCCGACGGGTGTGCTGCTTGAGAAAGCGCAGGTCCGCCAGCGCCATTGGCTCCCGCCAGCGCAACGGCCCGACGATGCGTGGCAGGAGCACCTCCGGGCGCTGGATCGACGATTCCGGGCTGACCGACACAAACGAGAGATCGATGCCGTATCGGTTCGGCGGACCGAGCGTCTGGTGATCGATCCCGTCGAGGCGGTAGAAGTAGGTGACGAAGCTCGCGCGGCCCTGTTCGCCATCCGTGATGATATCCAGCCCGGCCCGCTCCTGGTCGGCGATAGCGAGCCGGACGGCATCGCCCTGCGCTTCCTCCAGCACGGCCGGCGCCGGTTCCCAGACCTGGTCGAGCTGACGCGCGAGCAGCGCCTCGCGACGGTACAACCAGCGTGGCTTGGTGTAGCTTCCCACCAGCTGAGTGGCCAGCAACGGTAGTGGCATCGGCTCTCCTTTGGCGGCAGCCTGTCGCCCGTCAATATAATCGAGGAGGCACATCGCTGCCGAGAAGGGTTCCTCGCATGCTCCAGCAGCTTGACCGCATCCTGCCGCGGGTCCAGAAACCTGCGCGGTACACCGGCGGCGAGTTCAATAGCATCGTCAAGGACTGGTCGCGGGTGGCGCTGAAAGTGGCGCTCGCCTTTCCCGACGTCTACGAGATCGGGATGAGCAACCTCGGCCTGGCGATCATCTACGACCTGGTCAACCAGCGGGACGACTGGCTAGCTGAGCGCGTCTACGCCCCCTGGCCGGATATGGAAGCGGAACTCCGTCGGGTCGGGCTGCCACTGTACGCCCTGGAATCGAAGCGGCCCCTACGCGACTTCGACGTGATCTGCTTCTCCCTTGCCTACGAGCAGGGGTACACCAACGCCCTGACCATTCTCGACCTTGGGGGGATCCCCCTCCAGGCTGACCAGCGGGGCGAGGAAGCCCCCTTGGTCATTGCTGGTGGGCCAGCAACGGTCAACCCGGAGCCGATGGCCGCCTTCATCGACCTCTTCGTGATCGGCGATGCCGAGGAGGCGCTGCCCGACCTGCTGGCGCGGTACCAGGCCTGGCGGGCGGAAGGCGGTCGCGACCGGGTGGAGTTCCTGCGCCGGGTGGCCGCGCTGCCAGGGATCTACGTCCCGCGCTTCTACGACGTGACCTACCACCCGGATGGCACCGTGGCCCGGATCGCGCCGAACGACCCTGCGGCGCCCCCGCGGGTGCGCCGGACCCTGGTGAGCACCCTCCCGCCGTTGCCGGTCCGGCCGATCGTGCCCTTCATCGAGACCGTCCACGACCGGGTTGCCGTCGAGGTGATGCGGGGCTGCACCCGGGGCTGCCGCTTCTGCCAGCCCGGGATGGTCACCCGACCGGTCCGCGAGCGCTCGACCGAGGAGATCCTGGCGACGGTCGATCAGTTGCTGCGCAACACCGGCTACGAGGAAGTAAGTCTGCTCTCGCTCTCGACGAGCGACCACAGCACCATCGACGAGGTGGCCACCCGGCTGGCCGAGCGCTATGCCGACCAGCACCTTCAGATCTCCCTCAGCAGCCTGCGGGTCGATAGCTTTTCGGTCAAGCTGGCGGACGCGGTTGCGCGGGGAAAGCGCTCCGGGCTCACCTTTGCGCCGGAGGCAGGCACCCAGCGCCTGCGCGAGGTGATCAATAAGCCGCTCACGGAAGAAGACCTGCTGCGCTCAGTCGAAGCGGCCTTCCAGCGCGGCTGGACCGGCATCAAACTGTACTTCATGATCGGCCTGCCCACCGAGACGGACGAAGACGTCGTGGGGATCGTCACCCTGATCCGGAAGGTGCTCGCTCTCGGCCGGAGCTTCTGCGGCGACCGCGCTGAGGTTCGCGTCACCGTCTCCACGTTCGTGCCCAAGCCGCACACGCCCTTCCAGTGGGCGCCCCAGTGCCCACCAGAGGAGATCGCGCGCAAGGTCGCCATCCTGCAGCGTGGGCTGAAGCTGCGCGGCGTCAAGCTCTCCTGGCACGATGCGGGCGAGAGCCGCCTCGAAGCTGCACTCTCGCGGGGCGACCGCCGGCTCGGGGCGGTGATCGAGCGAGCCTTCCGCAAGGGTGCCCGTTTCGACGCCTGGAGCGACCAGTTCAAGCCGGAGCTGTGGGAAGAGGCAGCGGCCGAGAGCGGGCTCGACCTGTCCTGGTACGCCTACCGACGACGGCCGCTCGGCGAGGTGCTGCCCTGGAGCCACATCGATACTGGCGTTACCGAGGCGTTCCTGCGCTGGGACTACCGCCGCAGCACCCGCCAGGAGACGACCCCCGACTGCCACTACGACGTCTGCTCAGCCTGCGGGCTCCAAAAGCACGTGGCCTCCTGCCAGGCGCTCTTCAACGCCGCGATCGAGGAGCGCGTCGCCGTCCGCCAGGCTGCGCTGGCGGCCGGCCGGGGGCGCGGCTGAGCCAGCCGGCTCGCTCCTCCCGCCAGGGGCCGCCCGGGGAGCCACCCCGGCAGCGCGTGCGCCTGCGCTTTCGCCGCGGCGAGGAAGTCAAATACATCTCCCACCTCGACCTGATGCGGCTGTTCGTCCGCGCTTGCCGCCGGGCCGGGCTGCCCCTCGCCTACTCGGGCGGTTTCTCCCCCACTCCCGTGATCGCGATGGCACTGCCGCTTGCCGTCGGGGTGGTCGGTGAGGACGAAGTCCTCGAGATCGGCTTCAGCGCCGAGGTCACCCCGGAGGAGGTCCTGGTGCGATTGCGTCCCCAGCTCCCACCGGGGGTAGAGGTGCGTGCCGCCTGGCCAGCGCCACCGGTCGGGAAAGCCCTCGCCCAGCTGGTCGTTGCAGCCGATTTCATTGCCGAGGTGGAGACCGACCGCTCCCGCACTGAGCTGGAACAGGCCGTGCGCGAGTTCCTCGCCCGCGAGCAGGTCATCCTCACTCGCCAGCGCGGGGAGAAGACCCGGACCTTCGATCTCCGGCCGCTCGTGCGCTCGCTTGAATTGGTCGACCTCCGCGACGGGGTCGCTGAGTTCCATCTCCAGCTCGTTGCCGAGAACAACCGAGCTGGCCGGCCAGATGACGTGCTCGCTGCGCTCGGTTTTGAAGACGTGGCGATGCGCTTCCGGCGGGTTCGGCTTTACTTTCGTGAGCCCATCGACTGAGCAAGCCGCTGGGGTACGATCGTCCCCACCCACGTTCCCGGATCGGAGGTGCCATGCGCTTTGTGATCTACGGAGCGGGCGCCGTTGGGGGAGCGATCGGTGCCCGGCTGCACGCCGCCGGTTACCCGGTCGCCCTGATCGCCCGCGGTGACCAGCTGCTGGCCCTGCAACGCAATGGCCTGCTCTTGCGGACCCCCGCGGGCGACCAGCAGGTCCACCCGCCTGCCTACGCTACGCCTGCCGAGGCCGCCATCCAGCCCGACGATATCGTCTTCCTGACGATGAAATCGCAGGACACCACTGCTGCCCTCGCCGCTCTGGACGCGGTGGCGGACGAGGTTCCCATCGTCTGCGCTCAGAACGGGGTGGCCAATGAGCGAATGGCAGCTCGGCGCTTTCGGACAGTCTACGGCCTCCACGTGTTATTGCCTTCCTTATTCCTCGAGCCGGGGGTCGTTGTCGCCTTTGGCACCCCCGTCACCGGCGTGCTGGATGTCGGACGCTTCCCGGCTGGGGTTGACGAGCGGTCCACCCAGATTGCAGCGGCGCTCAGCGCCAGTGGCTTTGTCTCGCGCCCCGTCGCCGACATCCTGCGCCTGAAATACGCCAAGCTGCTGGTCAACTTGACCAACGCCCTGGATGCGATCCTCGGCGGTAGCGAGCCCGGTGGCGGCATCCTCGGGCAGCAGCTCCGCGAGGAAGCGCTCGCCGTCTACCGCGCTGCTGGCATCGATTGGGCAGGGGAGCAGGAGTACCAGGAGCGGGAACTGCGGCACTATCGCTACGGCGAGGTTCCCGGCGCGGTGTACCGTGGGAGCTCTACCTGGCAGAGCCTCGCGAAGGGCCGCTCTCAGCTGGAGGTGGACTACCTGAACGGCGAAATCTGCCTCCTCGGTGCCCTGCATGGCGTGCCCACCCCGCTCAACGCAGCGGTCCGCCGGCTGGCCCAGCAGATGGCCGCCCGCGGCGAGCGGCCCGGTTCGCGCACTCTCGCCGACCTCACCGCGCTGCTTGGCCCCTGAGCCGGCTAGGGCCGAACACCCGGTTTCGGTCAGCGCTTCGCCAGCGGGTAGCCGAGCGCCTGGCTGGCCGCGGCAGCGCAACGACGAACCGCCCGGGTCAGCAGCTCCTCCTCGTGCTGGAAGCGCGTTGCTGGCACCGAGAGTGCGAGCGCCGCGACGAGCTGCCCCGCCGCCTGGTAGATGGGGGCGGCAATGCAGCATCCACCGCACGCATACTCCTGCCGGTCGAAGGCGACCCCGGAGGCTCGCACCTGCCTGAGCTCACGCTGGAGGTCCTGGGGCCACACAAGCGTGCGCTCGGTGAAGCGCTCGAACCGCTCGCGCTGAAGGTACACCGGCCAGGCAGTCGGGTCGAGGGCTGCGAGCAGCACCTTGCCCAGCGCCAGGGCATGGGCCGCCCCGCGGAACCCGCGGCCGAGCCCGGGGAGCTCGCGCCACCCCCGCCGGCTGGCCACCTCCACAATCTCGACATCCCCATCGTAGACGGCAAGATAGGTGCGGGCATCGGTCTGGTCGCGGAGGTCGTTCACCGCCCCAACCACTTGGCTGAGTTCGGCAGCGGAGGCGAGGTAGCCTTGGTAGAGCAGCGCGACCTTCGACCCGAGGGCAATTCCCCCATGCCAGCGTGAGCGCTGGACAAAGCCTTCCCGGCGCAAGGTCGTGAGCAGGTTGTAGACCGTTGGGAGGCTCAGGCCGAGTTCGCGCGCGATCGCTTTGGGGCTCAGGCCTCGGGGGTGGCGGGCCACCAGTTCCAGCACCTGGAGGGCGCGGCGGGCGCTGGTCAGCGTGTGGCTCGCTGGAGAGTCAACACGAG